>JAJYWG010000371.1 GCA_021791615.1 Actinomycetes bacterium
GCCCGCTGATCTTTGGGTAGTGAGGCGAACTACTGACATCGACGGTATGGGCCAAGGGGTCAACCGCTGGGTTTGGTGATGGGGTCGGTCGAGAAGCCGGCCACCGAGGGTGAGACGAGGTGAGGGTAGCTTGGGTGGTGGACGAAGTGGTGGATCCCTCTTCCTTCGGGCGCGCTCGAGCTACTTGGAAGCCACGGGGCGCCTGGCATGTCGCAGCCGGTGAAAGCCCGTCGGAGTTACCCGCAGCGGGCTGTAGCGGCGCTCCCGGCGCCAAACACCCCCCTCTGGGGGGTGTGCGGCAGTGGGGGGCTCGTGAGCCGAAGCGACGCGTTCGGGTAAGCGGCCCGTGCCTTGCGGGTGATCGTGGCGTTCTTGGCCGACGACGCCGTCGCTGCGCGGCGCAGGGCTCAGGCGGGTCCAGGCGTCGGCCGTGGCGCCAGGGTCGCTCCGGGCGCTTCCTGCACCGAGGAGGCAACGCGCTCGTCCTCCTGAGCGCTGCAGTGGGGCGTTCTCAGCCACGCCTGCGGCCGTCCGGCGCCGGTAGGCCGCCTGACGACACGCCGGGCCAACGCATTCGCTTCTTGGCGCCCCTCAGGCGACCAGGGCGAAGCGCGCCCGCGCCGGCGCCTCGGGCTCGCCGGGCTTGGCCCATCTCCCGTGGTGGTACTTGCGCCCGAGCTTGACCATGAGCAGGCCTCTCGCGCCGGGGACCGACCAGCGCACCCCGACGTCGGTGCGCCGGTTCATCTCTCGCATGACCCGTTCGAGCACCCCCGTCGCCAGCTCGGGGCGTCCCTTGTCGCCGAACAGCAGCCGGCCCGCGTCGGGATGGGTCAAGAACGTCAGGGCATGTGGGGCTGCGTTGAGCAGATGGCCGGCAGCCTTGGCTGCCCCGACGGATCTGGCGACCTCGACGAGATCGGTGTAGGCGGCCGTAGCGGCCTCGAGGTCGGCGGTCTCGTAAGCGTCGAGGAGCAATGCGTGCAGGCGCTCTCGAAGGTCGTCGGCGACCTCGGCGGGCAGACGGTCCAAGTAGCGGGCCATCCACCGTGTCTGGGACTCGAGGTGGAACAGGCAACGCTGGATCGGGGTCCTCGATCCGAAGACCGCCTCGGCCAGGTCGGTGATCGCCTCCTCGCCGTCCACGATCACCAGGCCAGGGCGGACCCCACCGAGCAGCTTGGCCATCGCCGACCACGCCTCGCCGAGGGTCGCGCCGAGCAGACGAGCCTCGACCACGACCCGGCCGCCCTCACGACGCCTGGCGACCAGTCCGACCGCCAGGTGCAGCTCGACGCCGAGCTTCTTGTCCCCCGCGCGCACCCCGGTACCGTCCAAGAGCAGCACCGGGACCGAGCTGTCCTCGGGGCCGAGGCGCTCGGGGGCCAAGGCGAGGGTGTCACGGCGGATCGTGCGAGGGGAGACCTCGATGCCGGTGAGCTCGCCCAGCAGCCGCGACGCCTTCGCGTAGGCGACCTCGACCGCCAGGCCTGCTGCCAGCTCGCCGAGCGCCTCGGTGCGGCGCTGGTGGGCGCGGAGGCCGAGCAGCTCGAGGACCGGCACGAAGCGCCGCCCGCAGGATCGGCAGGCCACCTGCCACGCCTCCATGCGCACCCGCCCCGCCGCAGTCGTCACGCTCCGCCCGCCCGGGCGCTGGCCGCGCCGGCGGAACCCGCGAGACGAGCCACAGCCCGTGCACGACCACGGCGCCTCGGGCTGCTGCGCGTCGGCGAGGGGAAAGCCGAACGGGCCGATCACCGCGTCGAATAGCTCGACGGTGAGCGTCTTGACCGCGGCGGCGACGAGATCACCAGGAGCACGTCGGGCGAAGTCCAACGCTGCGGCCTCCAACTCGGCGAGATCGACGATCCCGTCCAACTCGACCTCGACACGGGCGCTACGTTGCGTGGTGGGCATGGGGGCTCCTCCGGCTTGCTTAGGGCGGTTGGAGCCCCCTGCCTACCACGACCGAACTACACACGTGTCAGTACTTCGCCTCGCTTCCGACCAATGAGCTGGATCGCAGTCTGGCCAGAGATGGACATCGATGAGCGCTCTGTTCAAGTGGACGGCTCGGAGTTGGTGGCTGCTGCCGCGAATGCCGAGCGGCTCTGGCCAGATGGCTGACCAGGCCCCTTATCACCTGCCCCCTCCAGTGGGCCACACGACACATACCACCGGCCGGGGGCGCTTGTATCCCAGTCCGGCTCACCCGCAGGCGGGCTACCAGCGACGACGCGCCTCGCGGGGTACTTGCCGGATGGGAGCGGGGTACTTCCGGGGTAAGGCAGAATGCGTCACGTGACAGATTCTCTGACCCTCACCTGCGAGTGGTCTGGTCGCCCCCTCCCACCGCGGGGTCGTCGGTGGCCGCGGCGGCCAGGCGCCTCTGGTGGTTCTCCGGTGCCGCCTTATCGAACCTCCAAGCCTCAATCCGCTATCTCGAAGGTCACCGTGACTTGAGCGAGGACCTCGTCGGAACCCGCCTCCACCGGCACGGCTGCAGCGCGGGTAGCGGCGAACGCGGCAAGCCGCCGAGGCGGAGCCGGCATCTCGCTGATG
>JAJYWG010000249.1 GCA_021791615.1 Actinomycetes bacterium
GTACGGCGCGCTGTGGGTCGGCGAGGCGAGCCGGCGCGAGGCCTTCGCCAACGCGGCGCTGCTCCTGTCGGCGACCGACCACCTGGTGGTGGCGACCGGCATCGCCAACATCTGGGCCCGTGATCCCGCGGCCATGGCCGCCGGGCAGCGTACCTTGGCTGAGGCCTGGGGTGGCCGCTTCCTCCTCGGTCTGGGCGTCAGCCACGACCGCCTGGTCGAGCCCCGGGGCCACCGCTACGAGCGTCCGCTCAGTGCCATGCGTCACTACCTGGACGCCATGGACCAGGCGCCGTACCGGGCGCCGCTGCCCGACCCGGTGACCCTGACCCGGGTGCTCGGGGCCCTGCGCCCTCGCATGTTGGCGCTGGCGGCCGAACGCGCCGACGGTGCCCACCCCTACCTGGTCCCCGTCGAGCACACCGAGCGGGCACGCCGGATCGTCGGCCCGGGGAAGCTGCTCTGCCCGGAGGTCGCGGTCGTGGTCACCTCCGACTGCCAGGTCGCCCGGCGTGTCGCCAGAGCGCACCTCGACGCGTATCTCCGGCTCGCCAACTACCGGGGCAACCTGGCGGACCTCGGCTTCACCGACCGGGACCTCGCAGGAGGTGGCAGTGACCGCCTCGTCGACGCCCTGGTGGTCGGGGGACCTGCGGCGCGGGTCGCCCGCCGAGTCGGCGCGCACCTCGACGCCGGCGCCGACCACGTCGCCATCCAGGTCCTCACGCCGAGCCCCGATCGGCTCCCGATCGAGGAGTGGACCGAGCTGGCCGCTGCCTTGGCGCTCGATCCACGCCCGGCCACCCCACCGGCCGAGCAGTGAGACCGGTCGCCGCCCGGCGTCCACCGAATCGAGCTGCGGTTCGGACGGTCGGTTGCGGTAGCACCATGTCGTGGTCGCGGAGACCGAACGAGAGGAAGGAGCCCTGATGCCCCAGGGTGACACGATGATGCTGCCAGGGGACGTGGTCCTCGCCGCCGTGGCGCACGCTCCCGACGCGGTCGTGATCGTCGACGCCGCCGGCACCATCTGCTACTGGAACGACGGCGCGGCCCGCATTTTCGGCTACGGGCCGGAGGAGATGGTGGGTTCGACGCTCGATGCGATCATTCCCGAGCGGCTGCGCCAGCGCCACAACGAGGGGTTCCGTGCGGCGATGGCCCGCGGCTCGACCCGCTACGGCGCAGCGGAGCTCCTGGCCGTGCCGGCCCGTCACGCGGACGGGCGGACCGTCTCGATCGAGTTCAGTGTCGTCCTGCTCCAAGCGGACGACGGCTCGGTCGGCCACGTCGCAGCGATCCTGCGCGACGTCACCGAGCGCCGGGCTCGCGAGCATGAGCTCCGGCGGCGGATCCAGGCGCTCGAGGAGAGCCGGCAGACCTGATATGGCCATACCTCTCGGAACGACGATGCGCCCCCGCCTCTGGGCTGGCACGGTGACCGGGCGCCTGCTGGTCCGACCGTGACCGCTGCCTGGCTCTACGACCTTGCGTTGTGCCTGCACCTGCTCGGCGCCTTCTCGCTCGTCTCGGGCACGGTCGTCGCCACGGTGGGCTTCGAGGCGGCGCGGCGACGGAGCAGTTGTGCCGAGATGGCCCTCCTGCTCGGCCTCGCCCGCATCGGCGCCGTACTGGTGGCCGGAGGGCTGCTGTTCGCCGCCGGCTTCGGGCTGTGGCTGGTCGCCCTCGGGCACTGGGGCTACGGCACGCCCTGGGTCGACGCGGCGATCGGCCTCCTCGCCCTGGTCGCCGTGATCGGGTCGGTGGGCGGGCAGCGGCCCAAGCAGGCCCGTAAGCTCGCCACCGCCCTGGCCGCCCAAGACCTCCCACCGAATGCAGAGTTGCGCGCCCTTCTCGGCGACCGTCGGGCACTCGTCCTCAACTACCTGGCGACGATGGCGCTCCTGGCCATCATCGTCCTCATGGTCGTAAAGCCCGGCTCACCGCACCAATAGCCGGCGCCCGGCGCGGACCACTTCCCGGCGCAAAGATCTGCGGAAGCCGACGCCCGGATCGCGGCGGCGATGGCACAGACGGCGGTTCAGGCCCGGCACTCGGGGCAGTCGACGTGCCCTTGCCTCGACCCCGTCGGCGCCCCTGCTGGGACGTCACCGATCATGAGCCGTGGGCCCGACGGCCACCGGAAGTAGTGCCAGACCCAGTTGACCAAGACCACCACGCGGTTGCGGAAGCCGATCAGGTAGACGAGGTGGAGGACGAGCCAGGCGATCCAGCCGAGGCTCCCCCGGACGATCACGCCGCGTGGCAGCTGGGCGACCGCCGAGCGGCGCCCGATCGTCGCCATCACCCCCTTGTCGTGGTAGGCGAAGGGCGTGGTCGGACGGCCTTCGATGCGGCTGATCACCTGGCGGGCGGCGTGGTCGCCCGACTGGAGGGCGACCTGGGCAAGCTGGGGCAAGAACCGCTGGGTACTGCCCTGTTCGAGGTGCCCCTCACCCCGCACCGCGCCGTCAGGACCCGGCGCGGCGGCGGCATCGCCGGCGACGAAGACCTCGGGATGGCCCGGAAGCGAGAGGTCGGGCTCGACCACCACCCGA
>JAJYWG010000020.1 GCA_021791615.1 Actinomycetes bacterium
CCCCCGGCAGGACTCGAACCTGCGACGCACGGTTTAGGAAACCGACGCTCTTTCCTCTGAGCTACGGGGGCGGCGGATGGCAACTTGGATTGCTATTTGCTCAGGTGCCTACTCCGGCGACGGGAAGCCTACCTCCGGCCTTCCCGCACCCCGGATCGTGCAGGTAGTGGCATCGGCCTCTTGCTGCAGCGTCAGACTTCGCGTGGTGCTGGAATGACCTTGTGGCCAGCGGCGTCATCCAGTGGCTCGACGGGCTCTTCGACGACGTGACCACGAGGATCCGTCCCGGCATCACGTGGACGGCAACGGCACGACAAGCACCCCTCACCGTCCACGTCCGCCCAGCCGACCGCCCGACGATCTCGCTCGGACTGGACGGAGAGAAACTGGGCGATCTCAGCGCGTTCGCCACCGCCCTCCAAGAGGCGCTCAACCCGCTTCTCGGCACGAACGCGCCCCCCTGCCCGACCCACGGGAGCGCGCTCGCGGCAGTCGAGACGGACGAGCGGATCTCCTGGCACTGCAAGGAGGGAGACTTCGCCTGCGCCGTCGGCGACTACCGCGAGGCGCTCTGGCCCCCTGGGCCCGAGGAGCCGCAGGAGAACCTGGCCTCCTGGCTCGGTCATCGCCTCAGGCGTCGGGGGCTCATGCACGGGATCGCGCAGTGGAGCGTCGAGCGGCGATCCGATGCCCTGGTCGGCGACATGGCCCTTCGCCCCAGTGCCGACGAAGCGGCGATCCGGAACGCCGCCGCCCCCGTGGTGCTCCACGTCACCCAGATCGGCCCGATCTCGACCGTGCGCGAGGATGAGCCGGCCAGCGACGACCAGCCGCCACGGCGGACGCTGCGAATCGGCGGGGAGATGGCGGCGATGCGCGCTGCTCGTCTCCAGGGCATCCTCCGCCGGCCCGACGCCGACGACGACTGCGACTTCGTGGTCGAGGCAGGGAGACGCCGGGTCAGTGTCCGCCTTCAGCCTGAGCACCGCGCTGGCGGCCCCGGAGAGCCGGTCGTCTTCGACCACACTGGCGCCCCATTCGCTGACGACGGAGACGAGGTCGCCTGCGTTGGAGGCTTCGGCCCGGGGTCCCGAGTCGAGGGCGAGTCGGGCGTCTTCAGTGCCGGCAAGCTCACCGTGTACGAGCAAGAATCGAAGTAGCGACGGGGTCAGCCCGCCAAGGTGTCAACGTCTGAGACATGCACCAACGGGTCGACCACTTCCCAACCACACCGGAAGTACCAGGTCTTCGCATTGTCGACCACGAAGTACAAGTAGGCGTCCAGCAGCACGGGGAGGCGCCCGCTCGCCTGGCTGCGCTTGTGGGGGTAGGCGTCTTTCATCTGCGCGTTGCCACCCTCCGACGTGTTGCGCCCACTCCCATAGCGGGCTGTGAAGACCTCACTTCGTTCGGGGAAGATGCGGCTGTTCTCGGCCACGTGCCGGCCGTCGTCCCCGTTGTGCGACTTGTTCCAGGCAAAGGAAGAACGTGAAAGCGCCATCAGGACACTCGATGCGGTACTGCTCGTTGAAACGGAATGGCTCCTCTGACGAGTTGGAGACACTGCGTTTGACTTGGAGAAGTGCGGGTCTGCCGACCTCGATCAGCTTGCTTCCGTCTTCGTTGAAGTCGACCTCGACCAACGCACCGTCGACGCGCGAGAGCATGTGCTTGCACTCCTTCCCGTTGGGAAGGACATGGCTTTGGGTCCCGAGCTGGAGCTTCTTCGCCGTCTTCTCCTGCTCGTTGTCGGACCGCCCGCCTCCTGATGGCACGCCGTCTTCGCCGTCCTCACTCGAACCGTCGTCCGAGGCCGCCGCGACCTTGGTGACCGGGATCACCCCGCAGCGGCGATAGAGCGGCACCATGTGCTTGCCACGGATGATCATGTCGGTGATCAGGCACTGGATGCGTCCGGCGAGCCGGGTTGCGCAGATGCGCTCCATGCAGGAGAGGATGGTCGCCGCTTCGGTGTTTTCGGTCTCGTCCATGCCGACCAGCAACGTCACACGACTGTTCTCGTCCTCTTCATCTCGAAGAAGCACGGCCATCATGGTCGCAACTACGGCCTGCGTGTCGTGATCGACCACGAGTACCTGGGGCTCGTCCGTCTGGTGGGAAGCGTCCGGCACGGCCCCGTGCATGCCGTCCGGTGAAGAGGTGTCGCTGAGCCGGATGAGGGAAAACCTCACGTCCGGTTCTTTGGGGGCCGCTCCGAGCTCGGACGGTTCCTCTTCGCCGCGGAGCACTTTGACCACGCCCATGGGGCCCTCGCTGTCCTGCTCGGCCTGAACGGTCTGCGGGTGAGCGAGGCCTGCGGCTCCAACGTCGAGGACCTGGGGTTCGACCGAGGTCACCGGACTCTTCGGATCATGGGCAAGGGCTCCAAGCCCGCAGTCATCCCTCTTGTGCCGCGAACCGCCCGGATGATCGACCTGGCCGTGGGCGAGCGGACGCAAGGGCCGATCCTCCGCCGTGCCTCGGGCGAGCGCCTGGACCGGAGAACCGCCCATCGCTGGGTTCGTTCCA
>JAJYWG010000454.1 GCA_021791615.1 Actinomycetes bacterium
ATAACTAAATGGTATTGGATCTAGAGCCGTCGATCTGCACCCATCGGTCGGCTGGTCCGGGCCGCGTCGACGGCTGCGCGAGCGGGATCGTTCTGTCGGCCCCTGGCTACCTCGGGAGCACACGGCGGTAGTGGCTGCGAGCAACGTGACGGGTCGTGCTTCCGTTGCGGATAGCGCCCCGTGACCGGGCAGATCGCCGGGCGGGTCTTGCGGGACGCTCCCCGGTCGGGACATCGCTGACCTGGGTGCTCCGGTAGGAGGTTTGTCCTACAGGACGGCCGCTCGGTGAGGAGGGGCGAGCAGTGCTCGCCTCGTCGAAGAAGCCGCCAGTGGTTTCCAACGTGACGCCTACGGATGGGTGTGCCGGCTGCACTCGGACGCCCCGGCCAACCCTTGTCATGATCCTGCTCGGGGGAGGGTGACGCCGAGCAGTGGCGTACCGGCGAGGGTCTCGACGGTGAGCGAGGCCAGCTGCGATGGCGACAGGTCGCTGGCCACGTCGACCCGCGCGACGTGGTCCGGGGTCGCCGACCAGTTACCGATGGTCGCACGTTGCCCGTGTACTCCGGTGACCACGGCCGTGCAGTCCTCCCGGGGGGGTAAGCCCTGCAGCGTCAGCGCCAGCTCGGTGCCCCACGGTTTGGGCAGCAGCGTCACCCGGCCGGCGAGATGCGCCGAGGTCGCCTCGGCTCGCAGCTGGTAGGTGACGCCCGGCGCCGATGTCAGATTGGGCGCCACTGCGAAAGCCGCCGCCACGATCGCAGCCACGGCGACGGCGGCCGTCGCTGCCTGCAGGCGACGAAGGCGCCGGCGGGACCGGTCCTGGATCTCCCGGGCCTGGGCCAGCAGCCCGCTGAGCAGTCCATCCGGCGGTCCGCCAGCCGCAGCGCCGACCCGGTCGGAGGCTGACGGGCTGGTACCTCGCATGCTGGGGTCGGCTCGCTGGGCGTCGAATTGCCCTGGACCGAGGCGCCCGAGCAGGCCGGGCAACGCGGCGAGCTCGACCAGTTCGGCCCTGCAGGGTTCGCAGCGCTGGAGGTGAACGTCGATCTCGGCTCGCGCTGTGGGTCCGAGCGCACCGGTCAGGTAGGAGCCGAGCGACAATCTCAGATCGTCGTGGTTCGTCATCGGACGTATCCCATTTCTTCGAGTATCGAGCGAAGGGCCCGGAGGGCGTAATAGGTCCTCGATTTGACCGTGCCGGCCGGGATCCCGAGTTCTGCTGCGGTCTCGTCCACGGAGTAACCGAGGTAGCTGGAGTAGTACAGCACCTGACGGTGTTCGTTGCTGAGGAGCGCCATGGCGTCCGCCAATGCCCAGGTCTCCACGGCGCGCTCGACCTCGTCGGGGCCGGCGAGGCCATCCAGGCGCTCCGCGCCCGCAGTGCGAGGCCTCGCCGCGTCCCGGCGCCAACTGTCGGTCAGGTAGTTGCGGACCACGGTGAAAAGCCACGCCCGGGCGGACCCGCGGCCACCCTCGACGGCCTCGGGGTGCTGCCACGCCCGCAGGAGCGCTTCGGAGACGGCGTCCTCCGCCCTCTGCTGATCCCCTGACAGCCGGAAGGCAAACGCAAAGAGGACTCCGGCGTACTCGTCGTGGAGGGCCACGAGGAGGCGCTCGGCGAGAGGAGGCACCGCTGGGCGGCCGCCAGCGTCACCGCGGGCCACGACTCCCCTTGTTGTGCGACGCGGTCATGACTTCTACAACGCAGGCACGAGCGAAATCGTTCATCACGAACCTGGTTGAACCATTCCGCCCGCCCCTGCGTTCCTGTAGCCGACAACTTCGACCCCTACGGAGGAATCTCATGCGACACCTCGGATCCAAGCTGGCGCTCGGCGCCCTCAGCGTCGGCATGCTCACCGCCGTACCGTCCGCCACCGCGTTCGCCAGCGGCCCGCCCGTTGCGGCCACCGCGTTCGCTACCGCCGTGATCACCCCCAACGGGGGCAGCGTCAGCGGCTTTGGGATCACTGCCACCTTCGCCAAGGGAGCCGTCGCCCACGATGAACTGGCCATCCTCGGCAACTGGCCCAATGGCCTCGACGTGGCTCCCCCGAGTGGCCAAGCCGTCAAGACCTTCGGCCTCCAGGTCTGCAATGACTCGACCGGCACGCCTACGGGCTGCACCAGCGAGTTCGGCAACTACCCCAACTCCCCGAGCGCCGGGGGAACCGAGCGCATCGACGGGCAGAGCATCTCGTACACGGGGCCCCAGAGCTCCAGCGTGAACTTCGGGACGGCCACCAACAAGCTCGTGACCTTCACCATCCACACCGGTGCCACCGCCGTGTACATCTACAATCCCAACTTCAGCACCACCACCCAGGCATACCCCAAGCTTCTGCCGAGCACGACCTCGGATGGGACACTCACCTTCCAGACCTTCCAGCCCATCGTATGGACCCTAACCAGCCCGACACACTGACACCTGGTCCCAGCCCGACTGCCCCGACCGACACGGTGCTTGCCAGAGCGAGCACCATGCCGGTCCCGCAGGCGGATCCCCAAATGAGAACGGGCCAGA
>JAJYWG010000238.1 GCA_021791615.1 Actinomycetes bacterium
TGATCTTCGTGTGAATGGCCATGAAAAAGTCCCCGGTTTTGGCCGTGGGAAGTCCCAGCTGGTGGCCATGAGAAGTCCCTGATTTTGGCCATGAGAAGTCCCGGTCCTCGCTGCAGCATCCACCTGAGGGTCCCTTCAGCCGGTCACGGTGGCGGTGCAACCCAACCGCCGGACCGACCGAAGGGACAGCTCCATGAAATCAGCGAGGGAACGAATGGACATGTATGCCGCCTACCAAGAGGTTGGCTCCTACTCGGCCGCAGCACAGATCTGCGGCACGACCCCCAAGACCGTCAAGCGGGCAGTGGCCAAGGCCAGGGTGCTCCAAGACGCCACGTCGGGTCAGGGCAGGCTCGTAGAGCACAACTACGACGCGGTGGCCAACCTCGTCGCCGACCGGGTGGCCAAGACCCAGGGCCGGATCTCGGCCAAGCGGCTCCTACCCGTGGTGCGTGCCGCCGGTTACGCCGGGTCGGCGCGCAACCTGCGCCGGGCGGTCGCCGAGGCCAAGGCCACCTGGCGCCGGGACCATCACCGGGGGCGCCGCCCAGGCGTGTGGGCGCCGGGTGACATGCTGGTCTTCGACTGGGGCGAGATCGGGCCGTTGTTCGTCTTCTGCGCTGTGCTGGCGTGGAGCCGGTTCCGCTTCGTGTCCTTCAGCGACAACCTCGGCGCCGAGGCCACCATGGCTGCCCTCGCCCAGTGTATGGAGACGATCGGCGGGGTGCCCAAGACGTTGCTCACCGACCGCATGGGGTGCCTGAAGGGTGGCACCGTGGCGGGGCTCGTCATCCCGACGCCGGCGTATGTGCGCTTCGTCACCCACTACGGCACCCGGCCCGACTTCTGTGAGGGGGCGGACCCGGCATCCAAAGGCATCGTCGAGAACCTCGTGGGCTACGTGAAGTCCGATCTCATGATCCCCGAAGAGCTCAGCGTCTCAGACCTCGTCCGGGCCAATACCGCGGGGGCGGCGTGGTGTGCCGAGGTGAACGGTGTGCGCCACGCCGACATCGCCGCCATCCCGGCCGAGCGCCTCGAGATCGAGCGGACGTTGCTCGGCCCGTTGCCCTCCCTGCGGGCCCGGATCGGCAAGGTCGTCGTGCGCAAGGTGGATCGCCTCAGTTGCATCCGGGTCGACTCCGCCCGCTACTCGGTGCCCGACGTCCACGTCGGACTCCAGGTCGAGGTGCGGGTCGCCGATGGGGAGGTCATGGTGGTGCTCTTGGGGGAGATCATCGCCACCCACGACGTCATCGCCCCTGGTGAGGCCTGTATCCACGACGAGCACTACGGGGGTGCTCGGCGCGCTCCCCGCCGGGCAGTGCGGCCCAAGACCGCCACCGAGAACGCCTTCTGTGCCATGGGGCCGGTGGCCGAAGCCTTCATCAAGGGGGCGGCCTCCCGGGGGATGACCACCCTGGCCGCCGACCTCGCCGAGCTGGTGGCGATGCAGGCCGCGCATGGGACCGAGCCCCTCGTCGTCGCCCTTGCCCGGGCGGTCGAGTTCGGGCGCTTCCGGGCCGCCGACGTGCGCTCGATCCTGGCTGCTGGCGCCGGGGTGCCCCGGCCCAGAGGACCGGGCGACGCGCTCATCGTCGACCTGCCGGCGGTCACCACTGGCTCGCTTGCCAACTATGCCGTCGGGGAGGAGTCATGAGCACAACCCCCGCGCCCCTCGCCGCGGACCTCGACGCAGCGCTGCGCCGACTGCGGCTGCGTGCCATGCGCACCCTGGCGCCCGAGCTGCTGGTGGTGGCCAAGACCCAGCGCTGGGTTCCAGAGGAGTTCCTTCGCACCCTCGTCGAAGCCGAGATCGCCTCGCGCGATGCCTCGAACGCGGCCGGGCGCATGAAGACCGCCGCCTTCCCAGTCGCCAAGTCCTTGGACGAGTTCGACGTCTCGGCCTCCTCGGTGCCACGGGCGAGCTTCGACTACCTCGCTTCGCTCGAGTGGGTGGACGCCAAGGAGAACCTGTGCCTCGTGGGCCCGGCGGGGACGGGCAAGTCCCACCTCCTCGTCGCTCTCGGCCGCCACGCCGTCGAGGCCGGCAAGCGGGTGCGCTACTTCAGCGCCGCCGACCTGGTCGAAACCCTCTACCGGGGTCTGGCCGACAACTCGGTCGGCCGGGTCATCGAGCAGATCCTGCGCGCCGATCTCATCGTGGTCGACGAGATCGGCTTCGCCCCGATGGACGACACAGGCGCCCAGCTCTTCTTCCGCGTCGTCTCCGCCGCCTACGAACGGCGCTCCCTCGGCATCGGCTCGCACTGGCCGTTCGAGGACTGGGGGCGCTTCCTCCCCGAGACCAACACCGCCGTCAGCCTGCTCGACCGGCTCCTCCACCACAGTGTCGTGGTGGCCACCTCGGGAGAGTCGTTCCGGCTCAGAGAGTCCCGCCAGAAGAGGGGAGGTCCCAAGCTCGTCTAGCGTGAACACCACTGCGAGGAGCCGGGACTTCTCGTGGCCACAAACGGGGACCTGGAACTGGCCACGCACAACCGGCGAGCCGAGGAGGATGG
>JAJYWG010000376.1 GCA_021791615.1 Actinomycetes bacterium
ACACGCCCTGCGGTATCTGACGCGTGGTGAGCACGGATCGGCTATTCCCCAGCGACGGGCTGCTCTCCGTCAACACGGACGCGCCGGGAGAGACACAAGCCTCCGACCGGCGCACTACCCGGCGTTCACAGACGGTTCGGAGTACTGCGCCGAGTCCCGGCGAGGACACCCATCGTCGAGACGCACGTGGGAACCACGTAGTCGAGGGCGACGCGGACCCAGACCACCCAGCTGGTATGTCCGGAGACGAGCACGCCACCTTGATTGATAACCACCAACAGCGTCCCGATGACAACGGCGATGGCTCCGACACGTCGGCGGTTCGGACGGTGCAGGCAGACAGCGAGCGCTTCGACAGGGGTTCGCCAGCTCGGCGGGCCGTCTACTCGGTCGGGGGAGCTTGGTGCTGCATCTGGTCCATCCGGACGATCGTCGCCCACCGGCTGCCCGCCGGCCACTCCCGGCATCCTCAGACCGGCGAGGCGACCCTGATGCACGCGGCAATCGAGGCGGCGTGGTCAGCAACGACCCCCTGGCCGATCCTGACCAGCTCGGCCACTCTCCGATCGGTGACCCGGTAGTAGGCGAAGCGGCCCTGGCGGCGCACCGAGACCAGCCCGCACGAGACCAGGCAGGTGAGGTGGGCAGAGATTCGCCCTTGGGAGAGCCCGGCCCGTTCGACGCACTCGTTGCCGGTCCGTTCGTCGTCGGCACAGAACTCGAGCAGGTCGAGCCGCGTGGGGTCGCCGAGCGCCCGGTAGAACTTGGCCATCAGCTCCCGCCCTGCCGGGTCGGTAGGGAGTGGTGGGGTTGGTGGCGGGCGATGGGCCGCGAGCGCGGTACTCATGCTGCGCAGCATGACAGCTTGGCGACGTCGGTGGAGAACGACTGGGCGGCGAGCTTGATCCCCTCGGCCATGGTCAGGTACGGCGCCCAGGTGTGGGCTAGTTGGTCGACGGTCATGTTTGCCTCCAAAGCGTAGGTGGCGGCCAGGATGGCGTCTCCGGCGTTGGCGCCGATCATGTGGATCCCGACCACCCGGCCCGTGCTGGATTCGGCGACGATCTTGACCACGCCGCGGGTGTCACGGTTGACGATGGCCCGCGGAACGTAGGCGAGTGGCAACACCCGGCACGTGCACGTGAGCCCGGCCGGCCCGACCTCAGCATCAGTCAAACCCACGGCCGCGATGTTGGGGGTGGTGAAGGTCACCCGCGGCAGGTGCGAGTAGTCGACCCGCCGCCCTGCATCCTCGAAGGCGTTCTCCACCACCATGGTGCCGTGGGACCCGGCCACGTAGACGAACTGGGGTGCTCCCGTGACATCCCCGGCCGCCCAGATCCTGGGGTTGGCGGTTCGCAGCTGGTCGTCCACATCGACCGCCCCGGTCGGGCCGACCTCGACACCCACCACATCGAGACCCAACCCGGCGGTGTTGGCCCGGCGTCCGGTGGCCATCAGGATGGCCTCTGCCCGGACCTCCCGCCCGTCTGCGACCGTGGCCACGATCTTCTCGCCCTCCCGGGACACCTTGGCCAGCGATGCGGATGTCCACACGTCGACGCCCTCGTCGACGAGCACACCTTCGATCACCTCGGAGATCTCGGGCTCCTCACCGGCCGCCAGCCGGGGGAGCGCTTCGAGAAGGGTGACGGCACTGCCCAGGCGGGCGAACAGCTGACCCAGCTCCAAACCCACGTAGTTGCCGCCCACCACGATCATCGACTCTGGCAGGTGCTCGAGCTCCAAGGCGGTGGTCGAGGTCAGGTAGTCGGTCTCCTCCAGACCGGGGACGGGGGGAACCCACGGGGAGGCCCCGGTCGCCACCAGGTAGTGGGTCGCCTCGATCCGCTCTCCGTCCACCTCCAATGCCGGTCCCTCCACGAAGCGGGCTTCGCCCCGGCGTACCTCCCAGCCATAGTCGGTAGCCAGGTCCTCGTACTTCTCGTGGCGCAGCATGTCGACCAGCTCGATCTTGCCGGCAACCAACGAAGCCATGTCGAGGGGACCCGCGGACGTGGTGATCCCGGGGAAGGCCTGTCTGGCGGCGACGTGGCGGGCTTCGGCTGCAGCCAGCAGCGCCTTGGAGGGGATGCAGCCCACGTTGACACAGGTCCCTCCCATGGTCGACCGCTCGACCATCACCACCGAGTGCCTTCGTGTCGTTGCCGCGATGGCGGCCGCGAACCCTGCACCGCCGGAACCGATGATCGCCAAGTCGTAGGCCATGCCGTCCCTCCCTCACGTATCTGTCTATGCGAATGCTAGCATGAGAGGTAGGCATCCGAGCGCTGGAGGGACGGCATGGAGATCGACGAGCTCACGGCGGGGTTGCGCCAGACGACCAGCTTCGACTCGATGGGCGGGCTGTACCGCCCACTCCTGCGGCTCCTCGCCGATGGACGTCCAGTCAGCGTCGAGGACCTGGCTGCTGCTGCCGGCCGCTCCGTCGACGACGTCCGCCAGACCGTCGCTTCCCTCCCCGACGTCGAGATCGACGACCAAGGACTCATCGTCGG
>JAJYWG010000271.1 GCA_021791615.1 Actinomycetes bacterium
CAATGCAGGGACGCTCTCCGACCACGCTTCGCAAGTACCACCAGATCGCCGATGCCGTCATCCGGCCGGCCATCGGCACCGTGACCCTCTCCAAGCTCACCGCGCAGCACCTCGACGCGCTGTACGCCACGCTCGTGACCAAGGGTAACAAGTCGACCACCGTCCGCCGGGTCCACGCACTGATCGGCGCGGCACTCCACCAGGCGATGCGCTGGGATCTCGTCGAGCGCGACGTCAGCCGCAGGGCCTCGCCGCCGGCAGTTCATGCGTCCCCAGTCAGGGCACCGTCACCGGGCGACGTTCGGACGTTGATCGCCGCAGCCGAAGACGTCGAGCCGATGATGGCGACGCTGCTCGTGATGGCCGCGCTCACGGGCGCACGCCGGGGCGAACTATGCGCACTGCGGTGGTCCGATCTCGACCGGCAGGGCGCGACGCTCACGATCGCCCGCTCGCTCTACGAGCTCGAAGGCGGCGGGTGGGCAGAGAAGGCCACGAAGACCCACGCCGGCCGGCGGATCGGGCTCGACGACCTGGCGCTCGAGGTCCTGCGGCGTCATCGTGGGAACGTGGACGCGCTGGCAGAAGATCTCGGCGTCGAGATCGCCGAGGACGCGTTCATGTTCTCGAGGTCCCCTTCGGGACTGGAGCCGATCATGCCGACGGCGGTCACCCATTTCGTCGCGCGCGTCTCGAAGAAGGCCGGCGTGCCCATTGGGGACTGCCCGCCGGTGGCTCGAGCACGATTTCCCCGTCGTCTTCGTGCGTTCTCCGCCATCCGAGAGCAGCCTGCCAGAAGGCGGCGAGGCCCGAAGGGTCGGTCGTGTCGAAGCACATGCACTGGATGCCGAGCGCCATGCCAGCACCATGGCTCGTCACGGGCCGCCCCTGCCCCACTATCCCGACTGTTTGTTGCCTCTCGAGTGTCCGCTACCGCCGGTCGGGAGCTCATGCTCGACCCAGGGACGATCCTGCTATCGTTACATGTAACGAATGGAGGCCCATGGCCACGACAGCTGCCTCGAGACGCCGGGTCGCCGAGCACCGGGCACGTCTTCGTGCCCAGGGGCTGCGACCCCTCCAGATCTGGGTGCCAGACGTCCGAGCGCCGGAATTCGCGGCGGAGGCGCACCGCCAGGCGAGAGCAGTCGCTGCGAGTGAGCACAGCGCTGACGACCAGGCCTTCGTTGACTCGGTGTCGGTCTGGCCCGAGGAGTGAGGCGAGGCGAGATCTGGACCGTTGCCGGCGGCAGTGACTACGCCGGCAAGCCAAGGCCAGCGGCCATTCTCCAAGACGATCGGTTCGACACCGACTCGGTGACGGTGTGCCCGTTCACGACCGATCCGACCGAAGCGCCGCTCTTCCGAGTGGGGATCGAGCCGACGCCCGAGAACGGGCTGAGTCAGGCATGCCGGCACATGGTTGACAAGATCACGACCGTCCGCCGTTCACGACTTGGTGACCGCGTCGGCGAGCTGTCCGACTCCGACATCGTCCGACTTAACCTCGCTCTTTCACGGAATTCACGCCGCTGAGGTGTCGAAAGACGCGAAAGTGGCCTTCCCGTAAGGGATAATGGAGCTGTTCGGCAGTTCCAATCACCTCACGGAAAGGCACTTTCTAGATGAAGCGTAGCGCGCGGCCAGGACGAGTCAAGGTCACCGCAGATGGCGAGGGCGTGGTCTCCCACGCAGGTGCGGAGCTGCTGCGGGAGATGTCGGAGCTCACTGGGCTCAGCGCGGCATGGGATGCCGCCCTCCTCGGCACCTACAAGGCACTGCCGATCCACTTCCCCGGCCGTGTCCTCTGTGACATGGCCGTCGCGATCGCAGACGGCGCGGACTCGATCAGCGACCTCCAGGTCCTGCGTGATCAGCCCCAGCTCTTCGGAGCCGTCGCCTCCACGCGGAGCGCGTGGCGGGTCCTCGACCGGGTGAGCGAGGCACACCTGGCGCTGCTTCGCCAGGGCCGGGCGATGGCACGCGCGAAGGCATGGGCCGCTGGCGCAGGACCGGACCTCACTCAGGAGCTGAACCTCGACGTCGACGCCACGATCGTGGTCGCCCACTCAGAGAAGGAGACAGCCGAGCCCACGTGGAAGAAGACGTTCGGCTTCCACCCGCTCCTTTGCTACCTGGACCGACCCGAGGTCTCCTCGGGCGAGGCGCTCTCTGGGATCGTGCGAGGCGGCGGGGCGGGCTCCAACACCGCCAAGGACCACATCTGCGTCTTGGATCTCGCCCTCGCCTGCTTGCCCGAAGAGGCTCGGCCCCGAAAAGGCGACCCCGAAGGCCCGCGCATCTGTGTGCGTTCGGACGCAGCAGGGGCGACCCACGACTTCGCCGCCCACTGCCGGACACGAGGGGTCGCCTTTTCCTTCGGGTTCCCCCTCACCCAAGAAGTCCGTGACGCCATCGTGGATCTCTGTGACGACGAGTGGCAGGAGGCGATCGACACCGACGAAGGTGACGTCCGCGACGGCGCATGGGTGGCCGAGGTGACCGAGATGCTCGACCT
>JAJYWG010000516.1 GCA_021791615.1 Actinomycetes bacterium
ATGGCCCGACCACAGACATTGGGGTCTTCCGGTACGAATGTGGGTCCCGACACCGATGTGAGCAGCGGTTATACGTTGCCCGAGAAGGGTGATCCTGCTCGGTGGGGCGCCGGCTGGTCGGTACACGCTCCTCGGTCGCTCAGGAGAGCGCCTCGGACCGACCGCTTGCCAGAACCGGTCCCTCCCGCCACGTGGACGAGCACGGCGCTGACGTCTGGCTGAGCAGCACGACCCACGGGGCAGACGACCGAGATGCTGCTCACGGCTGCTCGCGGTGGAGGCGAGAGAGAGCCACGATCCCGGCGGTCGGCGCCCGGTAGCGGCCAGAGGGCGACGAGGAGGCTGGCGAGCACGAGCTGGTGGCAGGTGCCGACGGAGGAAGCAGGCCGGCGTCCCTACAGCCCCCACGCGCCGGAGAGAGCCTCCTCAGATGCCCTGCCGGCGCGCGGTTGGGCCGAGAGATGCAGGTGGCTGCGTGTGACCCGCACGGGGAGCCTCTAGGTTCGAGGTTGCGAAGCCATCCGAGCCGAGGAGACAGAACCCGTGCGGGTCACCACTGCATTCAAGCGCCTTTTGGACCTGCCCGGGGTCACCGTCACCGACGTGGACTTCCAGGCAACCACGGTGGTCGTGACGGTGAAGTTGCGGCGGCGCCATCTCGCCTGTCCGCAGTGCTCGTTTGCGACGAGGGCCCGCTACGACTCGCGCCCGGTGCTCTCGAGCTGGCGTCACCTCGACCTCGGCCGCTGGCGCCTCGAGGTGCGGGCCAGCCTGCGGCGGATCGAGTGCCCAGAGCACGGCGTGCGCACCGAGGGGGTCCCGTTCGCCCGGGCAGGTGCGCGCTTTACGAGGGACTTCGAGAACCTCGTGGGCTGGCTCGCGACGACGATGGACAAGACCGCGATCGGCCGCCTTCTCCGCGTCGACTGGGACAGTGTCGGGCGGATCGTCGAGCGTGTCGTGGCAACAGAGCTCGACCCGCACCGTCTCGAGAACCTCTACTCGATCGGCGTCGACGAGGTCAGCTGGCGCAAGGGCCACTCCTATCTCACGCTCGTCTCGAACCATGCGACCGGCCGCTTCGTCTGGGGAGCCGAAGGCAAGGACTCAGCGACGCTCGACTCCTTCTTCGACGAGATCGGAAGCGAGGCCTCCGAGGCGGTCGGTGCGATCTCGATGGACATGGGACCCGCGTTCGAGAAGTCCGCGAGGACAGAGGGACACGCCACGAAGGCGATCATCTGCTACGACCCGTTTCATGTCGTGCAAATCGCCACGACCGCGCTCGACAAGGTACGTCGGGAAGTCTGGCAGGACCTGCGAACACTGCCGGACAAGGACGCGGCTCGCAAGTTCAAGGGAGCCCGATGGGCACTGCTCAAAAACCCGGGTGACCTCACCGACGACCAGGTCACGACGCTGCGAAAGCTCCGGCGTCGCGGCGGCGATCTGTGGCGTGCGTACGCCCTGAAGGAGGCCCTTCGCGCCATCTTCGCAGGCGACCTGTCCGAGGACGAGGTCAGCCAGCTCCTCGACCGCTTCTGCTCGAGGGCGTCCCGCAGCGGGCTGAAGCCGTTCGTCACCGCGGCAAAGACGATCCGAAAGCGCAAGGAGGGCATCCTCGCCGCGGTTCGGCTCAAGATCAACAACGCCCAGCACGAAGGCCTCAATCGCCGGGTTCGGCTCATCGTCAACCGTGCCTACGGCTTCCACTGCGCGAAGGCAGCCCTCGGGCTCGTCATGCTGACCCTCGGACCGATCAACCACGTCCTTCCCCACGAGCGTGTGCCAGTACCCGATCCCTAGATCGACCCACACTTATGCCGGGAGGCCCCATTACGGCACGGCCGCCGAGGTCCGCGAGCAGCGCCGGGTGACCTTCGACGCGGCCTACGCGGCCAACCCCGCCCGCTTTTGCCACCGCCGCCCCACACCGCCGGAGCTGCCGACGGTGGCGTGGATCAACGAGCCGGTCGAAGAGAAGGAGGAACCGGGACAGAAGGCGTCATAGGACGGTGTCTCGCCGAGCTTGACAGGCTCCGGAGGTGTTCGCGTCCCAAGACACCGTGGGACCTGCGGGCAGAGTGCAGGGCGTACGTCCGTCCTACGCTCGGGGTCGTAGGACTCGACTCTGCTCGCTCTTTGTCACCTTGCGAGATCCGCAGACCCTGCGGGATGTCCGAGCTCTACTCGTTGCACCAGATGGAGGCCTCGAAAGCAATGGCACCTGCAACACCGGTACGCCAGAGGAGGAGGTTCGGACGGATCAACAAGCTCCGGTCCGGTCGCTACCAGGCTGGCTACATCGCGCCCGACGGCAGGGTGGTCTACGCGGAGCAGACCTTTCCGACCAAGACCGCCGCGGACCGCTGGCTCATGCTCGTCGAGTCCGAGCTATCGCGGGACACCTGGACTCCACCCGAGCGGCGTAAGAGGCTGTCGCGGATGTTCTCCCAGCGCGCCTCACCTGGGCGTTTAGGCCGCCAGGCGTCGCAGCAGGAGCCGGCTGT
>JAJYWG010000505.1:0-771 GCA_021791615.1 Actinomycetes bacterium
GGCTGCCTGCACCGTCTTGGCCGTAGGACTCGCTCCAGGAGTCCACGGTCGTCTCCCCGGAGATGGCTTCCAGGGAACGCAGGTACTCGATGTCCTTCTGTCCGCCGTAGGCGAGCTCCACCGGGCACTCCTGGCGGATCGTGTCCGCACCTTCTCGCCCGAAGGACTCGGCGAACTTGGCGTTCAGGTCGTGGAACCGTGTCGAGGGCGAAGCCACCTCCACCACGAGCAACGGCGTGGCCCGCAACGGCCCACCAGGATCGAAGTCCTCGCGGCGAAAGACGATCACGTCCGGCTCGTACCACTCGATCTCGCTGATCCACCAGTCACAAGGAGCGGTCAGGACCTCCAAGTCTCGTGGCGCTGCGGCGTACAGCAGCCGGTAGAGCTAGGCAACTGCCAACTGGTGCCGCCCGTTAGGCGAAGGCGTCACCGTGAGCACCCCGGCGAAGGACTCATAGCGCTTGCCATCCTCGGGCATCGCCTGAATGTCGTCCCACGTCGTCGGCCCTGGATGGGCAGCAATGGACACCGACCAGATCCTAGCCGTGCCACCGCCGCCTCCAGCTCAAGGCCCGCCCGCCACCTGCCGAAAACATAGAGAGGTATGAACGACTCACGCGCGCGCGAGCGCGAGGATGGTTATGTGAGGATGCGAACGCGTAGCGCCACCAAGAGGCCCACCACCCGGAAGAGCCCCCCCCCCCCCCCCCCCCCCCCCCCCCCCCCCCCCCCCCCCCCCCCCCCCCCCCCCCCCCCCCCCCCCCCCCC
>JAJYWG010000505.1:781-15685 GCA_021791615.1 Actinomycetes bacterium
CGGAAGAGCCCCGCCCCGCCCCGCCCCCGCCCCGGCCAGCTCCTCCTCGCCGCCACAGCCGCTCTCCTCATCCTCGCCCTCGCCCCCGCCGCAGCGTCCGCCTCCCCCGAACCGCACGCAACGAGCCCTACCTGCAACGAGTGGCCATCGAACCCAAACCCTGCCGCCGTCTACTGCACCGCGGCCTCCGGCGCGAACTGGACCATCGAGCCCCATGCTCCCGACGTTGGAGGCGGATACGAGGCTCTCACCTGGTACGCGACTGAGTCGTCGGTACACGCGGGAACCTTCTCCGCCATAACTGGCACATGGGTCGAGCCCGTCTTCCCGCCAGACTCGCAGATCGCGATCTGGCCGGGGATACAAGGCGAGAACCTTGTCCAGGCCGGCACAGCGAGCCCAGATTTCGGGCTGCCGTCGCCCTGGGCCTATGACTATCCGACTCCTGGCGACTCACCCATCGGCTACACCGGCCCGCCAATCATTGCGGGCGACACGATCACCGTCACCCTCACCCGGCTGAGTGCATCGTCCTGGCAGGTCTATGTCTCCAATACGACGGTCGCCGGTCAGACGTACTCGGGGACCTGGACCGAGAACTGGACCGCCAAGCAGGCGGGGAACCAACCGCAAGGACTGTGGCTGACCGAGATGGAAGGGATGTTTGGCTGTCCACCCAACAGTGATTGCAACTTCACCAACATCCCCATGAACTGCTCGGTCGATTGGCTCGCCGCTTCCGCCACGACTTCGACCGGCTACGTCATAAACGCCATCGGCCCGCTCCAAGCGCTGATGAGCGAGAACCCCGCAGGCTTCTGCTCGACTACGCCTCCCCTCCCGCCCCCGCCCCCTCCCACCTGTGACCCCAACGCCGCGCCGGTCGGCCCCGTCGTATCACTCGCCCCGGACGCCGCGACCGGCGGCTACTGGATGGCAACGCCCTTTGGCGAGGTGATCTCGTGCCACGCCCCCTTCATGGGGTCGCCCGCGAGCCTCTCCGCACCGATCACAGCAATCGTCGCAACGCCACACGGCCATGGGTATTGGCTCGTAGCCTCGGATGGCGGCGTCTTCGCGTACGGCAGTGCCCAGTTCTTCGGCTCCCTGCCGGGCCTGCCGGCATCAGCTCAGCCCGGCTCACCCGTCGTATCGCTCGTACCCACCGCAACGGGCACCGGCTACTACGAGGTGACCGCCAATGGCGATGTGTACGCCTTTGGTCAAGCCCCCTTCTACGGCTCGATGGGCGGGGTGAGCCTCGCGAAGCCTGTAGTCGGCGCAGCCTTGGACCCGGAGACGGGCGGATACTGGCTCGTCGCCTCGGACGGCGGCGTGTTCGCGTTCCACGCCCCCTTCTACGGCTCCATGGGCGGGCAGTACCTCGCTAAGCCTGTGGTCGGCATGTCCTACGCGCCCTCCACGGGCGGGTACCGCCTCGTGGCCTCCGATGGCGGGGTGTTCTCCTTCGATGCGCCCTTCTACGGCTCCATGGGCGGGCAGTCCCTCGCTAAGCCTGTGGTCGCGATCGCCACAACGCCAGGTGGCTATTGGGAAGTGGGCTCGGACGGCGGGGTGTTCTGCTTCGGCAGCGCACCTTTCGAGGGGAGCCTCGGGTGATGGAGGAACCAGCTTGGTGGCGCTGGTATCAGCGATGCTTGCCGGCGCATTGTTCGCGGACGCCATGGCCGTGCTCGATGGGGGACTGGAGTGGCTGTGGGTCTTGCTGGTCCAGGTGGCAATCATTGCACCGCCCGCGCTCAGGTACCGAAGCATGCTCGTCCACGAACGCAGCGCCGCCGAGGCGGAGAGCGCCTAGTCGTTCGGCCGGCCCGATAGCGGCAGGTTTTTCTCGATGAGTCGTGCCCGGAGCGCCCGGCTCAGGTGCCGACAGCGTGTGCGTCGTGGCGGCGTAGGTGCTCGTCGAGCGTGCCCTGGACATGCCCGACCGACTCGGCCAAGTGCGTTATGTCGGAGCGGACCTGGGCAAACTCCCCAGTGAACTTCGTGTCGAGGTTGTCGATCTTCGCCCCAAGGCTCGCTCCAAGGGCGTCTATCTTCGTATCGAGACGGTCCATGCGCGTCCACATCAGCGCGAGGACTCCTACGGCGAACGCCGCGAAAATCCCGATCACGGTCCACGTCTGCACCACGAGCCAAGCCTAATCGTTCGGCCGGCCCGACAGTGGCAGGTGCTTCTCGAGGAGGCGGGCCCGGAGCGCCCGTTGGCGTTCCTCCGTCGCCTCGTGGGCCTCGATCATGTCCTTCAGCGCTTGGAGCATCGCCCAGCACATGATCATCTCGTAGTCGAGGAAGCGGAACTCGACATAGTGCGCGAGCTCCTCGACCGGCTCGAAGAGCACCTTCGCCGCGGCGATCACAGGCGGGTCGTCAGGATTCGGTGCCATGTTCGGCCACCGGAGAGCAAACGGCCGGTCCCACGGATCGTATGCCTGGTAGGGGAGCTCCTTGCCTGGGTGGGGGATGAGGCGGTCGAACTCCGTGTAGTGCGGGTGTCCGGGCTTCGCCGGCTCGGCCACGAGCCGGTCGAGGATGCGGGCGCGCCGTGCGATCGCATCGGCGTCTCGCCGGACGAGCTCGTCCAGCATGCACCAGAAGACATACGCCTGGTACCACTCCTCTGATGCCTGGCTGAACACGAGGTCCGCGAAGCGCTTCACCTTGTCCCGAAGTCGCGCGGCAGGGGCGATGATCGGATCGTCCTCGTCGAAGAGCACCGGCGGCGGCATCCGGTAGAGGATCGGATGGTCGATGCCTTGGGTTGTGGTTGCAAAGTCGTTCGTCTTCATGTAACCAGCCTAAGTCCGGCCATCTGCGAGGTCGTGGATCTGGCGGAAGTTTTCTCCGAGGCCGGCAGTTTCCGTCGCGTTGGAGGACGCTTCCGCACAATCTCGGGACGCTTCGGGGGCTGTCCGAGGACCAGGTAAGGAGGAGGCCGAGGAGCCGCGAGGGCTGCTCCCAGTGGACACGCGGGTGGTTGCTCGGAGCGACCGTGAGGCCGTGGCCGCCGGCTATCCGGTCGACCCGGGGGGAGAGCTCACGCTGCTCCCGCCGGACATGGTGGTCATCGACGCTGCCGCCGACCCGGTCTCACGGGACAACATCGAAGTACCTGCTCACAAGGAATCATTACTTTGCAGTCAGAGCAGCGTTGCTGGGTACAGGCCGAGTGGCCGGGGGGAGTCTCACCCCCGGCCACTCGGCGCGCCGCACGGGCATCGCTGAACTCGGAGAAGACCGCCGTGACGCGCGTGCTCCTTGTGTCGCTTGTCAGGCTGGTGTCAGCGAAAAGTTCTGGACTACCCCGTACCGCGGCGAACGGGAGCGTACGCGCACGACTCCGAAAGTGCCTGTGACCAGGACTGATATGGACGGAGTGGGACCGCATAGCACAGCCAGCATATTTGTTCAAGTCCCCCCTCCGACACTGACTTTCGCCCACGGGATCGGCGCTTGACGCGCCCGAAGTCGGGCCGCCGCTCGGCCTGGACCTCGGCGATCCAGGCGCTGACGACCGCCGGGTCGGTGCCGGCCTCGAGCGCGGCGCGGTAGCGGGCGAGGCGGGTGTCGCACTCGATCACACGCCGCCGCGCCGCCTGGGCCTTGGCCTGACCGGCGTCGTCGGTCGATGAGGCGGCGGCCTCCAGCGCGTCGAGGGTGGTGTCGAGCTGGCCGGGGTCGAACACCTGGGCGAGCCAGCCGTCGAGGGGTCCGAGGATCTGGTCCTCGCGCACGTAGACGTTCCTCGGGTGGTCGAGCTCGTTGGCGATGGCGTACTCGCTCGGGTAGCGGCAGCGGTAGTGGGCACGCCCGTGGTTGGCGCTTCCCTGCATCCTGCGGTGGCAGAGGGCGCAGACGACCAGGCCGTGCAGCGCGAAGGGCTGGGAGGTGGGCCGCGGCTGGCGCACCACCGGGCGCCGTCGGCCGGCGGCGGCGAGAGTGCGCACGGCATGGAACTGCTCGTCGGACACGAGCGGCTCGTGGGTGAGCGCCTCGGAGACGATCCAGGCGTCCTCGTCGTTGCAGCGCAACTTGGTGACGTGGCCGAGCGCGACGTCCTCGACGTCGAGGAGCACCTCGCCGCGGCGCTGGCGGTTCCACACCTGGCGTCCGGTGTAGCGCGGGTTGGCAAGGATCGCCCGCACCGCCATCTTCGACCAGGCAAGGCCCTGCCGGTGGGGATTGCGGGCGCGGTCGCGCGCAGAGGGGCAGGCGATGCCGTCGCGGGTCAGCCCTTCGGCGATGGCGTACAGGCCACGACCGGCCACGTACTCGTCGAAGATGCGGCGCACCACCGAGGCCGCGTCCGGGTCCAGCTCCAGGCGGTGGAGGCGCTGGCCCGCTGCCGCCTTGCCCGGGTTGGGGTGCGGCCCGGCGTCAGCCAGTTGGTAGCCGTAGGGCGGGCGGCCGCCGAGGTAGCGACCCTCGGTGCGCGCCTGCGCGGCCATGGCGGCGCGGACCCGGATCTTGATGCGGTTGCGCTCTCCCTTGGACATCCCGCCGTAGAGCGACATGACGAGGTCATGGGCGTCCGATCCCGGGTCGATGGCGCCTCCCACCTCGACTACCCGGCCGACCAGGCCCGTGAGCAGCTGGCGTGGCTGGCCGTGGCCGGCCGGCGCTTCACCCGCTACATGGAGGTGGCTTCACGTCTCGGGTCCGACCACTGGCGGGAGGTGGAGGCGCTGGCCGAGTCGGCGCTGCGCTCCAAGCGACGTGACCTGGCTGTCGAGGTGTTCCAGGCGGCAGATCGGCCGGGCCGGCACCAGCAGCGGCTGCGGGAGCGCTGCACGTCGCTCACCGGCGTGGTCATCGGCGACCCCGATGGCAGCCGGCCCTCCCTCAAGGTTGTCCGGGGGTCGACGAGCGGCAGTGCCCAGAAATGACGTTGCCACGAGGTACCGCCAATCAGGCGCTCGCAAGAAGCGTCCCGTCCATCAGCCGGGCGATCACTTCTTCGGCGACCGGCGTGAAGCCCCAGACATCCACGCCGACGTTGACCATGCGCCCTTGCTGGCGCCACTTCTCGTGGACGTGCCCGTGGAGCAGCCACATCCCCTCGTCGAGCGGCCTGAACTTGGCGTAGCGCTCGGTCTCGCCGCTATCGCCTTGGTACGGGAGGTGGCAGACGAGGATCTCCCGGTTGCCGACGGTCATCGCAAGCGGCCCCTGGCGAATCTCGTCGAACCCGGCGTCGAGGTACTCCTGCTCCAGGCGGAGGCCCCGTTGCCCGTGTCCGTACCAGCAGCGGTCGTGGTTCCCCGGGTACAGGATCTTGTGCCCGGCGAGACGACCGATGAGCGGCATCGACTCTTCGCGCCGACCCATGGCGACGTCGCCGAGGACGTGGACGGTGTCTTCCGGGCCGACGACCGCGTTCCAGTTCGCGACGAGCACGGCGTTCATCTCGCCGAGGCCGTGGAACGGCCGGTCGCAGTACTCGATGATGTTCTGGTGACCGAAGTGCTGGTCTGCGGTGAAGTAGGTGGTCATAGTCGGCTGGCTATTTATCGTTCCAGGACGTCACCACCGTACCTATTCTCTACGGGCGCGCCGCCGCGCACGCTCGTAGTGCTGTCATCGTGAGGGGGCGAGGTCGGGCCGACGCCGTGGGATCACTGTCGGCGTCTCAGGTAAACTACAGACTTGTAAGATCGAGGGACGATTGATTCCGAAGCCGATTGGCTGTTTCCGAGCTGAGCCCGTAGCTGCGTCATCTGCTGAAGGAGCCCGTAGACCGGTACTCCGGGTTTGAGTTCGACCATGTGCTCATCCTCCTCCCCATCGGCCGCCTGGAGCCAGTCATGTGGGTGAGACATCGGCACGACCACAGACTGCGGTCGATGTCGACTCGCACCTGGTCCAGGTCACCGGCGACGAGGCGGTTAGGAGCCCATCGTCTGGAGCGCGTCGCTGAGCACGGCGAAGGCGCTGTCGGGGCGTTGCCGGCGTCGGCGATTGGGCTCGTGGTTGGCCTCCGCGGCCACGAACCCGATCAGCTCGTCGAGCTCGTCCTCGCCGGCGTTGAGGACAACCCCGTCGTCTCCGGCTCGAGCCCGGTAGACGAGCCGTTCGCACTCGGCGTCGAGCAGGCGTAGGTCTCGTAAGGCCGCGGCCACCTCGTCGGAGACGACCACCTCGGCGACCGCACCGTCGTGTCGTCGGGGCCTCGGCGCCCGTACGTCGCAGTAGGTGCCCTCCCAGCCGCTGATCACGCCCTCGTCGCCGCAGCAGGTACAGCGCCACTCGATCCGGGCCGGCAGGTCAGGCCGGAAGACGATGATGCGACCAGGGCAGGGTCTTCGTCCCGGCCGTCGGCGGCACGGCAGCGCGCTCACCCAGGCGGTACCGGCCTCGGCGGCGGTGGCTGCCCGCACGACGTTCCCGAGCTGCTCGGCCATCTTGCGGGCGGGCCCGGGGGCGTCGTCCGGCAGGTCGAGGAAGTGGCGAAGGTCGGAGACGAACATCCCCGAGGACTGTATCGAACGGTTTCTACCGCCAGGGGGAAGTCGATCCGCGGCGCACCGGCCCTGCCTCGCACCCGGGGGCGGCGTCGATCACCACGGAGCCTCCCCAGTAGTACACTGGCTGAGGAGGTAATACCTAATGATCACCACGGTCAATCCGAAAGGGCAGGTCACGATCCCCGAGCCGCTGCGCGACCGCTATGGGTTTCCGCCGGGCACGAAGGTGGTGTGGCTGGAGCGCGACGGCGACCTCATCCCCAAGCCACTCCTGTCAGTCGAGCAGCTGCGTGGGCGCTTCAAGGGCGGCGAGCTGACGAAGATGCTGCTGGAGGAGCGGGATCGAGACCGCAAGCACGAGGATGCCTGATCGCGTCGTCCTCGATGCCCACGCGGTTCTTGCCTTCCTCGGCGAGGAGCAAGGGTGGGCCGAGGTCGACGAAGTGCTCCGAACGTGCGAACCGTGGATGACGCTCGTCAACCTCGGCGAGGTCGCCTACATCCTCGAACGCGCCTCCGGCGCCGCGGCCGCCGACGAGGTGTGGGCGAACCTCCGCGCGGAGAGCCGACCCGGCGGGGCGCCAGTTCGCTGGATCGACGTCGACGACACCCTCGTACGCCGGGCGGCGGCCATCAAGGCGCGAGGAGGGCTCAGCTATGCCGACGCCTTCGCCGCCGGGGCTGCGTCCATCCTCGACTGCCCGGTCCTCACCGGCGACCCGGAGTTTCGGGTGGCCGAGGAGCTCGGGGTGACGGTCCGCTGGCTCGGGCGCCGGGCATAGCACCCTTCGCCGGGTCGCTCACCCCTCCAGCGCCAGCTCCGTCCGCAGTACCAGCGTGGGCGTCGAGTGCGGATCGGCCCTCCGACACCGCACAGTGGGCAGCTGCCCACATGGGAGTGCCAAAGGGGTTTGTCGCTGACACCGGTGGGATTTCCTACGAACTGGTGCCAAAGCGGGCCCTGTGGCCGGCTCCCACTGGGGCGCCCGTCGGGGGCGAGGACGGCTCTCGCGCCACGGACCCGGTACGCACGGCCGCAGACCACTCGCCGGTGACGTCGATAGGAACGCTGTGCGCCTTGCCAGAGGCAGCAGGACCACGACCGATGCGCTGGGCGATCGCGATCGGGACCCTCGATGCTGCCGGGAGGGTCGGCCTCGGGATCTCTGCACCAGGGCGTGTGCTGCTCGGTGCCGATGCGAGCTGAGGCAAGGGGTAGGGCGTGGTGCCCGTTCGGGGATCTGCCGCAGGAGCGAGGATCGCGATCATGGCGAGGCAACGGTGGGTGGGAAGCACTTCACGGACCAGCGCTGTCGTGCGTAGCGAGGTGATGGGGCGAGGACGCGGGCGGAGCTTCGAGCCAGACGATACCGTTGATGCGTAATACCGCTAGCCGACGCTCAGGATGTCGATGAAGTCACCGTTGTAGATGTGTCGGTACTCGACCACCACCTCCGTGTCCGGGATACGGACTGTTCGCACCTCGTAGTTGGGGCGGTCCGATCGGCTCTCGTCCGGAACGGATGGCGCCCTGTACGACTGGCTACCGGCCGCAACGATCCAGAGGTGTACCCGCTGCCAGGTCTCGTCGGTCGGTTGGGATGATATCGCCCAGTCGCGGAGAGCCCTTGTGTCCCTCAGGGGCACAGATCGAGTATCACGAGCCGTACCGCTGCTCGAGTTCGGCGATCCTTCGTTCGATCAAGGCGGCGTGCAACGAATCGTTGGCCAACCGCTTGGCAGCATCCTCGGATGCCGCATAGGCGGCTCGCAGCAGGTTCCACACCGAGCGGTACTCGCCACGCAGCCAAGCAGCGTTGGGAGTCCGGCCCCCGAGAGCTTCGTACGCCGAATCGTTCCACCAGCTGTCGACCTGGTCCGCGGGGTAGCCATAGCGGACCAGGAGATCATTGATGGCGACCGCGATCCGTCCCGGCTCGGGATCGCTGTAGTCGATCTCGGGCGTAATGGCCACGATGTGAGTGTAGCCCCGCCGGGGGTCAGCGGAGGGACGGCGCCCTGGCGATCGCAGCGCGTCCGCGATCACCAAGAGAAAGGCGCATCTCCGCCCTGGCCGTTTCTTTCTCGGCGAAAGGTTTCCGCGGCCCCGTAGATGCCTCTCACACCTGGGCTTGTGGGCGAACTGGGCAAGGCTTCTGCCGTGGCCGGAACGACACTTGGTGGGCCCGACGGGCCAGCGGCCAGGAACCCTAGATCTCAGGCCTGGCGCGGCAACGCTTGGGGCGACGTGACGCCGCCTCGCCTCTCAGGGTTTCGGGCTTAGCGAAGATCCTTGTTGCAGGGGAGCACTGCGTCTTGGGCAGAGAAACTCACTCCCTGTCTTCGAGTGAGCTCATCTGGTAAGACTCCCTCAGCTCGGATAGCTGTGCTCCTCCGAGCCGCGGAACCCTCCATGCATGCCAGCCGTCATAGGAGACCAACGCGGCTGCCTGCATCGCTGCACCTGACGGTGACGCGTGTCTGGTGCCGTCAGGAAGCTCGAAGGTCCCGTCGGCGGCAATCACCGCTACGCTAAGTGCGAGGACGTGAAGTCGGTCTCAGAGCACCGTCTGGTTGCTCGGCTTGGTGCTGCGAACGACGAAGCGCTCTTCGCCATCACCCGGACACTCCGGTTCCTGCTGGACTCTCGAGACTCTCCTGCGAGATCGTCGTGACTTGATGCAATCCAGCGTCGCCATGGCAAGCCCCCGGGAGGACAACCGTTGTGGACGTGACGCCAGTGACCGCCACCGTCAATCCGAAGCGGCAGGTCACGATCCTCGAGTCCTTGCGCGAGCGGTATGGGTTCCCGCGAGGTACCAAGGTCGTGTGGCTAGCTCTCTAGACGAAAGCGGGCGTTCTGGTAGACGACCGAGCGGACGTCCTCTACCAATTCTAGCATTGCACGGTATACTTCCGGTCATGCACAAGACAGCTTTGCGCCTCGACGAGGACCTGCTGTCTGCGGCACGCGATGTTCTCGGTACCAAGACGGCCACGGAGACGATCCACGTCGCGCTGGCAGACGTCGTTGCCAGGCGGGGGCGTGAGCGCCTCTTCGGGCGTCTCCGCAGCCAGGAGGGGATCGACCTGGCGGACGATGCGGTCATGGCTCGGGCGTGGCGGTAGAGGCTCGCTACCTGGCAGACAAGTCGGCGCTGGCCAGGGCACATCTGCCGGCGGTGGCCGCGCGCTTGGAGCCCCTTTTCGTCGGCGGGGAGATCGCGACTTGCGGGATCGTGGACTTGGAGCTGTTGTTCAGCGCCCGCAGCACCAGGGACTACCTAGCCATCCTCGCCGATCGGCGCAGCCTACCGAGTACCGAAGTCGGAGAGGCGAGCATCGAGCGTGCCGTTGAAGTCCAGACCGCCCTGGCTCGCAAGGGTCGACATCGCGGGGTCACGATCCCGGACCTGCTGATAGCCGCGGCGGCCGAGGCGGAAGGACTGTGCGTGCTGCACTATGACGCCGACTTCGATCTCGTCGCAGCAGTGACCGGTCAGCCCGTCGAGTGGGTGGTCCCAGCGGGCAGCGTCCCCTAGCGAATCCGGCTCCTTGTGCGGATCTCCTGGTCAAGCGGCTGAGATATTGCGCGAGCTCGCTGCTCGAACGAGCGCCCCGCCGCCGCGTTCGTGAACGACCGCGTCGCTGGAGGGTATCCGCTGCGAGCATCGCCTCGTCGACTTGAGCGAGGGTGACGGCACGGACCAGCTCGTCGGAATGTTGGGCGGCGCGCTGCGCTAGACAGTCCGTGATGAGCACCACGATCCGAGTCAGCGAGCAGACGCGAAATCGCTTCGCGCAGCTGGCGAAGAAGACGCCCTGGTCGATGACGAAGCTGCTCGGCCAGACGGCGGATCCGCTCGAACGGCAGGCTTTCTTCGATGGTTGCACAGCTCGCTTCAACCACTGGGATGTCTCTTGCGCCTGAGACTTGCAGATCTGGTGCCGCACGACGCGGCAGGTCACGTGGAGGAGCTCCGCTCTCTCCCAGCGGCTGCCCCGAGCAGCCTTCCGCAGCCGGACCTCTCGACCCCCGAGGGCTTGCGCATCGCGAGGGGCCTGTTGAGCACTAGGCCCCCCGACCCCAGAGCCGTCGTCCACACAGCCCGCGCCGGTGGGCGTCAGGTTCCGGTCAGAGTGATCACCCCAAAAGGCAAGCGGGCCCGGGCCGTGTACCTCCAGATCCACGGTGGAGGCTTCTACATGGATTCTGCCGCCCGGAGCGACAGCCGTAACGTTCTGGTAGCCGATGCGCTCGGCGTCGTCGCAGTGAGCGTCGAGTACCGCCTGGCCCCTGAGCATCCGTGGCCGGCAGCGCCCGACGACTGCGAGACGGCCGCCCTGTGGCTGCTCGATGAGGCTGAGTCGCTCTTCGGCACTGGTCGGCTGATCATTGCCGGGGCATCGGCGGGAGCCACACTGGCGGTGGCCACGTTGCTGCGCATACGGGACCGGGGCCAGATCAGGCCGTTCCTAGGCGCCGTGCTGCAATTCGGCGCCTATGACCTGAGCGGCCAGTCCCCGGGTGGGCGTCTCTATGCCGATGAGGGCTTCATCCAGGCCTATGCCGGACATGTCGCCGATCGCACGAATCCCGACATCTCACCCCTCTACGGCAACCTGCATGGCCTGCCGCCGGCCCTCATGGTCGTCGGTTCCACGGACATCCTGCTCGAAGACAACCTCGGCATAGCCGGCCGTCTCGTGGCGGCGGGCAGCGATGTCGAGCTTCGGGTGTATCCCGAGTCGCCCCATGCCTTCACCTCCTTTCCGACGCAGATGGCCAGCTCCGCCCTCAGCGGCATCGAGTCTTGGATGGCTCGTCTCCTCGACGGATCGTGAGATCGGAGGATCTCGCGGCCAGCGATGCGCCAGCGCCGGCGCCGGCGCTGAAAGGACGGCCGCAGTACCCGCTCCTCTTCTTGTGACCTGAGCGGTGGTCGGCGGTGAAGTTGGTGGGCATGCTTGGATTCTCGTCTCCAACTGGACAGGTGTCTGACCAGCTCGCGAGGTGATTTCGCGAGAAGTGTTGACAAGTCGCGCCGGAAGGCAGATCATCAGGATGGAATCTGCTTTCACCATACGGAATGGGGAGATCCGTGAGGTCGATCGCCCAGCGAAGCTGCCTGGGGGTCGCGCACGGGGATGTTGCCGTGGAAGGGGGATACACGGCGGATCCATGAAGTCCCACCGCCGAGACGGACGCCGCTCGGAGGCGTCGGTCCAGGTATCAGGTGGTCGGTGATGGAGCAGCTCTTCGCGACGCGCAGCTAGTCGGGGAGCTGCCTGAGAAGGGAGGGGAAATGTCAGAAGGAGCGCACGGCCCGGCGGGCAATGACCCAGGAGGCCAACGTGGAGGCGGTACGGCGGCGCCTGATCCGGCGCCTGGGGGAGCAGCCGAGCGGTCAGAGGTCCGAGCGGCAGAGCGCCTGGACCGGCTCCCGGTCTCACGCTGGCTCGTACGGCTCATCTTGATCCTCTTCCTCGGATGGCTCGTCGAGTCTTACGACATAGGGCTCATCGGCAACGTGCTGCCCTCATTGAGCCACATCTACCACCTCGGCACCGGGGAGAAGAGCTTCATTGCGACGGCCTCTACGATCGGCATCGTCATCGGCATCCTTCCCGCCGGCTACCTGGCCGACCGGTTCGGCAGGAAACGGGTGTTCATCGGCGGCATCGTGACCTACTCGGTCTTGACCTTCGTGACGGGGTTCATGACCAGCCCGACGGAGATCGCGGTGCTGCGCCTGCTCGCCGGCCTCGGAATGGGCGCAGTGTTCCCGCTGCCTTACATGCTCGGCTCGGAGTTCCTGCCGGCAGCCATCCGGGGACGCTTCACAGGCCTGGCGGACTCCTTCTTGTCGGTGGGCTACTTCCTGTCGCCGCTCCTGGCCATCTTCTTGATCCCGTCTGTATCGAGCAGCGGATGGAGGACCATGTTCTTCCTCGGAGGGATCCCGATACTGTTCGCCCTCTTCGTCTGGAAGTGGGTTCCCGAATCTCCCCGCTGGCTGGAGATGAAGGGCCATCACGAGAAGGCCGAGCGTGTGATGAAGCAGATAGAGGCGGAAGTCCAGCGGACGGCCGGGCCCCTGCCTCCGGTGGGCCCCCCGCTCTCGGTCGTCGAGAGCCCCGGCCACGTGCCGCTTCGCACGCTGTTGAACCCGATGTACCTGAAGCGGACGATCATGCTCTGGATCGTCTTCGGCGGCTCCTTCTTCATCTTCTACGCGATCCAGCTCTACATGCCGACGGTGATCCACAAGCTCGGCTACACCCTGACGTCAGCGTTCGTGATTACGTCGATCATCGTCGGGGTCTCCATCCCAGGCAAGTACTTCGAGGCCTGGGTGATCGAGCGCTGGGGCCGTAAGCCGGTGATCATCTCGTTCACTGGCATCGCGGCAGTGGCTTCGATCCTCTTCGCCGTGCTCGGTGGAGGGAAGATCGGGGGGGAAGTCCTGCTCTTGGTGCTGGCCAGCATCATGTCCTTCTTCGGCATTGCCGTGGACCCAGCCGTCAAGGTCTACACGGCCGAGAGCTACCCAACGAGGGTCCGGGCGACAGGTACCAATGCTACCGAGGGGTTCGGCCGACTGATCGCAGGTGTCATCGGACCGGCTGTAATCCCGGTGTTGCTGGTCAGCCAGGGGGTCGAGGGAGCCTACGTGCTCGTCGGTGCCGTGGCTCTGATCGCAGTCGCGGCAATCGCGCTGCTCGGCGTCGAGACCAAGGGACGCTCCCTGGAGGTGATCTCCGAGTGATCGCAGTTGGCGTCCGGCGCCGTGCTGGGTGCACTCGGCCTGGCACCGCCTGGCACGAATCCGGCGTTTTGGCGGTGAAAGGAGCGAACGAGCGTGTTGCTCGAAGAGCATCTCGGTAAGCGCCTGCTCGCCGAGCACGGCATCCGTGTGCCGGCCAGCCGTATCGTGTCTTCGGCAGCCGAAGCGGCCGAAGCGGCGGCGGCGGTCGGGCTCCCCGCAGTCGTGAAGATCCAGGTGCCGGCCGGAGGCCGGGGCAAGGGTGGGGGAGTGCGCATGGTCTCGTCCCCCGAGGAGGCATCGTTCGCTGCCGGTGAGCTCCTAGGCTCGAGCTTCGGCGGCTTCACGGTGTCGACACTCCTCGTCGAGCAGCGCATCGAACACGAGCGCGAGCACTACGTGGCGGTCACCGATGACCCGCTCCGACGCACGCCGGTGTTGCTGTGTGCCGGCGAAGGAGGTGTCGAGATCGAGGAGCTGGAGCGTACCGCCCCCGGGAGCGTGCACACTCTCCCGGTCTCGATGAGCGACGGTCCCGATCCCCGGGAGGTGGCGGAGATGGTGCTCGATGCCGGCGTCGCGCCCGGAGCATCTGATGCGGTGGTGGACACGCTGATGCGGTTGTGGAGCTGCTACGTGGCTACCGGCGCGGAGCTCGTGGAGGTCAATCCCCTGGCGGTGAGCGCAGGCGGCGATCCCTGGGCTCTCGATGCCAAGTGCGCGCTCGACGAGGCTGCCCTGCCCCGGCACGACCTGCTCAGGGAGATGGCGGCGCAGCAGGGGATCGCACAGACCCAGACGCTGGAGACTTCTGCCGCGGCGAAGGGATTCCTGCTGGTCTCACTCGACGGGGACATCGGCGTCGTCGCCAACGGTGCCGGATTGACCATGGCCACCTTGGACGTGGTGCAGCACTCTGGCGGTTCGGTGGCCAGCTGTATCGAGATCGGGGGTGACAACTACACCAAGGGTGCCGAGGCGGTCGAGCTCTTGTTGCAGGACAGGCGGGTACGGAGCCTGCTGGTGAACCTGTGCGGAGCCTTCGCCCGGACAGACGTGATGGCCTCCGGCGTTGTAGATGCCCTCCAGGCTCATCACCAGGATCTACCCGTGGCCTTCTCGATCGACGGAACCGGTTCGACCGAGGCGCGTGCCCTGGTGCGTGAGCGGCTCGGGGTCACCCCGGCCGGGAGCATGGACGCCGCGGTCCGGGAGGCGATCGAGGCGGCCAGGAGCGCGAGGTCATGAGCGTGCTGGTCCCGGCCGCAGCAGACGGAGTCCTGGTGCAGGGGATCACCGGCCGGCAGGCCTCGTTCTGGACCGCGAAGATGCGCGAGGCCGGTACCCGAGTGGTCGCTGGGGTCAGCCCAGGGCGCGGCGGCGCGAAGGTGGACAGCGTGCCGGTGTACGACACGGTCGCCGAGGCCGTGGCCGGCCATCGCGTCGGATGGAGCGTCCTCTTCACCCCGGCGCTCGCAACTGCCGTGGCGGCGGTGGAAGCGCTGGACGCCGGGGTGGAGCGCCTTGTGCTGCTGGCCGAGTTCGTGCCTCGGCAGGACACGTTGCGGATCCTGGAGGCAGCTAGGAGGCGGGGAGCGATCGTGTTCGGGCCAAACACAGCGGGTCTGGTTGTCCCGGGAGCGTGCTCCCTC
>JAJYWG010000280.1 GCA_021791615.1 Actinomycetes bacterium
TGCGTGGTCTCGGCAGGTGGCGCACCGCTGGATATCATCAGGCGATATATCGAGACCCAGCAGTCACCCAACCGGCAGGGGAGGCCGCCACGCAACCGGCGACCTTGACCCCGCCCTCACGGACGGGAATTGCGGTCGCCACTCGTTCAACCACGGTGTAGTGATCTTTGCCAACGTCGCACCGAGGCCACGCCGGCACAACGGGATCACGACGGCCGATCGAGAGCCGCGCCGCCCATGCGAGAGCACCGTGTTCGTGTCGTGCCGACAGGCAGCTCCCTGCCGGTCGGCGCCCTCGGACTCTGCCAGATCAGTAGCCGTTCCCCGATGTGGACTTGGACGTGGACTTGGCGGTCGTCGGCGTCGTGCTCTTCGAGGTAGAGGACACCGCCGAGGTCACGACGGCACCGCTCGACGAGACCACGTACCAGTGGCCCGTGGGGCTGGAGGCACCGACGGGAAACGAAAGCCCCTCACCGTTGGTCTGGCCGGCAGCCGTGTCACCCGAGTACTCGTAGAGCTGGTGACCGCCGTAGGTGACTTGCGACTTGCCTGTCGACAGGGCAAAGGTGCCGAGGTCCGAGGAGGTGACGCCAGAGCCCGCCACGGGGGTCCCGCTCACCGTGAGAGGGGGCCAGATCGTGAGGCAGGCGCCACTGCATGCAGACTTGGTCGGCGTATTGGCCGTGAGGGCGTAGAGCACCTGGCCCGACGGCGTCTCGAGGATCTTGCCGTAGGCGGTGGTGGCCACTTTCACCGTGGCCGCTGCCGCCGGAACGGTCGTCGATGACGGCCGGGAGGCCGAGGACGGGGTCGACGCGGTGGAGGTCGTCGAGCTGCTGCACGCAGCGAGGAGCAGTGCCCCTCCGGCGGCCAAGGCCGCCACGCCGGCAACCCGCCCGGCCCTCGATCTCGCGTGTCGTGCGCTGAACGGTCTGCGTGCCATCAGGTTGCTCCCTTCTCACAGTTGTCGAGGACGCTGGTGCACCGGCGCCCGGGGCGACCCCGGTACGCGCCAGGCTCTGCGAGCGTCCTGCACATGTGCCAACTTCCTCAAAGGCTAGGCCAACGGGCCACCCCGGCGACGTCGCCTCCCCCCGGTTCGGCCACCGGGATCAATGCCCCAGGTCACCACCTTCGGCGCACCACCCATTCCGAGGAGAGCCGGCGTCGTAGGTCGTCGGCCAGGTGGGCGCGGCCCGTCGCCTCGAGCCGGCGCTGGTAGGCCGGGACCGAGAACGCGTCGGCGGGGCTCTCGTAGCGCCGCGCCTCCATCGGGTCGGGGTCGGGGTCTCGCAGCGTGAGATGGTCCTGTCGCCATTCCTCCAGCAGGCGGGCAAGCCTCGTGGAGAGCGCGCCAGCGTCGGCCTCCTGGCCGTGCTCTCGCGTTGGGCCCGCACCGGCGTCCAGCAGGTCACGGGTCATGTGCGGATCGGCCTCTATGTCGTAGAGCTGCTCGGGCTCCAGTCGCCAGCAGCCCGGGTGCAAGGTCCGCACGTAGAGGTGATCGGCCGTCCGCACAGCTCGCTGGTAGGTGTACGCGCCGTGGCTCAGCACCAGGTGGTCTCGCCCGGCGAACGGCTCGCCGCGCAGCACCGGCGCGAACGAGCTCCCATCCCAGCCCGCGGGCACCTCGATGCCGAGGAGCTCGCAGACCGTCGGCGCGAGGTCCAGATGGTAGACGAGGCCCGACGAGCGGCGATCGGCAGCGACGGCCGAGGTGGTCATGCCGGGCCAGCGGATGACCATGGGCACGTGGTGCGACGGCTCGTTGGCCATCGGGTGATCTCCGTAGCAGCCGTTCTCCCCCAGGCACTCACCGTGGTCCGACGCCACGATGACCGCCGTCTCCTCGGCGATGCCCAGGGCGTTGAGCGTGTCCATCAGACGTCCAAGATGGTGGTCCCAGTAAGCAATGGCGCCGTCGTAGCCGTTGATGAGCTGCACGGCGTCGTCACGGGTGCGAATGGCGTCGGGCATGGTGGCGGGGTTGGGCGAGGGCGGCGGGGGCACCGACCAGCTCCCGTCGCCCTCGTACAAGTCGAGCGCGGTATGCGGTCCGTAGATCTCGGCATGGGCGGCGATCGCCTCCTCGTCCGGCCAGTCCGGAGGGTCACCGGCGTCGGCAGCACGACGGCACCACTCGGTCGGCTCTACGTAGGGGATGTGGGGGTCCCAGAAGTGGACCTGGAGGAACCAGTTGTCGGCGCGACCTTTGCGGACCAACCAGTCCACGGCAGCGTCGGTGACCGCGGCCGCGTCCTCGTCGTCGCCATTGGACAACGACGGCTTCAACCACTCTCGGAAGTTGCCCAAGAACCAGTACGCCATGTGCCGCTCGGGGAAGCAGGAGATCGATGCCGTGTAGATCCCGTTGCGGTAGAGATGCCCACCGAACGTCGGCCCGTACCTGGTGCGGTCGAACATCCTGATGTCGGCGGCCGGGCCGAAGTTGGCGATGGCGCCGGTCGTGATCCCGAACTGCCCACTCGTGAGCGCCGCCCGGGACGGCGCGCATGGCGAGTCGGAGGCGTAGCAGCGGTCGAGGACCGCTGCCTCGGCAGCCAGGGCGTCCAAGTTTGGGGTGATGGCCCGGCGATAGCCGTAAGGACCGGTGTGGTCGGCGCGCAACGTGTCCACGTCGACGTAGAGAATCCGCACGAGAGGCGAGGTTAGCGCCCCGCGCCTCCGTCGCCGCCAACCGCGCATCCATGTGCGAACTGACGAGCGGTGTGCTGCGCGGCATGGGAGGCGGAGCCGCCGCGCCCCGGTCCGCCTACGCCGGCGCGGCGGACCATCGGCTTCGGCGCCGGACACATGGCGGGTCCGTGCTTGCAGCCGCGCCACCACCCAGCGAGGTGGAAGAATAAGCTCGTGGACGTCGCCGAGCTGCTGTGCGAGCTGTACGGGCGCATCCCTCCGCTGGCCGGGGCAGCCGTCGACGGCTTGAGCGCCGGTGAGCTGGCCGAGGAGCCGTGGACCGGCGCCAATCCGGTCGGTTGGCTGGTGTGGCACCTGGCCCGCGTGCAGGACCACCACGTCGCCGAGATCCTCGACACCGAGCAGCTCTGGGAGCGTGGCAACTGGGCGTCGGGCGTCGGCCTGGAAGCCGATCCGCACAACACCGGCTACCGCCACTCGCCCGAGGATGTGCGAGCGGTCCGCCCCGAGAGCCCCGGCATCCTCTTGGACTACCTCGACGCGGTCCAGTCCCGAACCGTCGGCATGCTGCGCGGGCTGGGAGCCGCCGATCTCGACCGCGTGGTGGACCGGCGCTGGGATCCACCGGTCACTCTCGGCGTCCGCCTGGTGAGCATCGCCGACGACAGCCTCCAGCATGCCGGCCAGGCCGCCTACGCGAGAGGGGTGCTGGTGGCTCGCCGCCTGCCAGGAGACAGCGGATAGCTCAGCTGCGAGACGCGGGGAGCGGCGGGGGCGGGAGGGTTCGCACCCGCCACGCGCCGCCGGGTGCCGACACGGCGACGACCGCCGAGTGCGGGTCCAGCCCGGGCTGCCAGGAGGCCACGATGCACGGACCGGCGGCGGCGCAGGCTGCTGCAGAGTTGTCCTCGCTCTTTGTACCTCGAGATCGAAAGAGGACCGCTGCTCGGCTCCAGGTTCGGGCCCCGTCGACCGAGAGGCTCGCTTGCACCGGCTCGGCCGCGCCGCTCTGCACCCGCGCACAGCCACTCACAATGCACGACAGGTACGAGGAAGACAGGGACGAGCGAGAGCCCCCCTGCACCCGCACGCAGGCGGTCGCTGAGCAGGACAGGAGCGACACGGACGGGGCCATTGGCACCGGGGTCCCCCACGAAGCGCCGGCGTCGTCGGAGAGGACAAACGTGAGCCGACCCGGCGAAAGGGTGTTGGCCACACACACCGGAGGAGAGGAGCACAGGATCGGCATCGGTGAGGCACTCTGCGGGAGCGACGAGCGCGACTTCCAGCTCAGACCTCCGTCCGTCGTCGCATCGACGACCTGCAAGTACGGGCAGCCTCTGGCGGCCGACACCGGCCGGCATCCCTGAGCCTCTGCCGACACCGAGACCAGGCAGGAGCCGGTGCCCGTGCACCACGGCCCACGGGCAATCGTCGCTGACGCCGACGATGCCGCGTGCACGACCGTTCCGGACACGTAGGGGATGGAGACGTCCTGCCACTGCGTCCCTCCGTCGGAAGTGATCAGAGCCGTCTCGCCCGGCGAAGCGGTCGTGCCCGAGCTGGGTGCAAACGGCGTCGATGCCGGGTGTGTCGCCGGGAGGAGTGTCACCGACGGCACGATGAGCAGGCAGTCGAGTGGCGACCAGCAGGTGCCCTTTTCGTAGCCCTCGACGGTCAAGCGGCGCGCGACCGGACGGCTCGTGATCCTCGGGACCCCGGAGCTGCTGATCGACACCGACACGATGGCGTGTGCGGGTTGACCGCGCTGTTGGTCGGTGTTGGAGGCCCACCCCCAGCAACTGCTCGCGCGGCACGTGAGGCCTGTGGGCGGGAGCTCAAACCCACCCGCCACGAGTACCGAATGCCACGTCCGGCCGGCATCGGCGGTCGCAGAGATTCCCATGATCTGACCTTCTGAGGCCGGAAGCCCCTGCACCCCGGCCACGACCACGCAGTGCTCTGGGTCCCCGCAGACGACTTGGTACGGCAAGGTCAGGCGAGGCGCGGGTGCCGGAAGCAGCTCGGCAAAGCCTGTGAGCACCACTGACTCGCCGACCGGTGAACCCGCCGCGGTGACCGCGTACGGAACCGCCGTGCCGATCAGCACCAGCAGGAGCGCGATCGCGTTGGCCGACCACGGTCCGTGCCACAGGACTGCCAACCGGTGCCGAGGCGCCGCCCACAGGATGACGAGGGCCACGGTGGTCGCCACGACGAGGATGCCGGCGGCAATGCTCACCTCCTGGGCGGTCGATACGAAGAAGTCTGGTCCTCCGTCGGTGAGCAATCCCAGGATGACGAATGCGAGAGCTGCGGCAGGGAACACGAGCGCGGCACGCACGACGATCGGGAGCGGCCCTGGCACGCCATTCCCACTCGATCCTTCCGGCGGCGGGGGCTCCCGTAGGACGAGTCGCCCGGCGAGCACGAGCAGCACCACGTCACCAGCGGCAAGGACCGTGAACGCGACGAGGCGCGGCCACTCGAGCATCACCCGGTACCCGCCATTCGTCGCGACCGCGACGAACTCTCCCACCGGGTCCACCGCGACGGCCGAGAGAACGGCAAGCAAGGCCAACGCCACCGCTGCGCCGACAGCGAACAGGACCCAGGCCACCACTGCAGGTGCCGCCGAGCGGGGCACGGGCCGCCCGGTGCCCGGATGGTCCTGGTCCGGCGTGCCCTCTTGAGCCATCAGCGTGCCCGTGGCCCGGCGCTCCCGATGGCCATATCGGTCACCAACGGGCCGGGTTCTCGTCGGCTGGGTGCGACCTGGGGCGGTGCGCGATCACTCGCGGAGGGTACCGCCTCTTGCACTCTCGAGGCGGGGATCGCCCGCCACCGCGGACGCGCTGTGGAGATTGCCGGTCCGGGGTGCGCGCTCTTGTGTGACCGCGCTGTATTGTGTTTCCGGTACGCGGACGTGGCTCAGTTGGTAGAGCATCACCTTGCCAAGGTGAGGGTCGCGGGTTCGAATCCCGTCGTCCGCTCTCGATCTTCTTCGCGGAAGTTGGACTTTCTCGCTCACCGCGCCACGTCCGTAGGGTGCCTTGTTGAAGCCGCGGGAGAGGACCTATCGTCGACGATGCCCGACGAGCTTTCGGTGCTCCTCGCGCAGGTCCTCGCAGACCTCGCTCAGGCTCCGAGAGCGACGATGCAAAGTTGCCGGCGAATTCCGAGAAAGCCAGATTTGCCACCGCGGGAGAACGGGGGTGCTGCTACCCCGCCACTCCCTGGGCGTTGACGGCCGCGTCCACCAGCTCCCCAAAGGCTTCGCGCAGCAGCACTGCAAACGCGTCCACGTCCGGCGCCAACCGCCGGCACCCGAGTAGACCAAAATGGAGCATGTCCTGGTAGGACATGCACGTCACGTTCAGCCCTACGCCGTCGACCACAGGTCCGATGGGGAACACCGACACCACTTTGCTGCCGGCACACCACAGTGGGAACCCGGGACCCGGCACACTCGAGACGGTGACATTGAACAACGGCGGCAACCGGTCATAGAGGCCCAGTCCTCCCGTCCACCGCAACAACCGGGACGCCACTGCCGGCAGCGCGATCTGGGCGATGTCGTCCACGAGCGCGTCGCGCACGAGACGCTGCTGTTCTTTGGCCGAGCGGGAGGCTCGAGACACTGCTGCCAAGCGCTCCACCGGGTCCACTACATCGGTCTCCAGCGATACCAGCATCCCCGAGATCTGGTTTCCCAGCACCGGCATATTCGATGCCTGCGGACCTAGCGTGGTCCCACGTGATGTTGTCGGACCCGACGTGGTGAGGCCACCACGCTGCCCGGTCGAGCTCGACTCGGTCAGGCGAGTCGATACCGGGACCATAGCCACCAGCGGGCGGTCCGGGTGCTCCTGGCGCTGCTCGAGCAATCGAATCAACGCCCCCCCGACGGCGGTCAGTACCACGTCGTTGATCGTCCCCCCGAACGTGCGGCGTGCCAGATGGACGCCGTCGAGCGGCACCGACACCGTGGCGAAGCGCCTGCGCGCCGTCACTGCTCCGTTGAGCGCGGTGCGGGGGGCACCGAACGGAGACGGGGGTGGCGTCTCGCCGACGTCGGCCAAACGGCGATTCCTCTCGGCCACGTCAACCAGCGTGTCTACTCCCCTCTGCCATGCGTCGAACAGGATCTGGGGCTGGCGAGCCAGAGAGGATGCCGCGTGTCGTAGCAAAGCTGCCGTCGAAGGGAGCGGGTCCGGGCTCCATGGCTCGGCGGGGAATGGAACCGTCCGGGCTCGCGGCCCCGTGTCCAAGAAAGCCGCGAGCAGCGACGCGCCTGAGACGCCGTCGAGCATGGCATGGTGGACTTTGGCTACCAGGGCCGTGCGCCCGCCGGCGAGCCCTTCGAGCACGATCATCTCCCACAACGGACGCTCAAGGTCCAGAGGTTGGGCCATGATCTCGGCAACGAAAGCCTCCAGCTCCGGGACGCCTCCGGGTTCCGGCAGTGCAGCTCGAGACAGATGGTCGTCCAGGTGGAAGTCGGGGTCGTCGACCCACACCGGGTGGCAGATGCCGAGCGGCGGCTTGACGGCTCGTCGTCGGAGCTGAGGGACGAGGTGGATGCGCTGCTCGACGACCCGGCGGATTTGGGTGTACGTGGAGCTCGGCGAGAAGAGCGAACGTTTGCCCTCCGGGGGGTCGAGCACGAGGACGGCCGCGACATGCAAGCGGGTATGCCCCGTCTCGAACGCAAGAAATGCCGCGTCGACGCCGGCCAGCGGTTCCACTGCTCAGCGACCCGAGTGTCCGAAACCGCCAGTGCCGCGACCAGCACCTCGACCAGCACCGTGACCGATGCCGGGGCCTTCGGACGGTGGCAGCTCGTCGAGGGAGCCGACCACGACGAACTCGGCACGGCACACCGGCTGGACCACCAGTTGGGCGATGCGATCGCCCGGCCGGACTTCGTAGGGCTCGACCGGGTCCGTGTTCACGAGCAGCACCGACAGCTCACCCCGGTACCCCGAGTCGATGAGCCCAGGGGTGTTGAGGCAGGTGACGCCGTGGCGAAGGGCCAGGCCGCTGCGGGGCTGGACGAATCCTGCGAACCCCTCGGGAATGGCCACTGCCAGTCCGGTGGGGACCAGCGCGCGCCCGCCGGCCGGGGCCAGCAATGCGTTGATGCGCGCGTAGAGGTCAGCGCCTGCGTCTCCTTCGTGAGCGTAGGACGGGAGCAGGACATCCGGATCGAGCCGGGCCACCGGCACTCGGGCCACCGGCACTCGGGCCACCGGGGCCAGGGGGTCCGGGGCGCGGGCGTTCGGCACCGCAAGAGCGTACTTCGAGCATCGACCGTCCCCAACTGGGACGCGACCAGCGTCTACTTGTAGCGGAAGTGGACGAACACCCGGCCGAAATTTTTCGAGTCCTTCTCCACTCGGTCGTACAGTGCCTTGATCTCCTTTTGGTCGAGGAAGCGCAGGACCCTCTTCTTCAGCTGGCCGCTTCCTTTGCCGGGGATGATCTCGACGGTCCGCACCTTCTTGTCGATCGCTTCGTCGATGATGGCCCGAAGAGCCCGGTCGATCTCGTCGCCCCGGTTGTAGATGTCGTGAAGGTCGAGCTTCAGCTTCACGTGACCAGGTCTACACCACTCCGGGGTCTCGCGCCGCCAGGCGCACGTGCACCGGCCGGATCTGCTGCACACGTCCCCCCGGCGCTAGCATCACCTCGGTGCTGGCCTGGATGGACCTCGAGATGACCGGTCTCGACCCTGCACGGCACACGATCGTGGAGATCGCCACCTTGGTGACCAACGACGATCTCGAGATCGTCGCCGAGGGTCCCGACCTAGTGGTCTCTGCCACCGAGGCACAGCTGGCCGCGATGGACGATTTCGTCAGGGCAATGCACACCCGATCGGGTTTGCTCGCGGCTATCGAGGCCTCGACCGTCTCACTTGCGGACGCCGGAGCAGCGACGCTCGAATTCCTACGCCAACACCTCCCGGTCGATGAGAAAGTCCCTTTGGCGGGTAATTCGATCGGGACGGATCGGCGCTTCCTGGCCGCCCATCTCCCCGACATCGACGAATTCCTGCACTATCGCTCGGTCGATGTCTCCACTGTCAAAGAGCTGGTCCGGCGCTGGTTCCCGGCCGCGCTCGAAGCCGCTCCGCACAAGAAAACCGCCCACCGAGCGATGGACGACGTGAAAGAGAGTGTTGCCGAGCTGGCCTTCTACCGGGCAGCAGTGTTTCGGTCTCCCAATTCGAGCCCTTCTCCCGAGACGGGCGCCACTACTGCTTTGACGAACGCTTCTGGTGAGCCACGGTGACGCCTGACACCGAAACGCCGGACACCGGAACGCTGGGCGCCAGAACGCCTGACACCGGAACGCCTGACACCGGAACGCTGGGCACAGAGAACCCAGAGCAGACCTCGACGATGTCCATCGCCGAGGCCACGGAGCGGCTCACCGCCCCTGGTCAGCTCTTCGAAATGGAGGAAGTGGAGATCCGTGGCGTGCCCACTCGCATCTGGAAGGCGGCACCGCCGACGTTGCGATCGGTCCTCGATCTCTCCTTGGGGTATGGGGATGCCGATTTCTTGGTCTACGAGGACGAACGGACGTCGTTCGCCGAGCACTACCGCATCGCATCCACCTTGGCCCGCCGCCTGCAGGACCGCTTCGGCGTGGGCAAGGGCGACCGGGTGGCGATCGCCATGCGCAACCTCCCGGAGTGGGTCATGGCGTTCTGGGCGATCGTCACCGCGGGAGGTGTGGCGGTGCCATTGAACGCCTGGTGGACCGGGGAGGAGCTCCAGTACGGCTTGGCCGACTCGGGCTCGGTGCTGGCGTTCGTCGACGAAGAGCGTGCCGCCCGCATCCGCCCTTACCATCGCGAGCTCCCGCGCCTCAGATCAGTGATCGTGGTCAGCGAGCAGCGTGGCCAGCCGCCTGTGGCCTCGGCACAAGGCATTCTTGAGCTTGCCTTCGGCGAAGCGCTTGGAGTCGTGGAACCGTCGGCCAGCCCGCCGGACGTCGACCTCCACCCCGACGACGACGCCACCATCTTCTACACGTCGGGCACCACCGGACGTCCCAAGGGAGCCGTCGGGACCCACCGCAACACCTGCACCAATCTGATGAACCTGTTCTTCATCAATTCGCGGAGCCAGCTCCGCTTCGGTGCGTCCCTCGTGGACTCTTCGGGCGGGACGCAGAACTGCTACCTCCTCACGGTTCCTCTGTTCCATGCCACCGGATGCCATGCCGTGATGATCACCAGCGCCGCGGCCGGCGGGAAGATCGTCATGGTCCACCACTTCGACGCCGAGCGCGCCCTGGAGCTGATCGAACGTGAGCGCGTCACGACCTTCGGAGGCGTGCCCACGATGGTCATGCAGGTGCTCGACTCCCCAGACCTGCACCGGCGGGACACCTCGTCGGTGCGGTCCGTCTCGTACGGAGGGGCACCTGCGCCGCCCGAGCTCGTCCGTCGAATACGCCAGCACTTCCCTGTCGGCCAGCCGGGAAACGGGTACGGGCTCACCGAGACGTCGGCGGTCACGTCCATGATCACCGGAGCCGACTACGTCGCCCATCCCGACAGCGTGGGACCGGCGGTCCCGGTCACCGACGTCGCCGTCGTCCCCGAGGACTTCACCGGCCTCGAGCCGAGCACGGAGCTGCCCCGCGGGCCCAAGGTGACCGGCGAGCTATGGGTGAAAGGACCCCAGGTCGTCCGGGGCTACTGGAACCGGCCCGAGGAGACGGCCCAGGTGCTCACCCGTGGCTGGCTCCACACCGGCGACGTGGCCCGCATCGACGAGGAGGGGTTCATCTACATCGTCGACCGGGCCAAGGATGTCATCATCCGCGGGGGAGAGAACGTGTACTCGATCGAGGTCGAAGACATCCTCTACGAGCACCCCGCCGTCGCCGACTGTGCCGTGCTGGGCGTGCCACACCCCACCCTTGGCGAAGAGGTCGGCGCTGTGGTGGTCCTGCGTCCAGGACACAAGGTGACCGGCGAGGAGCTGGCTCGCCACGTCAGCAGTCGGCTGGCCGGTTTCAGCACCCCCACCCACTGGTGGTTCCGCGACGACCCACTCCCCCGGAACCCTGCCGGCAAGGTGCTGAAGCGCTCGCTGCGGTCCGAGATCCTCGGCACCGAGGACCCCGGACCCGCACCGGCAACCGGGAACTGAAGAGGAGAATCTGGCTCCTGGGCTCGCTCTGGAGCTGACCAGACCCCTCTCGCCTCAGCGGTTCGGCTGAGGGGTGACCCGGAGGTAAGGCTTGAGAGCCTTGAACCCCTTGGGGAACTTGGCCTTGGCATCCTCGTCCGACACCGACGTCGCAATGATGACGTCTTCACCGTCCTTCCAGTTCACCGGCGTCGCCACTGAATAGCCGGCCGTGAGCTGGAGGGAGTCGAGCACCCGGATGATCTCGTCGACGTTGCGGCCCGTCGAGGCCGGGTACGTGAGGGTGAGCTTCACCTTCTTGTCCGGGCCGATGATGAACACCGAGCGGACGGTCAGGGTGTCGTTGGCGTTCGGGTGGATCATGTCGTAGAGATCGGCCACCCGGTGATCCTCGTCGCCGATCAGCGGAAAGGCCAGGGCAGCCCCCTGGGTCTCCTCGATGTCGCCGGCCCACCCCTTGTGCGACTCGACCGAGTCGACCGACAAGCCGATGAGCTTTGCGTTGCGCTTGTCGAACTCGGCCTTGGCCGCCGAGAAGGCGCCGAGCTCGGTCGTGCACACGGGGGTGTAGTCCTTGGGGTGCGAGAACAGGATGCCCCAGCTGTCCCCGAGCCAGTCATGGAAACGGATCGTCCCCTCGGTGGTCTCAGCCGTGAAATCGGGAGCGGTGTCGCCCAGTCGAACTGCCATGTGTGGTTCCTCCTCTATCGCTTTCTGCACCGGCTCGACGCGTGTTGCGCCGGTCGATCTCGTCGTTGCTCGACACCCTAGCGGCTCCCCGCTCAATTGTCGACTCGAATAGTCAGGAATCTGTTCGCCGCTCACTCGTCCGCCCTCGGGGCGTGTGGCATATCAACGAACGCTGTTGGCTCCCGTGCGAGAATCATTGCGTGAGCCAGGGGGAGCCAGCAGTCGGCGGTCACGGGTCGGAGACCGTTGGCGTGGAGAAGGATGGGTCGGTCACGATCGTCTCGATCAAGCGTCCCGAGGTTCGCAACGCGGTCGACAGCGCAACTGCGGCGCGCTTGCGCACGGCGTTCGCCGACTTCGACGATGACGACAGCGCTCACGTGGCCGTGCTGACGGGTTCCAGCGGTCATTTCTGCAGTGGTGCCGATCTCAAGGCGCTGAGCTCGGGCGACCGGCGACCGGTCCCCGATGCCGGCCCAGGGCCGATGGGGCCGACTCGCATGGTCCTCTCGAAGCCGGTCATCGCTGCCATCGAGGGGTACTGCGTGGCCGGGGGCTTGGAGCTGGCGCTGTGGTGCGACTTGCGCGTGGCAGCGCGTGACGCAGTGCTCGGAGTGTTTTGCCGGCGCTTCGGGGTCCCCCTCGTCGACCTTGGCACCGTTCGCCTGCCCCGCCTCATCGGGCAGAGCCGGGCAGCCGACCTCATCTTGACCGGGAGACCCGTCCCGGCGGGCGAAGCCTTCGAGATCGGTCTGGTCAACCGCTTGGCCGATTCCGGGCACGCGCTCGCCGATGCCATCGCTCTGGGCCACCAGTTGGCGGACCTCCCCCAAGTCTGCCTGCGTAGCGACCGGCTCTCGTCGCTCGAGCAGTGGGGTCTCGGGGAGGAGGCAGCGGCGGTCAACGAGGCTCGTCGAGGACGGGAAGTTATCGCGAGCGGCGAGACGCTCCAAGGTGCTGGACGCTTCGCCGGCGGGGCCGGACGAGGCGGGCGCTCCGTCTGATGAGCTCACCGCTGTCGAGAACCGAGACGGAAGGGTCGCCGACTGGCGTGCCGACGGTGGCGGCATTCGACTTCGACGGGACGATCACGAGTGGCGGCAGCGTCATGCCGTTCCTCATCCGGGTCCGGGGGTTCCTTCCGGTGACCCTGGCAGCCCTACGGACCCTGCCGCTGCTGCTGCGGGCAGCTCTCCTCGGCGGCGAGTCTGCCGACCGGGCCAAAGAGGCGCTCTTCTCCCGTCTGCTCGCAGGGCTTCCCTCCGATCAGGTGGACGCCGTCGCGTCTGCGTTTGCCGCCGAGCACCTGGCGCGGCGACTGCGTCCCGAAGTGAGGGAGCGGATGGACCTCCATCGCTCGCTGGGCCATCGGCTCGTCGTGGTCTCGGCGTCTCCTGAGTGCTACGTACGGGTGGCCGGCGAGCTCCTTGGGGTCGAGGCGGTGCTCGCCACCAGGCTCCAAGAGGGTGGGGGGCTTCTGACCGGGCACTTCGAGGGGCGCAACTGCCGCGGTGCGGAGAAGTACGCGCGCTTGACCGGCTGGCTCCGAGCTGAAGGTCTCCACGGCGCAGGGTTGCCCCAGCCAGTGCTGTGGGCCTACGGGAACAGCCGAGGCGACCTCCGCCTGCTGTCGGCGGCCGACCATGGGATCGACGCCGGTCGGCTCGGACGGCTCGGTCGTCTACGCCGCTTCCCTCGCCTGGGTGACCCCGCCGTCGCTCCGCGGGCCTGAAAACATCGCCGCCTTGGCGCTTCGGTGGACCGCCCGACTTTTTCGCGAGCCGCCTCAGTGCTTGGGCGAGCCGCTCCCAGACGTGTGAGCGGTCACGGTGCGGGTCGCAGCCGGTGACGAGCTACCACCGGCATGCCCCGCCACACCCGAACCAGGTTTGACGGTCGTCGTCTTTGCAGGTGCAACCGGACCTGAGTTGTGGCTCCAGGGCGTCGTCACCGTCATCCCTAGTGCCCCGACCGCCAAACCGGCCACCAAGCTGCCGGCGACGACGAGGCGCCTCGTCCGCGCCCCCGCCACCTTGGGGTTGCGAGCTGCAGCGTCCCGGCTGTCGGCCGCGGCCAATCGGGTCGCGCGCAAGACGTGGGCCACGACGTGCACGGCCACCACGGCGAACCACAGCACGAACGTCACCTGGTGGATGCGGAGGAGCAGCAGGTCGTGGGGGCCGGCCAGCCAGAGCGCCACACCCGAGCCGATCACGGCGACGGTGGACAGCATCACCAGCGGTCCAAGCACTCGCAGGAGCGGATGGGGCGGACCCGCTTTCCGGAAGCGAGGGTCACCCAGGTAGTAGTGGGCGAACCGCCAGAGCGTCGATCCGATCTTCAACAGGACCGGGGGGATCAGGATGAGCCCGATGACGATGTGCCAGGAGAGGATCCGGCTGATGAACGGGATCGTCACTCCCTCGCAGAAGAACAGCACGATGAGGAGGAGCCCGGTGGTCCCGGTCAGCCGGGCATTGGCGACCACGCCAGGGTCCTGCTCTGCTCGATCCTCGAACACGCCAACCACCCGGGCCACTTCCTCGAGGGCTCTCGGCGGGGGGGTGGGCGGAGGGTGGCGATCGGGCCTCGCGATGGGACGCGCTGCGGGTCCCGACGCGCTGCTCGTAATGAGCCGGGACGCAGATGCGCGGGGGTACGCCGCTCCCATCGGCATCGACGACCCGACCTCGGCCCCAGTCCTGGGGGGCGGCCCATTACCGTCGTCCGGCGTGAGCAGCTCGCTCGCCCGTGAAGGCTCGAGCGAACGAGGCAGGGGGTGGTGCAGCGGGGCGTCAAGAGAGCGGGCGAGAGGTACGCGACGAGGCGGGCTCGGCGGATCGCCCGGTGCCCGGCCCCCCGGCGGCACCAACACCACCGACCCCGACCCGCCAAGAGGCCGAGGGCCCGACCCACTGAGAGGCCGGGATGCCAACTCGCTGCCCGAACCCGAGATCCGCCTCGGGGGTTCGTGACCAGCCTGCTCAGCTTCCGGGCGCTCGTCCCTGGGGCCACGAGCACCCCCATCCAGACGGGACCGAGACCTTTCGGATTTCTCCGCCAGGGTGCGCATTGCCCGGTCGTACTCACCCATCGACCGAGCCTCGCTCCGGCCACCAAAGCCCCAGGCCAGCAACAGACCACTGACGGCCAGCACGGCGAGCACGGCGATCACGATCACCACGAGCATCACCAGCCGCTCAGCCGATCAACATGCTGGCAGACCCGGCTCCCCGAGCCTGAGCCGACCTCGTCGGTTGGTCGCATTGCACATCCACTATTGAACCCCACAGCCGCCAGTGGCCGATCGCGCTCGCTGGGATGGGTGAGTGCGCCCCGGCGCGCCTCCAGCTCACCCCGCCGGGCATACCCTGAGAGAACGAGAAGAGCACGGGCAGTGACCCGACCTCTCGAGCCCCCTCACCCGGGCACCGCCGATCGGTCGAATCATCCGTCGGTCGCGGCGCCGCCGACAACGCCACCCGGGTAGCCGGGCACCGCTGTTGTGAGATCACCGAGCTGCGGCGCGTCACCGAACGGCAGCACCGTCCCCACCCCGGTCACCACGTCGTAGCCGCGCCCGGTGAGGGTTGGCAGCATGGCCACCGATCCTTCTCCGGTCACGGTGCCAGCTGCCGATCCCTCGAACACCGCGTCGCCGAACGTGAAGATCCCCCCGTCGGAGGCGACCTCCCAGTAGCCGCCTCCCGTCGGGGTGGCGGCCATGCCCACGATCGGCTCGTTCAAGGGCTTCCCACCCATCGACCCGTAGAACCTGGCCGAGCCGAAGCTGAAGATCCCCCCGTCGGAGGCGACCTCCCAGTAGCCGCCCCCACCGGGAACAGCGGCGATGCCCACGACCGGCTCGTTCAAGGGCTTCCCTCCCATCGACCCGTAGAACCTGGCCGCACCGAAGCTGAAGATCCCCCCGTCGGAGGCGACCTCCCAGTAGCCGCCCCCTGTCGGGGTGGCCGCCATGCCCACGACCGGCTCGTTCAAGGGCTTCCCCCCCATCG
>JAJYWG010000303.1 GCA_021791615.1 Actinomycetes bacterium
TCCTGAGCAGCCTCGACAGCATTCCTCAGGACGTACTCACTGGCGGTCTCTCCGTGGGCGTCGGCGGCAGCTCGAAGCACCGTGTCTTGAGCTGGGGTCAAGCGGAGATTGAGCCGCTCACTCTTCGTAGCCATGAGGGGACTGTACACCATTTGACGTACAGTTCAATCGCAGCTCTCCTAGCTGGGCATTTGGCGGCGGAGGCAGCCCGTCGGGACCACGACCTCGGGGCTGCCCCATAACCTCCGGCCCTCTGCCGGCCCGAGGGCGCCCCGAACGCCGGTTCGCGGTCGGGATCAGCGCACGACGGTCCGATATGGAGCGCCGACCGCACCGACTGCGCTCCTGATGCCCGGGCCGTCGTCACCTTCCCACACGCAGAGAGCCGCGCCGAGGTGCTCGGCGGCGGCGGCGGCCTCCGCCCCCAGGGTTGAGACGCGCTGAGCGTCGGCGATCTCTGCCATCCGGTGGACGAGCACTCTCATCGGCACGACCTGAACGGGCTCGGAGAGCGCGAGGAGAGTACGGCCCAACTCGCGACGGTGTTCGACGGGCCACGAACCGGTCAACGCACCGCCACGAGCGGACACGACGCTCCGTGACAGCCTGTAGAGGTACAGGTTGGTCGTGGCGGGCTCGTGCTCGTCGAGGATCTCCGCCAACTCCGTGCTCAGGTCGTCTGCGAGCAGGTCTCGGAGGAGATGGTCATCGAGCAGTGCGACCATCAGCTGGTCGCCAAGTCGGGATCTCGGACAAGCGAGGCGACGAACTCAGCGTGGGCATCTCTGGGCAGCAGATCGTCGAGCAAACGACGGGCGTCACCCCTGGGCAGCATCATCACCGCGAACCCGAGGTCGAGGACATCAACGGGGCCGCCGTGGTCGAGGCTCCAGCGGTGTCGGGCCGCAGCCGGCAGTGACAGCTGGCCGGAAGACGAGACGAGAAACTCCTGGATTCTGGGCATGATCCCAATATACTTGGTAGCCGATGGATTGTCACCAAGTAGTCCGCCTTGCGGATCGTAGCGGGGCGCCCCAACCGCCTACCCCGAAGATCAGCGACGTTCGAAGTCGAGAGTGCTGCCTACCGCCGGTTACGCGCGCAGGGGCAGTCAAGCGGAAAAGGTGGTGGCGTGACGGCGAGGGGAACCGGGTCAACTCCACCTTTCGGGTTCCGCGATTCCGGCGACGGCGGAGGGCGGCGGCTACAGGCCCCTCGGTAGGCTCCCCACCGGCGCCCGGATCGCCGGACAGCCAAGGAGGCAACCTCGATGGAACGACCCGAAGCGGGATCGTTCCCGGTTGGCAGCGGAGGAAGTCTTCCCTCCGACACGCGCACGCAGCGAACTCGAACGACTCTGTCGACGCGTCGGCTCCCGAGGGCACAACTCGGGGCACAAACTCGTCGCGTCAGGCGTGCGCGTGCGGTCGCAAGCGAACGCAGCCGGGCGCGAACACCCAGCTCGTAGGATGCTGGTTCTCCATCCACCACCTGCGGCTGACAGCTCAAGCGTGGCACACCCGGACTTCTCCCACCGCGTGCTTGAAGTGGGCATGACGGTCGCGCGTCCGTTACGCAGCCACAAGATCTGTACTGCCCGAGCGATGATCCGAACCAGCGCCAGCGTCAGTCATCGCCCGGGCAGACGAACCGGCCAACGACTCCCTGTCGAATGCCACTCGCTCAGAGCGTGCCCCCTGCCGCTCAGAACCATGCGGCGAAGAACGGATCGTCGACAGCCGGGACGTCGTCTCGGCGGACGACAATCTCCGCGCGAGAGGACGAGACTCTCCATCCGGTGTTGCTTGGACCCGGCGAGCACCAGCGGGACACGCCGGCACTGGTCGCACGGGCCCTTCAAGCGCTGCGGCAAGTGGGGGTCGAGAACGGTGACAGCCTGGAGCTCGTCGAGAAAGCCCGTTCTGGTCGAAGGACGTCGGTGGTGCCACACGGATCCGCCGAAGGAGCCCGGCAAGACCCGCCGAAGGAGGTGCCACGGCCCGCCAGGCACCTGGTAGAGCCGATGCAGGAGCAGACCGCAGGCACTCGTCGGGCTCCCAACTTGCAACAGGTTCACACTGACGATCGCGGGCTCGGGTGCCTGCTTCTTGAGCTCCGTGCAAGCCCACAGGACGAGCGAGGACTTCCCGTACCGGCGCGGGGCGGTGACCACCACGCCGATGTGCTCCGTCAACCGGCGTACTGCTGAGTACACTTGGCGACTGATTCGATGAGCGCCTCGTTCGGGTGGCACGGTTCTTCGCTCGGTGACCACTCTGCCTTCGGTTCACACCCAGCCGCAGTTCTCGTGCTCGGTCAACACGCCGCTGGCTTCGTCGCGACTCCCAACGTGAAGTAGCTCCACGGCTTGGGCCCGGCCGCGTAGCGCTTCTCCTCGCGCTCGAGTCCAAAGCCCGCCCCGACCACGAGCGCGGCCGCGTCGCGCGTCAGGTGGCACCCGCCGGCGCAACGCCGTTGCAAGGGCTCGAGCCGCCGCTGCCAGGCAGCCACGCTCGGATCGGGGGCGATGCCGTGCTCGAGGAAGTGCAGCGTCCCGCCTGGCCGCAGGACACGGAAGAGCTCGCGGAGCACGAGCACCGGGTCGGGGACCGTGCAAAGCGTGAAGGTCAAGAGCGCACCGTCGCAGGTGCCGTCCGCGATGGGCAGCGCCTGGCCATCCGCCGCGACGTGCTCGACAGTGATCCGGCTGGCCGCGATGCGCCGCTTCGCGAGCCGTCGGGCCACGGCTGCCGGTTCGACCGCGAGCACCACCTCGACCTCGGGGGGATAGTGCTCGACGTTGAGCCCCGATCCGGCGCCGATCTCGACGACACGCCCGCGAAGTCCTCGTGCTACCTCGGCTCGCCACGGTCTCATCGCGGCCACGGCGCACGCACGATCGACCAGGCGGGGCAGGATCTGCTCTCGGTAGACACCCACTGCCACAGGACGGTACAAGAGGCACGGGTGCAGCGGGCGGTCGGAGCGCTCGGATCGGCGACCACCCCGACCGCACACGGCGCGCGATCCTCGCCCGCTCACGCGGGCGCAAGCATACTGTTGCATGGACATCTCCTTGCTGGATGACGTGCAGCACTTTGCGGAGGTAGCCGACAAGTACCTCCGGCGAGAGCGCTTCAGCGCGAACGTGATCGCCACGACCGTCGAGGCCGTCTGCCGGGGCGCGGTGCCACCGCCATCAGGTGCGGCCTGGGTCGTGGTCCGTGAGGGCGACAGCGTGCAGGGCGTGGCCATGCACACGCCACCGTTCCCTCTCTTCTTGCCGCGCCTCGAGCACCGAGTGGTCGACGCGCTTGCAGGAGCGCTCCAGGAGGCGGGGCGCACGCTCCCCGGCGTCACTGGCGAGCGGACAACGGTCGCCCGGTTCGCCGAGGTGTGGCACGCCCGAACCGGCCAGACCAGCCGGCGCCGTGCCTCGACGCGCATGTACGTGCTCGGCACCCTGCGGCCGCCGCACCGCGTGTCCGGAGGGCCGCGGTTGGCGGTCGCGCCCGATGCCGGATTGGTCGCCGAGTGGCTCTCGGAGTTCCACGATGAGGCAGCCCCCGGCGCGCCGACGGACGACTGGGCTGCAGCTGCCCATCGGCACATCGCGCACGGCAGTCTCTGGCTTTGGGTCCGCGACGACATGGCGGTGTCAATGGCGGCGGTACGTGCACCTGCCGCGGGGGTCGCCCGGATCGGACCGGTCTTCACCCCACCGGGCTTCCGACGGAGTGGCTACGGCGCAGGGGTCACCGCCGCGGCATCCCGTGCGGCGATCGACGCCGGGGCGGAGGACGTCGTGCTCTACGCCGACCTCTCAAATTCCGACGCCAACTCCATCTACCGGGCGATCGGCTACCTGGCGCACCACGACGCCGAAACGCGGGACTTCGAGAAAGGCGCCCCCGGACGCTGCTCGCGCGCCTGACCGCACGGCGCTCTGGCCGCGTAGCTTTGACGCCTTGGCGAAGACGGCGACCACCGAGCCCGAGCGCCGACAGGCCCGACCGGGACGATGCCCCAGCAGGCCACGCTGCGCGTGCACGCCGATCGGCGCGTCCGCAGCGCCGTCGCGTTCCATCCGTCCCGCCACCTCGACAGCCACGAAGAGCGCGGGCACGAGCGGCTCCATGGCCTCTTCGGCGTGCCGTCGGCAGCCGCCACCCGCCGCTTCAGCGCGTCGAGCCTCGAGCAGCTTCACGAGCCCTTGGCGGCACGCTGATCGAGCTTCCCCAGCGACATCTCTCGGCGGCACGCTGCCCGACTGAGACGGCCTCGTGGCCCAGGAACTGGCAGGCGCGAGGGCAAGAAGCTCGGCTCGCGGGCATTGCGGGCGTCGTCGAAGTACTCCCGGACCCGCTTCGAGCCCCAATGGATGCACTTTCGTCTGCCCGTGAGCGTCGAGGAGCTGAGATCGCGTGCCATCGAGATCGCGAGCTGCTCGGCCGCGTGCCCCCGCTGAGTGGCGGACCCCTGCTCGGCCGTCCGCTCAGCCGAGCGGCGGCACGGGGCGGCGACCGCCGTAGATGACGTGGTCGAGCTGCTTCCAGTACACGTCGATGCCCTCGAAGCCCGCGCGGCGAAGGAGCTCCAACTGGGTCTCGAGCGGGATCATGTACCGGACGTGGTTCTCGTAGCGCATCTGCTCCTCAGGGGTGCGATGCAGGCGCCTCGCAGCGGCCGTCGGGTCCTGGCGATCGCCTGCTCGCCGCCACGCGGCGTCGACCACGGGGTCGTCGGTGCTTACCGGGTCGTAGTTGAGATACCAGCCGCCAGGCGCCAGGTGGGCAGCGATCTGGGCGAACAGCTCCTGCTTGCGCGGGTCCGGGAGGTGGTGGACGCACAGGGAGCTGATCACCGCGTCGACCACGCTCGGCACCCCGCCCGGCCAGCCGCCCCCGCTCAGGTCGAACTCGACGTAGACGAAGCGACCCGCGTACCCCGACAATGCGCGCCTTCCCTCCGCCGCCATCTGGGGGGAGTACTCCACCAGGATCCCTTCGGCTCGGGGAAAGCGGTCGAGCACGACCTGCGACGCGGCACCGGTGCCGGCGCCGAGATCGACAAAGGTGAACGCCTCATCCTCTGCGAACGGCAGGAGATCGGCCATGAGACGGCGGTGATGTGCCCGTCCCCGCTCCCTCTCTGTCGCGCTGGCGACCCACTGAGCGACCATATGCTCGGACTTCCAGACCTCGTCGTTGGTGTCCGGGGCGCCGAGCTCCCCCGCGTCGGCTGCGTCGCGCACGTCCGCAAACCTACCCGCCTGCGGCAGCGGGTCATCTCGTCCTGCAGCCTCGGCCCGTGCCCGAGGTTCGGTGCGGAACCGCATGTCCCGCGCTCTCGGGCTCGCGGCGGCCCGTTCCCCGTCCTCCGCCGTCACGGGCTCGATGACGAAGGAGCAGCTGAGAAGCAGGGCGCGAGCGAGGTTCCAGTCCCGCCCGTGGGCGCGGACCTTCTGGGCGACCTCGGACCAGGCGGCCGCGCCGCACGCTCCTCCGGGTCAAACCGGGCCGAAGGAGAGAGCCTCAGGCGTTGCTCGGCGCCCGCTCCTCGCAGTGCCACTCGACGCCGTGCCGCTCGAGAAGGTCGAGGAACGGTTCTGCGGGAAGGGCTTCTGGTCCGAGGACCCCGCTGCCCGACCAGGCGCCCGACTCGAGCAGCTCCAGCGCGACGACCGGGTTCATCGCGGTCTGCCAGACCACGGCCTGGGAGCCGAACTCCCTCATGCACCACTCGTTGTCAGCTACGTGGTACAAGTACACCTCGCGAGGCGATCCGTCCTTGCCGGTCCCGCGGACCCAGGTTCCTGCGCAGGTGAGGCCGGTGATGCGGTCGCCGATCTCGGCGGGGTCCGGGAGGCAGGCGGCTACGACGTCACGGGGGGAAACCTCGACACCCCCGACGCTGACCGGCACCGTCGAATCCAACCCCAACTGGTGGAGCGTCTTCAGGACGCCGATGAACTCGTCTCCCAACCCGTACTTGAACGTCACCCGACCGGCCTCCAGCCACCGCGGGATAAGGAGCACCTCTTCGTGCTCGACGTTGACACACTCGATCGGCCCGATCCCCGCCGGGAAGACAAAGGTCTCGGGCTCACTGAACGGCTCGGTCGTGAACCACTCCCGTCCGCGCTCCCAGACGACTGGCGGGTTGAGGCACTCTTCGATCGTCGTCCAGATGGAGAACGTCGGGCAGAAGTCACATCCTTCGACCACGAGGTTGGCGCCGTCCCTCACGCCGATCTCCTCGATCGACGAGAAGAGGTTGTCCGAGGCATTCCGGGCGAAGACGTCCGACAGCCCTGGCTCGACCCCGATGCCGCAGAGCGCCAAGCACCCCTGCTCTTCCCACTGCGCGGCCATGGCGAACTGCTCGTCGCCGAGCTTCACGCCAGGGGTGTGATAGGGGTCGCTCGGGTGCGGCCGGGAGAGCGACATGGCCATGTCCATGTACGTGACGCCTGCGCCGAGCGCGGCCCGGAAGATCGGCATCACGAAGCGGGGGTCAACCGCGTTGAGCACCGCGTCGATCCTCTCGGACCCTATGAGCTCCGCCAGCTGACGCTCGTCGGCGGCGTCGACGCGCCCTGCCACGAACCGGTCTCCCGCACCGGCGACGGCGCGCTGCGCGCGTCGCAGTGTGGTGTCGGCGACCACCACCCGTTCGAACAGGTCCCACTTGGCCGCGGTCCGCGCGACCGCCGTCCCTACCCCGCCAGCACCGACCACGAGCACCCGCATAGTGCACCTCTTAGTTCATGGAGGTTCGCACGTCCACTCGTCCCTCGCATGCCGCTCGCGCCCCAGTGAGGCGGGTGGCGAGACGGGGCGCAGGCGTTTGTCCGTTCGCAGGACGGTGGAGACTGCTGGCAGGTTGCCGTCGTCGACGCCGAGCTCAGCGGGCACTCCCTCCACCTCCTCTCGCGGTGCAGATCACCGCGCGGTCAGGTTCTTCGGCTGCATCTCGCTCGAGGTGGCACCGCGCAGACACGGGTGATCATCCCCGAACCGGACGTCACCATCGAGGGCCATCCCCCCCGTGTCGCCGGTGGAGGGCCTTCATGCTGCCGGCACCGGCCAAGTCCTCTACGCCGTCGAGTCGTCACCCAGCCCCGGTGGCGCGAGGACGGTACCGCCTGGGTCGGCGATCGCTCCGATCGGTGCGTTCGCACCGTCCCTGGAGGTCTCCTCTGCGAGCGCGTCGATGTTGAGGATCTGCGCGCCGCGGTCCGCGCCGCCCGTGGTACGCCATGTGGACCGCGCCTCTTGAGCCACGGCGATCGGATGCCTGTGCCATGCTGGCCGGCGTTGATGCTGCAAGCTTGCCTGAACGGGGCGCGGGTTCCAGCTGGGAGTCCTCGCATCCCGGTGACGCCCGCAGAGATCGCCGAAGCCGCTGAGGCCAGCCTGCGAGCCGGGGCTGACGATCTCCACGTTCACCCCAAGGACCCAACCGGGAAGGACAGCATCGACCCCGAGATCGTCGCTGCCGTGCTCGTCGCGCTGCGTGAGCGCTGCGGCAACGTCCCCGTCGGCATCACGACCGGCGCCTGGACGGGCTCCGGCGACGACCGCTGCGGGCACGTCCGGTCCTGGACCGTGCTTCCCGATCACGTGTCGGTCAACTTCCACGAACAGGGAGCCGAGCAGCTCGCAAGGCGCTGCCTCGACAGGGGCATCGCCGTCGACGCCGGCATCTGGAGCCATACCGACGGTCTCGAACGCCTCGTCGCAAGCGGGCTCGCCAGCTCCTGCAGGCACCTACTCCTCGAGGTGACGGATGCCGACGTCGACGCCGCCTTGGTCTCGGCCGAGGAGCTGATCAACCTTGCGGCGCCACTTGCTCGTCCGTTGCTGCTCCACGGAGAAGAAACATCAGCTTGGCCGTTGCTCGCTCTCGCGGCACGACGCGGTCTTGCCGCGAGGATGGGGCTCGAAGACACGCTGCTGCTTCCCGATGGCAGCTCAGCGAACGACAACGCCGAGCTCGTGTCCATTGCACATCGAGAATGCCGTGCATCGCGTTGACCAAGGAGTCCTTCTGGTCGCCGCGCGCCACAACTTCAGAAGAGCCATCGCAGCGCCACCTCGTACGGGCGAAGATATGGAGCACGCTGTTGCTGGCCCACCCCGACTGGGTCGAGATTGGCGCTGATCCATGGCGACGATCCTTTGCGCTCCGTGCTCGCCGAACCAGACCACGCGCAGAACCTGCTCGAGATCGTCCTCTCGGTCCTCTGAGGAGGAGAGCTGGTGGTCCACCCGATGCCACTTCGGCGCACGATCCTTAAGGAGGATCGAGGTTCCTCACGAGCCTGCCACCCCACGGCGGGCGCGTCGTGGACGGTGGCCCGGGAGCACTGGGCTACCGTCTCAGGCGATGAGCGAGGAGCCACCCAGACAGCCGGGCAGACACGGGACACCAGCCGTCCACGAGATCCAACGGCTCTCGGCCGAGCATCGTGCGGGACGCGCGCGCCGCGGGCGGAGGCGGCCGTCTCCTTCGACCTCGGCCGGCGCGTGAAGGGAGGAACGTGGCCAAGTCCGACGACCACAAGAAGAAGAACCCGGCCCGGCTCGACGCCGAGCACTGGAAGACCGAGCCCGACGAGCACGACTATCCGGCTGCAGGCGACTATCTCAGCCTGCTCTGCTCCGACGAAGAGGTGCATCGGCTCGTGGATGGGCTGAAGTGCGCCCCACTCGTGCACCGGAAGGCGAAGGACCTTCTCCGAGCGAGTCGGCTGCCGCTTCTCGGCGTAGACAACTTTCACGTCGGCGAGGACCTGGAGAAAGTCCGCCGTGGCGAGAGGCTGTCTCCCGTCCTGCTCGTCCGCGGCGATTTCACGTCCGGCGTGGCGCTCACCGTCGCAGACGGGTACCACCGGATCTGCGCCAGCTACCACCTGAGTGAGAACGCCGAGATCCCCTGCAGGATCGTCGAACAGGTGCAGCCCGCCGGTGCCCTGAGCCCCCGCTCGACGGCTTCGGAACCGACAGGAGAACCTGCGGAGCCGCCCGTCGTCACCAGGCGCCCAGCGCCGACGTAGTCAGCGCTCGTCCCGCTGCCGGGAGGTCGACGGCTGCCGCGCACCGCTCCATGACGGGCACAGGGCGTTCGTCCGCGTGCTGCCCGACACGAGCTCCAGCATGGGCGAGATCGGGATCTGGATCACGTCGCTCGTCTGCGCCTACGACAAGTGACGAGAAGTGACAAGTACGGTCCGAACTAGCATCAGCTCGCGAGGGAGACGGAGGGGCGGCATGGACGTCGACGGTGCGGCGCGAGAGGGCGGCGAGAGCAGCGCCGAAGATTACTCCTCAGGGTTCGAGCGAGCGCTCGACGGTCTGCGTGCGACCGGGGCGGGCGTCACCGTCCGGGCGCTTGTCGAGCTCCTGGCGGAGCACGGCTCGGAAGAGGGCCGAATGCTCGCCGAGTACCAGCGGCTGTCGGAGCTGGTGGCGGATCCCGCCGCTCGGTACCTGTTCCGCCTGATCCTGGACGACGAGCGCAGGCACCACCGCATGCTCGTCGAGCTCGCGACGGAACTGGCCTGGGGCACGTACGGGGGGACCGAGACGTCGGTGCCGCCGCTCGGCTGGCACCTTGACGAGGATCTGGCTGAGGCAACCCGGGCCTTGCACGCCTTTGAACAGGAGGATCGCCGCAAGCTGGAGGCGCTGCGCAATCGGCTCCGCCCCTTCGAGGAGTCCACCTTGTGGGGGCTCATGGTGCAGGTGATGATCCTGGACACCGAGAAGCACGCCACGATCCTCGAGTTCCTCGAGCGGCACCGCCGGCGCGACTGACGCGACCGCCTGCGGGGGCCTTCAGCTGGCGCGCTCGAACACTGCGGCGATCCCTCGCTGCCGGGGTGGTCATGCCAGCGCCCGGGTTTCTCTCCGCCCTCAGCACTCCACCTCCGAGAGCGCCCAAGCGGTCGCCGCCGAATTTCCGGGGGAAGTAGCTATTCCATCGGTCGAAGCGGTGCCGGTCCACCCTCGTTGCCCTGATCGGTCATCCACTCCTGCGCCCACAGTTCGAAGCAGTCACTACCCCATGCGAGCTAGCTTCGACCGAAACGTTCCTGCGCGTTCACCGTTTCTCCGGCAGGTGCGGGACACCTGCGAAGCCCTTCGACGGCTCCCTCCGCCTCCGACGCGCTCTCCGGACGGCACGGGCATGACACGACCGGCTCGTCACGGGCGCCCTCTCAGCCAGGCGCGCGCTGAGTGACACTGGATCACAGGTACTCCCATGGCGCACGCGGGAGTGCTCCGGGTGGGTCCGCGACGAAGGCACGTCTGCCCAGCCCCGCATGATCTCAGTGGATCACGTCCTCGAGGGGCCGCCCGGCAGCGAGACCGACTCGAGCTGCGAGGACCCGTAGTTCGTGACGAACGCTTGGCCGCCGCTCCGAGTAGCGGCAACCTCACGCGGAAAACTGCCCGAGCGGAGGTACCCGCTGAGCGTCGGCCGTCCATCCGAGTCCAGATGCAGCAGCGCGAGGTTCGCACGCGGCGCCGTGTCGAAGCGGTTGGAGTCCGCGACGAGGAGCTCCGTCTTGCGGTTGACCAAGGCCAGGCCGACCGGCTCTGGTCCGACTCGGACACTCCCTCTCAGGGCGTGCGACGGGTCACGGGCAAGCGACCTCGACGAGAACCAGAGAATCGAGTCGGACCCGCGCGCCGTGACGTACACCGACCCATGTGCAACGACTGCTCGCACCGGGCTGCATCCGGCAGGCACAGTCGTGAGGATCGAGCGGGATGGATCGGTCTCTGCCGTCGCGAGATCGATGGTGGACAACGTTCCCTGCCGAGACGGTGGGGCCACTTCGCTCGTCACGTACAGGTAGCGGCCACCGGGGGACATGGCGATGCCGACAGGGTCTTGGGCGAGGGGCACCATGCCCACCGGCGTGTAGCGCGTGAACCCGGTGGCGATGGCCCTGTGGAGGTTGAAGACGGCGAGCTCGTCGCTGTTCTCGAGCGTCACGAACACGTACTTGCCATTGGGAGAGACGCTCGCCTCGATGGCACCGGTTCCCGAGCTTGTGAGCTGCCCCATTACCGCCGATCTCGATCCGTGCTCGGTGGCCGTGACGTCCAGCACGTAGGCACCGCCGTACCCGTCGGCGACGACGAGATACCGTCCGTCAGGCGTCAGCGTGACTCCGAGAGCCTGCTCGGGCACTGTGATCTTGGCGCGCAGACGGAGTCGCCCGTCGGTTCGCGCGAAGACGCCAACCGAATTGCTAAGACCGGCGAATACGAAACTTACATTCGGTGTCAAGGTCACTCCGAAGGGTTCTGTGGGTACTCGGAGCATCCTCGGTGCGACTTCGAGTCGCGGCGCTCTGGCGGTGAGGGACGAGCAGGTGATCCGTGCAGTGTCGGCCTCTCGCCACGCTGACTCCTGCAGGTCCGATGGCGACCTGATCGCTGCCGCGTTTCCCACCAGCGTGATGACAAGGACCACGGCGACCGCGCAGAGGAGACGACGGAGTCGGCCTCTTGGGCCGCGCACCCTGCTGCCCGTGCACCTGACCGTTGACAGTCGACTGCGATATCCAGTGCGAAGCAAGGTCAGGTTGTCATCTCGTCGGGCTCGTCGCCCTTCTGCACACCCGTATCCGCGCCATGTCACCGAACGCGAGCGGGAGGACGGACGTGATATTTCCGTGTGCAGTGGTAGCCGGACCCCTTTTCCAGATTGTCCCCACACTGCGGGAAGTCCTAGGCGATTTGCGGCCTCCCCGCTCTCGTCGATCGGCCCCCCTGCCGGGAGTCGTCACTGGACACGGCGCGCTCCTCGAACACGGAGCCGCGACGGTCCTCGGTGCGCCGACACCGAGGCTTCTCTCCTGTCCGCCGCTGGGTCGAGCCTGCATGACGCCTCCCGTTGCCCACCAAGCACTCGGCAAGCTCGGTTTCATCGCGACGCCACGTGACTGCGCACAATTCCCTGGCCGTCATTGTCTGTGGCAGCCGTCATGCACCATCTGAACCGATGTCGGCAGGCCGTTCGCGAAGTACCAGGGTACTTGGATACCGGGTCGCGTCCGGTTCGCTGTCGGTGAGTGACCATGGAGGAGCGGCTGAGTTTCGGCGAAAGAGCGAGACCGTCGCGGGGTCGGGCGCCCGGGCGAGCCGGACGAGGAACTCGATGGGATCCACTTCTTGTTGGTCGGCGGTGCGCAGCGCGCTCATGATCCGGCCCTGGGTCCCAGCCCCTCGCCGGGTCCGGTTGCCTCCCCAGACCTTGCGGTCAACGACGGCGGGCCTGACCTCCTGCTCGGCTCGCCAGTTGGTGGCATCGACGCCAGGGCGGGTGAGGTAGGTGAACAACGCGTACGTACCAGGTCGATAGGGGACGCGGGCGTCGCCCTCTATATGGCCCTTGTCATCGAGAATGACTCGTCAAGTCACAGCGCCGAAGTCCCCTCAGCGTGGCACTGACACGAAGTAGCGCCCTTGCTCCAGGACTTCAACGAGACCGCCGTTCGACGGCTCCCATCCCAGAACCTCGCGGGTGACCCTGCTCGACGCTGGCGTGTCGATGCCGACGAAACAGGCCAGAAGGCCGAAGCGGTCGACCACGTCGTCGCAGGCGACGGAGCGGGCCGTCCGCGCCTGATCCGAGGCTCGCAGGGATGTGTGTCGCCTCGATCTCCACCTCCACGATCTCTGGGTGGACCTGAAGCGGACGACGGGACTCGAACCCGCAACCCTCACCTTGGCAAGGTGAGTAGGCCGCTAGACGCCGAATGGTCCCGACACGACATCCCTGCTCAACGGCATAACGCGCAAGTCCCGATACGTCACGATCGGCCCCAACCGCGGGATGCTTACAGGATGGCCGCGGGATGAAGGGCGCTCGGAGTCTGGCACGCCGAGCACGTCAACCGCCTCGGCAATCTCGCCCTGGCAGGCGTCGGACACAACCTCGACCTCATCGTCAGCACGCAGGAGCCCGCACTGCGCGTACGTGCTCTCCTGCCCTCGTCGGCCACCGGCGGCCCTCCTGGCTCGAGCGAGCTTGGCAACGTCGACGGTCGAGTAGCGACGCCAACCGCCTGGGCTGGTCTCCGTCGGCGTCAACGTGCCGTCCAGCATCAGTCGCCGAACCGTCGCCCGCGAGACGCCGAGCGCACTCGCCACGTCGCCGGGTCCCATCGTCGCCAACGCTTGGTCCTTGACAACCGAGATTTCGGGACAAGCGTCCGCCCCCGTCTTGCCGACGCCCGGAGCTGGCCTGAGCAAACTCGCGCCACGGACCATTCCGCCCGCAGTGCGCATCTGCCCCTGCCTGGGCCCCGAGCCGGGCGATCGCTCAGCCCGCTGGCTCGGCGCCGCTTGACACTTCGGCAAGAAAGTCAGCCACGAGGGGGCCGGTGACCTCGCGATGCCAGAACGTCTGGAGATGGCCGTAGCCGGGCAGAACTATGGCTCGCCCGCTCGGCAGGCGCGCAGCCGCACGATGGGCGGCTTCCCCGGGGGCTTCCATTTCCCCGGAGATGAGCAACGTGGGGGCAGAAAGGAGCGGAAGGAGACTCCAGGAAGATTCTGCGTCGGCCCATGCTTCAATCGTCAGAGCGAACATCTCGGCCTCGGTCGTCGCGAGGTTGTCGATGAACCATGCCAGCGGCGGTTCGGACTCCTCCGCCGCCATCGCGTCCATCGCCGCCCGCATGCCGGCTGCGCGAATCTCAGCTGCCCTCGCCGCAACCTCCTCCGAGCCGGCATTCTCATCGTCGTGGGGCTCGGGCACGCTCCCGATGGCCACCAACGCCGAGATCCTCTCGGGGTGGGCGACCGCCACCGCGAAGCCCACCCTGGCACCGCCCGAGTAGCCGACCATGGCGGCCCGGTCGATCCCGGCGGCGTCGAGCACAGCAATGACGTCGGCTACGTATTCCTCGATACGGTGGGCTGCGATGCCGGTCGGCCGGTCACTGCGCCCCCGACCCCGGTGATCGAGGATTAAGCAGCGGTGGTCGGCAAGGTCCTCTGTATAGCCGGCCAGCGTCCACATGCGCCCGTCGCCACCCCCACCAGTGTGGAGGAGCACAGCGGAACCATCGCCCGTGTCCTCGTAATAAAGATGCACGCCGTCCCGCCCAATCGTCGGCACTCATGTCCCCCTTCTGCTTCAGGTAGGGAGGGGCTATCGGGCCCCGCGCACCACGCTAACCTCGAACCTCGGGACTGCTTGTTTTCGCAGTCGTCCTGAGACTCAGCGGGGCGGAAAGCCGAACCGCAGCCGCTGTCCCCCCCACCAGGAAACGGTGATGTCGAGTTCGGGGAAGCCGGCGTCGATGAGGACCGGCGTGTAGGTGCGCAGCGCCAGGTCGACGCGGACGTGGCGTGGACGGCTCCGATGGGTCAGGCGCCAGTACTCGGACCGCCCAAGACCGATGCGGGCATCCGCACGCTTGCGATCCCCGCCAACATCATTTCCGCCGTCAGAGACCACCTTGAGCGCTTCACCGGCGCCGAGCCCGAGGCGTGGCTCTTCGCCACCGGGACCGGCACTCCCCTCTCGCCCCGAAACTTCAACCGCGCCTGGTCCGATGCCCGCAGGGCAGCGGGCCGGCCCGATCTCCACCTCCACGATCTCCGCCATTCCGGTCTGATGTGATGAAGGAGCGCCTGACCGCTCCCGCGTGACAGACCTCGGTGGCTGAACCGGGATCGGCGCCGGCTCGAGGAGCTGCGCGATGGCGCGTACGCCACAAGAGCGCAGCGAGGTCCGCCCTCGCCGTGGAGGTCCGAGTCCGAGCAGACTCGGGGTTGCCAAACCATCCACTCCACGACGAAGGAGGACCAAAGTGCTGCAACCCCAACCCTACGTCGGCATCGACCTGCACCGACGCCGGAGCGTCATCGTCCAGCGCAGCCACGAAGGCGAGACCCTGGCGGTCACCCAGGTGACCAACGACGACGTGCTCGCGTTCGCAAAAGCGGTGACGGCCGCCGGCGAGCACCCACAGGTCGTGATCGAAGCCTGTTACGGCTGGTACTGGGCGGTGGACCTCTTGGAAGACCTCGGTTGTCGGGTCCACCTGGCGCACCCGCTCGGCAACAACTGGGGTCACCGGAGGGTGAAGAACGATCTTCGAGACGCAGAGGACCTGGTCGACCTGCTCCGTCTCGGACGCCTGGCGGAGTCCTGGATCGCCCCCAAAGAGGTCCGCGAGCTCCGAGAGCTCGTCCGCCACCGGGCCAAGCTCGTCAGCTTGCGCACGAACCTGAAGCTCCAGGTGTACTCGGTGCTCGCCAAAGAGGGTGTCTGCGTGCCGATGACCGACCTGTTCGGGGTGGCCGGCAAGAAGCTGCTCGCAAGGGCGAAGCTCGCCCCCGCCTACGCAGCGCGCGTCGAGTCGCTCTT
>JAJYWG010000337.1 GCA_021791615.1 Actinomycetes bacterium
TGGACCAGCGGTGCGTCTCCGCCCCTGCGGCTCCTCCACGGCACGCTCGGCCGCAGCACGTCGATCATCCAGCGCTGCGACTTTGACCAACTCCCTGCGTGGCCAAGACCCGTATGAAGGCCATCGTCGGCACCGCCTGACGGACGATGTCAGCCGGTGTCAGCTCTCTCTCTTGAAAGAGTAGAGGAACTGCTGTCACGAGCCCTCCTCTTTGACCCCGGACGACCGGCGTGCAGGCGACGGAGCCGACGACGTCGACAGGCATCGCACCGGGCTGGCGGTGACCCGCTGGCCTCTCAGCTGCCGGAGCATCGACCCGGGTGGCCGCCATAGCCTGGACGACCCTCCGGACGCCAACGGAGCCCCACGGAGCCGGCGGAGGCCCCCAAGGGCCGGAGCCGGCTCCAGTCGCCGACTGGATGGAGAACCGGGACGTCGACCGAGGGAGGAAGCGACATCCTGGGACGCTTTCCCGGAAGCTGTCGGACGCCAGACCGGTGACCGCCCGGCAACAGAGCGGGGACCCCGCACCGGATCGATGGGCGGCCGCACTCACCAGTGCACGTGTGTGGGCTTCGATGTCCCGCTTCGCCGTGACGACGAGGCTGACGGCGGCGATCATGACGACTGCGACGGTCGTCGCGGTCCCGCACTTCCTTCCTCAGCCGCCCAGGAGGCCACTGGAGCGCCTCGGCGGCCCCACGGTGGTGCACGGTCCGGCAACGGGCGGACGGACGGCCGCCGGGCTCCGGCGGCGCCTGCGCCGGCGGCCGCCGTCCAACGTGACCACCGCCACGACCGCGGACGTCAGCGAACGAGAGTCTGCAGCTGCCGCACGGCCACGACGTGGCCGCTTGGCCTCACGGGGAGGCCGGTGACGGGGTCAGCGGGCGTCACAAGCAGCTCTCGAGGCCTTGGGCAAAGCCCCCGGACCTGGTCGAGGAGGGAGGCTCGGAACAATCTTCCCTACTTAGAGCCTCAGCGGATAGGGACACATCCCGGTGACCAGCGGTTGCGCCAGTCGATGAGCTTGGCGGTGAGCAAGAAGGTGACAGCCAGGGCGAACTGGGCCAGTCGGTGCTTCGTCTTGCGGTCGGTGTTGCGCCGCAATGCGCCGAAGTTCGAGAGCCACGAGTTGGTGCGCTCAACCGGCCAGCGCAGTCCCATCGGGAGCTTCCTGGCCGGAGCAGTGGCGCCCCGCTTGCGTCGCTTGGCGATGACGGCGTCGTCGATGCCGAGGTCGTCGAGCCGCTTCCGGGTGGCGTCGGAGTCGTAGCTCCGGTCGAGCCAGATGGTCTCGATATCGGAGAGGAGGCCCCGCTCGGCGGCGTTGGCAAGGGTGGGCGCGAGCAGGATCGAGTCGTTCCGGTTGGCCCCGTCCACGGTCCAGCCGAAGGGGATGCCCTTGGCGTCGGTGAGGATCGACCACTTCCATCCGAGTTTGGCCCGGTCGGTCGGGTTCTTGCCGGTTCCCTCCCCGCCAGCTGGGCTTTTGTGCAGCGACCCGTCGACCGCCACCTCGGAGAGGTCGAGGCCGATGATCTTGTCGTAGGCGGCGATCGCCTCGGCGACGAGCGCGTCGAACACCCCGGCTGCCTCCCACTCGTCGCGTCGGGCACGGACGGTGGTGTCGGAGACCTTGTTACCGCATAGGCGCTCGCGGTCCTCCCAGCTGGACCCGGTGACCAGGTGCACCAGCATCACCTCGAAGCAGTCCCGGTCGGGGATCCTCGGGCGGTGACACCCGAGGGGATGGATCTCTGCATGGACGGGGAGCAAGGGTTTGATGGCGGCGAAGACGGTATCGAACACTTCGGGCTCGAGCGCGCGCATGATGTTGGGGTACCTCCACTTGGTCGTAGGTGGGTGGGACAGCACCCCGATTGTCTCGGGGCCACCCCTACGACCGGTGGATGGTCACCGGCGTTCGAACTGACATGCTTGACACGAGAGACTGACGATCCCTATCCGCGCGGCCTCTTAGATCAAGAGCGGCCCCACGGCCGCTTCGTGGCCGCTCGGCCGACGCGACGTGAACTCGGACCTGGCGAACGCCGGTGAACGGTCCCGACAGCAATTTCGGGAATGCGCGACAGCATTTCCACTACTCCTTCAAGAGGAATCGCGATCACAGCTTTGCGACGAGAATCATGACGACGCCCGCGATACCCCCCAGAACAAGGAGCCGGCCGAAATGCCTGGACGCCAGCCAGCGGCCGCGTTGAGCACCCTTCATTTTCGGTTCGAACCGCTTGGAGCCAACAAACGTCGCGAACACACCGAGTACGCCCAGAAAGACCAGAGAGATGCCATTCGTGTACAGGTTGCTCTGCGTAGCCGGGATCAAGAAATGCATAAACGACTACCCCTGACACTGTGTCTGGTCGAGATTGAAATATCCGGCTGGCGAGGAGAACAGACCGGCAAGAGCGCCGCCAATGCCTCCGGCCCATGCAGCACCGACGCCTATTGCAGTCGCACCGGCGTTGAGTGCGCAGGTTGCACCGAAACTGCCGCCCAACTGAGGTAGGCATGCATTTGCCGTTCCGACAAAGCCAGCTCCAAGAGACACATAGCCAAAGGCAGTTCCAGCCGAAGTCAGACTCGCCGCTCCGTCGGTCATTGCGGACACAGCAACGAAATCGCCGGTCACGTCGCCAGCGACGAATGCCGTTCCCGCCGCTTCAGCCACGAGCGGAGTCGCAGCTCCAGCCGTAAGGACGACGGCTCCCGCGGCGGCGACAACTGCCACGTTCGTGATGATCGTGCTCCGGTTCGCGTTGAACGATGCTGCGACGGCAGCTGGATCATTGATGGCGCACGTGAAGGCGTTCGTGCATGCGGCAGCTGCCGCGTCGGCTGCTCTCATCTGTGCTTCAGCCTGCAAGAGCTGCTGATGCTGAGCCGCAAGTTGTGCCGCCGAGCACGCCCCCCCGACGTTGATGCCCTTGCTGTTGAGGCACAGGCCCGACGGGTCCGAGTTGTTCACCGGATCGTCGCCGGCGTAGCTATAGGGTTCGCCCGTAATTGCCACTAAGGGGTCCACGCTCGTGAAGGACGCGGTGGTTGGGTCATACCACCTCGCCCTCAGGTAGTAGAGGCCTGACGTGGTGTCTAGGTATTGCCCGTCGTAGAGGAACTTGTTGGCGGCGACAGCCTGCGCGAGCGATGTGGAGATCACTGGTTTGGTCACCGTGCCAGGGCAGGTCCCAACATCGGGGCTAGCTGAACTTGGCGGGCCGCAGGTAAGAGTGCCGTAGGGGCTGTAGTGGTATCGGGCGACGAGCTTCCCGGCTGGGTCGGCGAGGGCTACGGTCGAGTCGTTTCGCCCTGCCAGGTAGTCGAGCACGCTGTCGGCCGGACCGATCTGTTCGATTGGAGTGCCAGCCGGCCCATAGATGTAGTAGTAGGACCCTGCGCCGATCAGGGTCGGGATGGCCGACTCGACGTTCCATACGTAGCTCGTCGACCTAGCCGTCCCCGTGCTGGCGGTAGCGCACGGTTGCGAGGTGACACCAGGTCGGACTCGACTGGCGGGAGTCCCCGGCGGACAGGTCGTACGTCTCGCGGCAGTCACAGTCCGAGATGCCAACAGGCCCGATGGGTCGTAACCGTAGACGGCCGCGGCCACAGGCACCCTCCCAGCACCGTTAGCCGTACCGGTGATGCCGGTTGCTGAACCGCCCACGTTCCCAGTGTAGGAGGTCATCTCTCCAAGCGAGTTGTAACCATACGACAATGTCTCAGGCACCCCCCCCGGGCCGACGGGCGCAGGGGGGCCAGGTTGGCCGGTTGTAACCGTTTCGCTGGTGCGTTCACCGAGCGGGTTATACGCGTAAGCAGCTTTGGCAGTGAGGCTTGCGCCGGGGTGCTGACGGAACACGTCCAGGGTTGTGAGCTCGGACCCTGAGTTATAAGACAGGGTCGTGGTGGTACCAGGCGACACGGAAGTGGCGGTAAGGCTTCCGGCGGGATCGTAGATGAAGCTGGTAGCGCCCTGGTTGGGACCGGGCGTTGGTGCAGATGGAGTGAGGGCGGTCAATTCATCGGCGAGGTTGTAGCCGTAGGACGTGGAGGTCGGCGGCCCTTGGGCGGGCGAGTTGCTCGAGGAAGCCAGCAGACCGGCTGGTGTGTAGGTATAGCTCGCCGAGTACAACACCCGTCCGGGTGGTGCGGGTGGTCCGGGTGGTCCGGGTGGTCCGGGTGGTGCGGGTGGTGCGGGTGGTGCGGGTGGTGCGGGTGGTGCGGGTGGTGCGGGTGGTGCGGGTGGTGCGGGTGGTGCGGGTTGGTTCGTGGTGCGGTACGTGATACTGGTTGTCTGACCTTCAGAGTTGGTGGTGTAATTCCCGATGATTCCATTGGAATAGGTTTGAGTGTCGATGTTGCCGTCGGGGCCGTAGGTGTAGGTGGTGGTATGTCCGAGCCAGTCTCTGATCGCTGAGATCTGCCCATCAGGGCTGTATGCCTGGTAAACGGTTTTCTTGTTGGGGTACGTGATCGTGTTGACACGTCCCGACGGGTCGTACGCGTAAGACACGGTAGCTCCAGCAGCGTTACTGGCAGCGGCTAGGAGCCCATCGGGTTCATACTGGTAAGCATCGACGCCGGTAGCTCCTGATATTGCGGTGATCTGACCTTCGGGGTTGTAGGTGTAGCGAGTTGGGGGTGTCGAGGTGGACGGGTATGCCACAGTCGAGACCTCACCGGCAAGGTTGTAGGTGTAGGAGATAGTTTGCTCGTCGGCTTGGATGGTCTGGGCCAGTTGTCCGTCAAGGTTGTAGATGTAGCCAGTGGTCTGGCCGAGCGGGTTGGTGGTAGCGGCAAGTAGTCCCGTGGTGTTGTAGCTGTAGGTGGTGGCCTGGCCGTCGGGGTTGGTTTGGGTTGTAAGGTGGCCTCGGGGTCCGTAGTGGTACGTGGTCGTCGCAGCTTGGGCGGTGCCGGCCCCGGTTGTTGCGGAGATGACCTGGGCGACGACGTCATAGGTGTAGGAGCTTGTAGCGCCACCGGGATCTGTGATCGACGTGACGAGGCCAGCGGGGTTGTAGACGGCGCGGGTGGTCGCTCCGGCGGGGTCGCTGATCGCGGTTACTTCGCCGGCAGAGTTGTATGACAGCGACGTCCGATACGATCCGCGAACGGCCCCAGCCAGGTTTCCTCTGGGGGCTGTCACCGTTAGCAGTTCGCCATCAGCGTCGTAGGTTGCGCTGGTTGTTTCACCTTGCGGGCTGGTCGTGGAGATCAGGTCCCCTGCTTTGTCGTAGCGGAAGCGTGTGGTGTGCCCGGAAGGTCCGGTCACGGCGGTCGGATGAGATGGCAACGCGGGGGCACCGTAGGCAACCCTGGTTACTGATGGTGCTGCGCCTGGGTCGGTCGGGGGGCTGGTGATCGAGGTGGGACTGCCGGCAGAGTCGTAGGCGATGGCTGTCGTGCGCCCGGACGGATCGGTCTGCGACGTGGGCTCGCCGAACGCGTTGTAGGTGTAGCTCCACGTGTCGCCGGCCGGGTTGGTCACTCGCGACACCAGACCAAGCGAGTTGTAGGCAAAGCGGGTCACCTGGCCCAACGGGCTCGTGATCGACACGACTGACAGGCTGGTCGGGTCGATACCATAGGTGGTTGTCGCAGCTTCGGGTGTTCCCGCCCCGGTCGTCTCAGACACAAGCGTGCCGTTCGCATACTTTTCGATGGTTCGTGTCCCGGTCGGGCCGACAAGTACGGTCGTGCCACCAGCTGCGGAAAAAGTATTTCCGCTGTAGGACCAGGTGCTGCGATTGCCTAAAGGATCCGTTTCGCTGGTCACTCGGCCCGACAGGCCATAGGCGACAGTTGTCGTACCTCCCGAATCATTTGTCAGCACGACGATACGATGTGCGCTGTCATAAGCAAAACGGGTCGTCGCCCCACCTGCTTCGACGGCCTCGACGAGATTGTTGCGTGGCCCGTAGAAGTAGTGCGCCACACGGCCCGCCGGGTCGCTGACCGCCACAACGTGACCACGAGACCCGTAAACGAAACGCAGGCTCCGTCCGGCTGCATCTGTAGCCGCGGTGAGCCGTCCCGCCGCGTCATACGACATAGTCGTAGCGGTACCGTCACCGGCGACGACTGACGTCAACCTGCCAGTCGAGCTAAAGACCAGACGGGTTGACCCTCTCAGCGTGACGGTGAACACCCCGGCCAGGCTGTGAGACAACGTCGCGTACTCCCAGGCCGGAGCCTTGTAGCCCCCACCTGGCGCGGCGTCGAAGACCAACGTGGCACCGTTGCCTTCGGTGACGGTCACCTCGCCCGGCGACACTGACAGCGAGTCGCACAACGAACACGTCCAACCAAACCCGAACATCGACGGAAGGGCAGCGTCCAACGAATTGTACGTTCGAGAGAGCGAAAGCCCCAGACCGCGCCCCGGAATGGAAAAATCCGAGTACGTCTGGTTCAAGTCGCCACTCGCGCAATCCACCGCGTCACCGGCCTCGCACTGGCGCAAGTTGGTTGCAGCGTTTCCTCCACCCGCTTCCGACGACGCTGTGGGTCCGCTTTCTGCCTGGGACTGGCTGCGCGGGACACAGGCGGGGTTGTCCGCACCAGTCCAGGTGAGCCGCACCACTACCGAGGTCGGTGTGCCTTGGGTACCGAGCAGGGTAATTAAAAACTCGGGCAGGCCAAAGGTGGTGGACAAATCGAGACCCGCGAGATCGGCCGTCCCAGTCGCGCCGAGCGGCTCGGTGGGCGCGCCCGCGATCGGGTTGGCATCGGCGTCCTCAAAGGCAACGGTGCCACTGGAGTACGACGTCGGCGCTGGCTCTTGGACCTGCAGGGCGCTGTAGGACGTGGGCACGCAGACCGACGAGTCCACGACAAAGCTCGAGGCGAGGACCCGGATGGCACCCTCGCCACACGGCCCGCCGGTGTAGGCGTCGAAGTTCTGGATCTGGCTACTCCCGTTGTCCGAGTTCACCCAGATGCACGTCGGGCGAGCCGGATCGGCGTTCACGGTGTAGAGGAGCCCAAGGTTCGGGAGCGACTTCGGAAAGTTCACACACGAGGCGTGCGTGCTCGCGTCGTAGCAGGTGACCGAGTTCGACCTCGCATTCGGCACGTAGACCCGTGGACCGAGCACGAAGGCGGGGCCGTTCCAGCCAAGGTTGGGCGTGACGGCGTTCGCCATCCCTGCCGGTGTCGCAACCGAAGCACCAGTGAAGTCGAAGCAGGGATCACCGGGGCTCGGCAGGCAGAAGCCAGAAACGGCAGCTGTCGAAGACAAGAGCGGAAAGGGTGCACCGTACGTTGAGTCGTAGTTGAAGCCCAGGGGGACCGGCCAGGCCCCCGTGCATGGCAACGACACGGAGCCGTCGAAACAGGCCAGCTCGTCTGTCGACCCGACAGTGACCGGGACGATGACGTCGCCCCCGATGGCCGCCACTGACGGGGGTGGGAACGATGTATCGGTCACCGTGCCACTGCCGATACCGACCGCGTAGGGCTGGGCAGCGCAGGGGCCGAGGGTCGCGATATCAAAGCACAGCAGTTCGTTCCGGCCACCCGTCACCCCGCTGCCGTTCACGTAGTTGAACGCGTACCACGACGTACCAACGAGCGCCGGGTCGGAGAGAAAGCTGATGTTGTCGTAGAGAGGGGAGCCTCCTGGTGCGGTGAGCGCGGTGAAGCCACAGAACGGGTCGGTACTGGTGGCCGCCACTGTGGTGTCGATGCAGACGACTCCGCCGGTCAGATCCGAGGTCCGGGTGGCAAAGACGTAGAGGTGGCCGGTCGCCTGGTCCATCCATAGTCCTGGCTGGCCAGACGTAGCGAAGTTGTCACCTGAGGCATCGGTGATGGTCTCGGGCGAGAAGCATGGAGCGGCCGTGCTTTGGAGATGGCACGCGAATTGGAGGGTCGCTTGGTGGTGGAACACGTTGTAGACAGCGTTGGCGCTGAGGGCGACCGCCCAACCGTCGCCTCCGCCACTCCCGGCGTAGTTGGATGCCGGAGGAACGGGAATGGTCTCAGTGGCCGAGTAGGTCGTGGTGGCGGGAGCTGCGCCGGAAGGTGGTGTGCCGATGGAAGTGGCCACTGTCGTCATGAGCGTGCACACGACGGCTATCGAGACACCTACGCGCAGAACTCGTCGCCCTCCACGCCGCACTCCGCCACGAAACGTGTTCCTCGACATCTCCGCCGTTTCCTCCGCCGTTGCCAGGGTGGGCCGTCCTCGACCGCGAGGCGAGATAGTAGCTGGTCCTCTTCGGCGGTACGGAAGTTGGCGCGTGTCAAAAGACCGTTGGTCGTGTTGGTCATGCCGCCCGATGGTCGGCCTTGCGGACGATGGCTTCCCCGTAGCCGGCCGGGCTGCGATGTCCAGGTGAACGATGTAGCTGAAGCCGCCGAGTGACAGACCAGCCGTCGACGGTGTCGGCCACGACGGCCCGAGGTCCGGGCTAGTGGGCAAAGGCGGTTGCTGCACGGCCAGGTGACGTCAGTGGATCACCGGGTGGCGATCCCGTTCCTTCTGACGATGGGCCAGCTCCGCGACCCCTGCATCGCGAACGTGCTGGACCTCGCCGACGACGCGGGAGTAGAGGAGCGGGGCGCGGCCCCACTTACGATGCTCGTCGGCGCCACCCGACCCATGGTCGCTCGGCGCCCTCCTCGCCGAGCGTGGGACCTCTGGAGGCACACTGCCCTCAGAGCTGCCCCCGGCCGCCGGCTCGGTCGTCGGTCAGGCGGCCACCGGCCGCCTCTGGGCCTCTTCGGCTACGCTCGCCGGACAGAGCTACTGGTGCAGCGTGCACGTGGCGCAGGTACCGCGCCGCGGCGATCACCGTTGGGCGAGGACGAACGGAGACAAGGGTGACGGGAACGCTGCGGCGGATGGTGGCGGGCACGATGGTCGCCTCCGTGGCGATGGTGGCCGCCGCGTGCGGCTCGACCAGTAGCTCGTCGACCACGGCCGCGGCCGCAGGGCCAGCGAGCGGATCGAGCTCGGCGGCCTCCGCAGGGGAAGGGGGCTTGAGCCTGTCCCGCCTCGGCAGCCTGACCAACTATTCCTTCACCGCGGCTGCCGGGAACGGGGGCTACACCTTCACGGTCACCGGTGAGGTGCACGACTCCACCGACTGGGAGACCCACTCCACCAGTCCCGCCGTCACGACCTACGACGTCGACGGCCACGGCTACACCGTTGCCCTCGGACAGGTCGCTTCGGCCACGTTCAAGACCCCCGACGGGTTGACCCACTTGAACGGCGAGAAGACCTACGCCCAGGCGCTCGTCGGCTACACCCACGTGACGGGGATCCGGATCACGACCGGGGGCACCTGCAGCGCTGCAGGGGTTGCGGGTACCACCTACCAGGTGAAGTCACCGAGCGCCGACTCGTCCTTGCTGGTCGAGACGGCAAGCGCCTGTGTCGCCGACGGCTCGGGTGCGCTGTTGTCCTACTCGTCAGGCGTCCCGGGCGGCTCCGCTGCCAACGCCGCGCACATCACCGGTGCCACCACCTCCTTTGCGGTGGACGCCGTGGGCGGGATCGGACCGATCACTGCTCCCACCACGTCGTCGGCCGCCACCACGACCACCACCGCACCCCCCGCTGTCGGCGGTCCGTCGAGCCTGCCAGCGGGGTTCCCCGCCCAGGTCCCCGCCCCGCCCGGGAAGGTCTTCTCCAGTGCCGCACTGAGCCCGACCAAGTGGTACGTGCAGCTCACCGAGACGGGCACCACTGCCGAGCCGCAGTACGTGACGGCCCTGCAGGGGCACGGCTTCACCGTGGCGAGCACGTCGAACACGGCGGCGGGAAGCATCACGACGCTCTCGGATGCCTCCTACCAGGTGCTGGTGGAGCAGATGTCGCTGCCCGGCCAGGGTGTGGTGCTGGCGGTCACCGTCACGGCTGCCGGATGACCGGCTGGGTTGCCGGGGCCGGGGAGCGTCGCGTCCCCCCCCGCCGCGCCCACCCCTACGGGTCGAGGAGCTCGAGCTCCATGGTGTCGAGGTCCACCCGGCGGTAGAAGCAGTTACGGGGTTCGCCCTCGGCGTTCTTCGTGTGGCAGATCCCACCATGTCGAGGGCGGACCTTGTAGACGAGGGAGTTCTGCTCGCAGTTGACCAGCACCTCGAGTACGTCGAACGTCTCGCCCGAAGTCGCGCCCTTCTCCCACAGCTCGCCCCGTGACGTGCTCCAGAAGGTGGCGAGGCGGTGCTCGGCAGTGTGCCGGAGCGCCTGCTCGTTGACGTAGGCCACCAGGATGACCTCGCCGGTGTCGACGTTCTGGACGGCGCACGGCACCACGCCACGCACCCGGTCGAGCTTCCCGAAGTCGAGATGCAGCGCCGTGCCTTCCTCGAGCTCCTCCACGCTGTCTGCCATGAGACGAGTTTCGCATCCCGGCTACCCGGCCGCGCGCGACTCGACGATCGGTCCGCTCACGTGATCGCGTCGAGGCCCGATCGTTCTCTTGCCGCATGGACGACCGCGAGCCAGCCGGCCCCGACCACAGGCTGGTACCAGGCAGAACCGTCAGCTCTCGCCAGCGTCGTCGGTGGCTGCGTCCTGGCCGCCATCCCCCGCTTCGTCGGGACCGCCTCCCTCGCCTTGGGCCACCTCGCGAGCGTGGGCCGCGTCCTGGTCGGCCTTGGCCGCGCGGATCTCGTCGACGAGGCGTGCCACGGCGCCGCTCCCCGCGCTCCCGCCGCCGGTCTGCTCCGCGTAGACAGCCTCGCCGAGCTCCCGCAAGAGGGCGTCGATGCGCCGTTTGGCCTGCACCTCCTCGAGCTTCGCCTGACCGGCCCGGCCGGCCTCCTGGGCTCTGCCGGCCACCTGGGTGGCCTGGGCCTTGACCTTGTCCAGCAGTCCCATGCGTCCTCCTCTCCCGGTCGGGCCACCGGCCCCGGCTGCTGGAGCTGGCCGACCTCGACTCGAAGGGGACGTCGGGGCGCACCCCTGTGGGGCACAGCTCGACGCCCACCGCCACCACCACCATAGGGACACCCGCCGTGGTGCGGTAGGGCCAATCGTTTGGTCCCGGTGAGCCTGCCTCCGCCGGTGTCAGCCGGTTCCGCCGGCCGGCAACCGGCCGACGCCCATAAGCAGTACTTTGAAGTCCATAAGCATCAGAGGGGTTCTCGCCACGAGCATGCGCCCGTATGGTCACGAGGTGACGGTCGTCGAGGAGCCCGCAGCACCCACAGCCGCCCCCCGTTGGGTCAAGGTCCTCGACCAGACCCGCTGCATCGGGTGCCACGCCTGCACGACGGCGTGCAAGTCCGAGAACCAGGTGCCCGTCGGCGTCACTCGTACCTACGTCAAGTCCGTCGAGATCGGCACGTTCCCCCAGGTCCGACGAGCCTTTCAGGTCACCCGGTGCAACCAGTGCACCGATGCCCCTTGTGTGGCCGCCTGCCCGACAGGTGCCATGCACCGGCGCCCCGACGGCATCGTCGACTTCGACAAGCGCATCTGCATCGGGTGCAAGGCCTGCATCGCCGCCTGCCCCTACGACGCCATCTTCATCAACCCCGAGGACCACTCGGCCGAAAAGTGCAACTTCTGCGCCCACCGTCTCGACGTGGGGCTCGAGCCGGCCTGTGTGACCGTCTGCCCGACCGAAGCCATCCTGGTCGGGGACTTGCACGACCCCACGTCGAAGGTGGCCAAGATCGTCCAGCGGGAAGCGGTTGCCGTGCGCCGGCCCGAGAAGGAGACCCGCCCCGGTCTCTTCTACAAGGGCGCCCACCAGGCCACCCTCGACCCCCTCGCTGCCCGGCGACCCACCGGGGGCCTCTTCGCCTGGGCGACCCAGGGCGGCTCGGGCCGTCCGGCGCTCAGTCAGCACGTGACCTCGGGCCACCCGCGTCACCCGAACTCGAGCGCCGCCACGCTCCTCTCCTACGACGTCCCCCACCAGGCTCCGTGGGGCTGGCGGGTGAGCCTCTACACCTGGACGAAGGGCCTTGCCGCGGGGGCCTACCTCGTGGCCCTGATGCTGGTGCTGGCCAGGACGATCTCATGGTCGAGCACGCTGTTCCGCTTCGTCGCACCCACGGTGTCCCTCGCCTTCCTCGCCGTCACCGGTGCGCTGCTGGTGTGGGACCTGAAGCACCCCATGCGCTTCTGGATGCTCTTCCTCCGCCCGCAGTGGCGAAGCTGGCTGGTACGGGGTGGCGTCGTCATCGCTGCCTACGGCGCCGTGCTCACCGCCCAACTGGTCGCCGGGGCCCTCGGCTCGGTCGAGGCGAGCAAGGTCCTTGCCGGCTTCGGACTGCCCCTCGGCGTGCTGACCGCCGCCTACACCGCCTTCCTCTTCGCCCAGGCCAAGGCCCGCGACCTCTGGCAGAACCCCATGCTCGCCCCCCACCTCGTCGTCCAGGCGGTGCTGGTCGGCAGCGCTACCCTCATCCTCGCCGCCGAGGCGCTCGGGACCCACCACGTCCTGCACAACCTGACGCTCGCCCTGGGCACGGCGGCCGGTGCCCACCTGGCCATGCTGGTGGGCGAGACGCTCCCTCACCACGCCACTGCCCACGGCGAGCTGGCCGTCGACGAGATGACCCTTGGGCGCTTCGCCGCCTTCTTCTGGGTCGGGGTCGTGCTCGTCGCTGCCGCCGTGGCCGCCCCGTGGATCGGCGTCGCCGCCGCACCGCTCGCCCTCGTCGGGCTGTTGGCCCACGAGCACGCCTACGTGCAGGCCGGCCAGTCCGCCCCGCTCGCCTGAGGAGGACCCGTGCCCGACGTCTCTGGCTCGACCGACGCTGCAACCGACAGCCGTGCTGCCGTCCGAGAGGAAGCCCGCGCCGACTGGCGCAGCTCCCTCGACGCCCTCGGGGCACGGGTCTCGGCGGCCCGGTCCGAAGCCGAGCGCCGAGGAGAGACCTTCTACCCGGGGGCGAGCGGCATCCACCTCGCTGCCTTCCCGCCCAGGGAGCGGTGGGACGACTGGGTCGAGCTCGACTCGCGGGCCTGGCCCGAACGGGTCGAGCACCACTCGATGCTCGTCCCCACCACGTGCTTCAACTGTGAGTCCGCCTGTGGTCTGCTCGCCTACGTCGACCGCGACACGCTCCAGGTCCGCAAGTTCGAGGGGAACCCGGCCCACCCCGGTTCGCGGGGACGCAACTGCGCCAAGGGGCCGGCGACCATCAACCAAGTCACCGACCCCGACCGCATCCTCTACCCCCTGCGCCGCGCCGGTGCCCGGGGTGAAGGACGATGGGAGCGGACCACCTGGGACGAGGCGCTCGACGCCATCGCCTCCCGCATCCGCGGGGCCATCGTGGAGGGTCGTCAGAACGAGGTGATGATCCACCTCGGCCGCCCCGGCGAGGACGGCTTCACCGAGCGGGTGCTCGCCTCGTGGGGCGTGGACGGGCACAACTCCCACACCAACGTGTGCTCGAGCGGCGGCCGGACCGGCTTCCAGTTCTGGACGGGCATCGACCGGCCCAGCCCCGACTACGCCAACGCCGAGGTCATCTTCCTGATCAGCGCCCACCTCGAGACAGGCCACTACTTCAATCCCCACGCCCAGCGGATCACCGAGGCGCGGGCCAGGGGAGCAAAGCTGATCGTCGTCGACACCCGGCTGTCGAACACCGCCACCCACGCCGACTACTGGCTGTCCCCTCGCCCCGGCTCCGAGGCCGCCATCAACCTGGCCATCGCCCGCCACCTCATCACGACCGACCAGGTCGACTGGGAGTTCATCCGGCGGTGGTGGAACTGGCAGGAGTACCTGGAAGCCCGCCATCCCGACGAGCCGCAGACGTTCGAGACCTTCCGGCGTGCCCTCGCCGAGGAGTACGACGGCTACACCTTCGAGCTGGCCGCCACCGAGTCGGGCATCTCGGCTGACACCCTCGCCGAAGTGGCCGAGCTGGTCGCCCGAGCCGGCCACCGCTTCGCCTGCCACAGCTGGCGCTCGGCCGCCGCGGGCAACCTGGGTGGCTGGCAGGTCAGCCGCACGCTCTTCTTCCTCGCCGCCCTGCTCGGAGCGGTGGCCACCGAGGGGGGCACCTTCCCCAACGCCTACACCAAGTTCGTCCCGAAGCCCATCTACACCCCGCCGCACCCCGGGGTGTGGCAGGAGCTCTCCTGGCCGGTCGAGTTCCCCCTCGCCCAGAACGAGCTCAGCTTCCTCCTCCCGCACTTTTTGAAGGACGGCCGGGGACGGCTCGACACCTACTTCTCGCGCGTCTACAACCCGGTGTGGACCAACCCCGACGGCCTCAGCTGGATGGAGGTGCTGACCGACGAGGAGAAGATCGGCTGCTACGTCGCCCTCACCCCCACCTGGAACGAGTCGGCCTACTTCGCCGACTGGGTGCTGCCGATGGGGCACGCCTCCGAGCGCCACGACACCCACTCCTACGAGCAGTACGACGGGCAGTGGGTGGGCTTCCGCCAGCCGGTGCTGCGAGCGGCCCGCCAGCGCCTGGGCGAGGTCGTCACCGACACCCGCGAGGTCAACCCCGGCGAGGTGTGGGAGGAGAACGAGTTCTATATCGAGCTGTCGTGGCGCATCGATCCCGACGGCAGCCTGGGCATCCGCCAGTACCACGAGTCGCGCGCCCATCCCGGCGAGAAGCTCACCGTCAACGAGTACTACGGCTGGATGTTCGACCACTCGGTCCCCGGGCTCCCCGAGGCGGCTGCCGCCGAAGGGCTCACCCCGCTCGAGTACATGCGCCGCTACGGCGCCTTCGAGATCGCCCGAGGCCGGGGCGCCGTCTTCGACGAGCCGGTCGCCGAGGAGGAGCTCGCCGAGACGGCCACCAGCCCGATCGGTCGTGTCTACACGGCAGCGCCCAGGCCCGACGACCCGAACATCGTCCCCGTGGGCGCCCCACCCTCCGACGACGCCGGTCGCAGGCCAGTCGGGGTCGAGGTCGACGGCGTGGTGCGGCGCGGCTTCCCCACCCCCTCGGGGCGGCTCGAGTTCTACTCGTCGACGCTGGCGGCGTGGGGGTGGCCCGAGCACGCACTCCCCGGCTACATCCGGAGCCATGTCCACCCGGACAACCTGGCCCCGGACCAGCTGGTGCTGCTCTCGACGTTCCGGCTGCCCACCCAGATCCACACCCGCTCGGCCAACGCCAAGTGGCTCGACGAGCTCTCGCACACGAACCCGGTGTGGGTCCACCCGAGCGACGCCGCCCGGCTCGGCATCGACGCCACCGGCGACCTCGTGCGGGTCGAGACCGACATCGGCTACTTCGTCGCCAAGGCGTGGATCACCGAGGGGATCCGCCCCGGGGTCGTCGCCTGCTCGCACCACATGGGTCGGTGGAAGCTCACCGGCCACGACCAGGTCGGCCCCGGCGGCATGATGGCGACCGTCGCGCTGCGGCGCGAGGGGGAAGGGTGGGCGATGCACACCACCGAGCGAGTCGGGCCGCACGACTCGGC
>JAJYWG010000084.1 GCA_021791615.1 Actinomycetes bacterium
GAAGGTGGTGGCCTGATGCCTCTGGCATCTGTCCGTGACAGTGGCACGGCTGGAATACCAGCCGCCCGAGAGGCCCGGAGACGGGCCTCAAGGTCAGTGAGATATTCGCTGATAGTTCGGGGAACGGCCCGCCGATCTGTGCAGCGACGAGCCGCACGACGCTTCCCCTTTCCTGCCTCCTCACGCCTCGAGATCAAGTCTAGAAAATATCGTGAAATAGAGTAGATCTAGTAAAAGAGATAGTATAAAGTATATCCGCAAGGGCAAGGAGGCGGTGACATGGAACCGACGCGCGACGACCTCGTCGCCATGGTGCGCTCAGCGGGGCTCAGGGTGACTGCGTCGCGTGTTGCCGTTCTGGCCGCGCTCGCCCGGCAGCCTCATTCGGGGACCGAGAGCGTGATCCGGTCCGTGCGGGCCGAGCTTGGCTCTGTGTCGCCACAAGCCGTGTACAACGTGCTCGCCGCGTTCACCGAGGTCGGCCTCGTTCGAAGGATCGAACCGGCTCGGAGCACCGCGCTGTATGAGCTACGGGTTGCCGACAATCACCACCACGTTGTGTGCCGGAAGTGCGGGGCGGTACAGGACGTCGACTGCGCCGTTGGCAGACGACCTTGCCTGACGCCCGTCGAGACCCACGGTTACGTCCTGGATGAAGCAGAAGTCACGTACTGGGGAATCTGTCCGACGTGCAATTCGGGCGCGCCGCCAGACGATCATGCCTTTGAAACTCTCCCACCTTTCGTCAACGGTGGACCCGATGACATTGCACCGAAGAGGGGCGCGGAGCAAAAGGCCAGCGATCACCGCGCCGGCGGTGGGCACCCTGGGCAGGAAGGTATCTCGATCGGATGGTCCCGACGACCGTGACGACCTTGACGACCTTGACAAACAACGGAACAGCGAGAGCGAAGGAGAAAAGGGATGGCTGAAGAACGTCGAACCGGAGAATGCCCCGTGTTGCACACGGCGACGGCTCTAGGAAGCCGTTCGAACGAGGATTGGTGGCCAAACCAGCTCAACCTCAAGATCCTGAGGGAGCACTCCCGAACAGCCAGCCCGATCGATCCAGGCGTCGGCTACGCAGAGCGCATCAAGTCGCTCGACGTGAGCAAGTTGAAGCAGGACATCATCACGGTGATGACGTCATCGCAGAGCTGGTGGCCTGCCGACTATGGCCACTACGGTCCGCTTTTCGTCAGGATGGCATGGCACAGCGCTGGGACGTACCGGGTTACCGACGGAAGGGGTGGTGGATCGAGGGGAGCACAGCGGTTCGCGCCGATCAACAGCTGGCCTGACAACGCAAGCCTCGACAAGGCACGCCGCCTGTTGTGGCCCGTCAAACAGAAGTATGGCGCGAGCATCTCGTGGGCGGATCTCATCATCTTCGCGGGGAACTGCGCCCTGGAGTCGATGGGCTTGGAGACCTACGGGTTTGGGTTTGGCCGAGAGGACATCTGGGAGCCGGAGGAGAGCACCTACTGGGGTCCTGAGGACACCTGGCTGGGCGACGAGCGTTACAGCGGCGACCGAGAGCTCGCGAAGCCGTTTGGTGCCGTCCAGATGGGGCTGATCTACGTCAATCCTGAGGGGCCGAACGGGAACCCGGATCCGCTCGCAGCGGCGAAGGACATCCGTGAGACCTTTGCCAGGATGGCGATGGACGACGAGGAGACCGTCGCGCTCATTGCAGGCGGGCACACTTTCGGGAAGACCCACGGGGCTGTGCCCGATCCCGAGAGCTCCATCGGTCCCGAACCAGAGGGTGCAGGGCTCGAGGAGCAAGGTCTCGGATGGAAGAACTTCTACCGGACCGGTGTCGGCAGCGATGCATGGACCAGCGGGCTGGAAGGTGCGTGGACGACCAACCCGGTGAAGTGGGACAACGGGTTCTTCGACAACCTGTTCGGCTACGACTGGGAGCTGTCGACCAGCCCGTCGGGGGCCAAGCAGTGGGTGCCGACCGACCCGACCGCTCGAGACGCTGTTCCCGATGCCCACGATCCGTCCATCCGGCACGCGCCGGTGATGCTCACGACCGACATTGCGCTGCGGGCAGATCCGATCTACGAGCCGATCTCCCGGCGCTTTCACCAGCATCCGGACGAATTTGCACAAGCCTTCGCCAAGGCGTGGTACAAGCTCGTGCACCGTGACATGGGCCCGATCACGCGCTACCTGGGCCCCTTGGTGCCGTCCGAGCCCGAAATCTGGCAGGACCCCGTTCCAGTGGTCGACCACGAGCTCATCAACGACGCCGACATTGCTTCGCTCAAGCGAGCGTTGCTTGGTTCAGGTCTCTCGGTGTCCCAGCTCGTGAAGACGGCGTGGGCTTCCGCTGCGACCTTTCGGGGTACTGATCGGCGAGGTGGAGCCAATGGTGCGCGGATTAGGCTCGCGCCCCAAAATACCTGGGAGGTGAACGAGCCTTCCACCCTTGCAGCGGTGCTGGACGTGCTCGAGGGAGTACGAGGCTCTTTCAACCGTGCGACGTCTGGATCGCGGAACGTCTCCATGGCGGATCTGATCGTCCTTGGTGGGTGCGCTGGCATCGAGCAGGCCGCGAAAGACGCAGGAGTCGACGTGTCTGTTCCGTTTGCGCCGGGACGAACCGATGCGACGATCGAGCAAACGGACGTCGATTCCTTCGCCGTCCTCGAACCGTCTTTCGACGGCTTCCGCAATTACGCGAAGGCCGGGAACAAGCTTCCGCTGGAACATCTCTTGGTGGAGAGGGCGGCACTGCTGACGTTGACCGTTCCGGAGATGACCGTCCTGGTGGGCGGTCTGCGTGTCCTGAACGCCAATTTCGGCGGGGCTGCGCATGGCGTGTTCACCCATCGCCCGGGAGCTCTCTCGAACGATTTCTTCGTGCACCTGCTCGACATGAACGTCGAGTGGAAGCCCTCGGCATCTCGACCGGACGTCTTCGAGGGGAAGGATCGCGTCACGGGGAAAGCAAAGTGGACGGGAACCGCCGTCGACCTTGTGTTCGGCTCCAACTCCCAGCTCCGCGCTGTTGCCGAGGTCTACGCGTCTGACGATGCAAAAGAGAAATTCGTGCACGACTTCGTTCGTTCCTGGGTCAAAGTGATGGACCTCGACCGGTTCGACCTCCCATGATGCTGGGTTGGCAGTGTCGTCCCTCGGCACACCACGCAGGGGCCTTTGCGGTCGCCAAGCAGCATCCCCAGGGGGATCAGGATCGGTAGTCGTGGAGCTGTACCTCAGCTCGCAACGCAAAGCCGGTACCGGTGCTGGCGTGTCGCCGGATGGGTCCGCTGCCGTTCTGGTCGGCCGGCACATGTCACGACGCTGTGGCCGAGGCAGATCGCCTGCCATCTCGCTTGGCCAGTACCTGGTGGTCGGCATCGTGCCGGCCGTTGTTCGATCGATTCGGCTCGTGAGTACGATGCCGGTGTGGCCGAGCCTACCTCGCATCCTCACGGGTATGGACTGGCAGGAGGCGGAAGCCTCGATGCCGAAGACCCGCTCCGCTCGGTCCGCGAAGAAGCGTTGTCTTGCACCAAATGTCCGTTGGCAGCCGGGCGGACCCAAGTGGTGTTCGGAGTAGGAGATCCTACGGCAGACCTGATGTTCGTCGGCGAGGGTCCTGGCCGTGAAGAAGATCGCTTGGGAGAGCCGTTCGTCGGGCGTTCCGGCAAGCTCTTGGACCGGCTTCTCGTAGAAGAGATCGGGATCGACCGTACCTCCTGCTACATCGCCAATGTTGTGAAGTGCCGCCCTCCTCAGAACCGGGATCCCCTCCCCGAAGAGATCAGTGCATGCCGTCCATATCTGGAGCGCCAGATCGAGATCATCCAACCCCGAGTTGTCGTCACCCTTGGGAATTTCGCCACGCGCCTGCTGATGAACACCAAGGAGCCGATTGGGCTGCTCAGGGGCCGTGCCTATGACTTCGCAAGTCGTCAGATCGTTCCCACGTACCACCCCGCAGCCGCACTTCGGTCTGGCGGAACGGTGGTTGCCGAAATGCGGGCGGATTTTGTCCGAGCCAAGCTCCTGTTGACGGGCATTCGGCATTGACCGGGCACGAAGAGTGGACTGCTACCGCAGTGCTCCGCACGCCGGGATCGCTGCGTGATCTCGGAGCCTCGCTCGCGTCGTTGGCTCGTCCTGGAGACGTGCTCTTGCTCGTCGGGGGGCTCGGCGTAGGGAAGACCACGTTTGCCCAAGGATTTGCCCGAGGGCTCGGAGTTTCCGGTCCCGTGACGAGCCCGACGTTCACGCTGGTTCGCCAATACCCGTGTGAGGGCAGAGTTCGCCAGATGCTCCACGCGGATGTCTATCGGTTGGACTCGTTGGCCGAGATTGCCGATCTTGGACTGGCTCAGCTCGTCGAAGAGGAGGGGGTCGCGCTCGTCGAGTGGGGTGATGCCGCGGCGCCGATTCTTGGAGACGGGGCTTTGGTGGTCGCGCTTTCCGTCGGTGACCCTTTGGCTCCGACCCGTCTCGTCGAAACAGGTGAAGGCCTTGGCGGGGGGAGCGAGGGCACCGACGGTGCCGACGGTGCCGACGGTGCCGACGGTGGCGACGGTGGCGACAGCGCCGACGGTGGCGACAGTGCCGACGGTGGCGAAGACCGTCTGCTCCAGGTCTCGGATCCGACGGGAGAATGGAAGGACAGACGAGCAGAGATCGAAGCGATGCTGACCCGAGCAGGCCCGAGTGCCGCTCGGTCTTTCTCCTCGGCGAAGGGACGTGCTTCCCCGGGTGCCGCGCAGAAGGAGCATCGTCGATGATCGTGCTTGCCATCGAGAGTGCGACCGAGCTGTGTGGCGTGGCTGTCGCCGACGATGACGGGGCCCGCTCGACGGTGTGGAGCACCGGACGGCGGCATCATGGGGAAGCGCTTACCCCGGCAATTGGTCACGTGCTGGAGCAGGCCGAGCTCTCGTTGGGCGACGTCGACGTCGTCGCGGTGGACGTCGGCCCGGGGTTGTTCACGGGGTTGCGGGTCGGCGTGGTGACTGCAAAGGCCGTTGCCCAGGGGCTCGGAATCGGCGTGATCGGAGTGAGCAGCCTGGACGTCGCAGCCCGAGCCGGTTTCGATGCAGGCTGGAGTGGTCCGGTGGTCGCGGTGGTCGATGCTCGTCGCGGTGAGGTGTTCGCCAAGTGGTTCGACTCGCCGGCTGACCCGGTCGGCGAGGCGGTTCTCCGGTCACACCAGCTCCCCGCTGCTGCACCCCCCGCTGCTGCACCCCCTGCTGCTGCACCCCTTGGCACTGGGACCGCGCTCCGGCTCACTCCTGCAGCTCTCGTGGCCAGCCTTGCCGGCGACACCGACGTCGAAATGCTCTTCGGGCTGGAACACGTCGAGAGACGACGGCCTGGCGCACCACCGACCGCGCCTTGCGCGAAGGTTCTGGCCGTTGGCGACGGGGCCCGACGGTATGCTGACGAGCTCGAGGCCGTGTCGCAGGTGGTCGTGGCTGGCCCCAACGCGTCGGCCTTGAAGCCGGACGTCGTGGCTGTTTTGGCGAGCGAGGCCATCGCCGCCGGTGCCGTGCCGGTCTCGCCGGCCGAGATCCAGCCCCTCTACCTGCGTGACGCCGATGCCCGTATCAATTGGACCCAGCGGCGCTCGGCACCCACCCGGTGATGACACCGCTGGGCGCAGATGCCCACGACGAGGGCCGAGGTTCCACCGCTCGCGAAGCACACGATGGAGGGCGACCTCACGGCGCGCAGGCCCGCTCAGCACGTCTGGAGCTCGTGAGCATGCGTCATCGCCACCTGCGTCAGGTGATGGCCATCGAGCACCAGGTCTTTCCCGAGCCGTGGAGCTTGGCCATCTTCAACTCCGAGCTGGCCCTTCGGACGGGACGCGCATACCGGGTTGCCAAAGTGGGGAGGAGGGTGGTCGGGTATGTCGGCTTGATGATCGTGACCGACGAAGCTCATGTGACGACGCTTGCCGTCGCTCCCGAGTCTCAGCACCAGGGGATCGGGACCGAGATCCTGTTGCGCGGGGTCCTCCTTGCCCGGGAGCTCGGTGCGCGCCAGCTCTCTTTGGAGGTCGCCGCGCACAATGCGCGCGCACAGGCGCTCTACCGGAGATTTGGTCTTGCTCCCGTGGGCGTCCGGAAGGGGTACTACCAGAAGACGGGCGAGGACGCCCTCGTCATGGTCGTCGACGACATTGGGTCTGAAGCCTATTCAAGGCGTTTGGCACAGATCGAAGCATGGCTACGCTCGCCGGAGTGACCGAAAGCGAGATGCCATCCAGCGACCCCGCTGGCTCTCATCATCCGAGAGCTGTGCTCGGTATCGAGACGTCATGCGACGAGACGGCCGCCGCCGTCGTCATCGGGGGCAGCGAGGTCCGATCATCGGTTGTGTCGAGCCAGGTGGACTTGCATGCCAAGTACGGGGGCGTGGTTCCCGAGATCGCCAGCCGTGCACATGTGGAGCTGTTCACCCAGGTCATATCGGAAGCGCTGGAGGTTGCTGGGTTGGACCCCCGTTCTCCCGAGATCGATGGTGTCGCTGCCACGTACGGCCCAGGTCTCGTGGGTGCATTGCTGGTCGGGCTGAGCGGAGCCAAGGCGCTGGCAATGACGTGGGATGTCCCATTCGTCGGCGTCAACCATCTGGAAGGACATCTGTTCGCACCACTGCTCGAAGAGGACGAATTGGCATGGCCACTGGTCATGCTGCTCGTCTCTGGGGGGCACACCCTTCTCGTCGAGATGAAAGGACCGGGCTGCTACCGCCTGCTCGGGCAGACGCTGGACGACGCTGCGGGTGAGGCGTATGACAAGGTTGCGCGCTACCTGGGCCTGGGATATCCAGGAGGACCGGCGATCGACCGAGTTGCGGTGTCAGGGAACCCTCTCGCGTTCAAATTCCCCCAGGCAAAGCTCGGCGACGGCCTCGACTTCTCCTTCTCGGGCTTGAAGACGTCCGTCGTGCGCACCGTCGATCGCCATCCCGAGGCTTCAACCGAAGATCTCGCCGCATCGTTCCAGCACGCGGTCGTCGAGGTGCTGGTTGCCAAGTCTCGCCGTGCCGTCGAGGCGGTTGGTGCTCGGGGTCTGTGCTTGGCCGGGGGCGTCGCGGCCAACTCCCTGCTCCGTCGCCGGTTCACCGAGATCGCCGCGGAGCTCGGAGTTCCCGCGTACCTCCCCAGTCGGGCAATGTGCACGGACAACGCGGCCATGGTGGCAGCAGCGGGGTGGTGGCACCTGCGCCATGATGGCCCGAGCCCCCTCTCCCTGGCAGCCGATCCGACGCTGTTCCTACCGTTCTCCGACTGATCCGCCCCGGAGTGGCCCGGGCAGCACCCGGGCGGCCCGCTGCCCCAAGCGCAATAGCGTGGTCCTTGTGGCCGGCCTGTACGAGACTTCTTTCGACGACCTGGCCTCGCTGCTCGAGGGTGAGCCCGAGTACCGAGCTCGTCAGATCTGGGACGGCCTCTACCGACGGCTGCAGCGACCCGACGAGATGACGGACCTGCCCATGGGCCTCCGCGAGAGAGTGTCGCAAGCTCTCCCGACCTCGCTGGAATTGGCGATCCAGAGCGAGGCCGACGGCGGGTCGACGGTGAAGTGGTTGTGGTCGCTCGAAGGCGGCGTGTCGGTGGAGACGGTGCTCATGGTGTACCGCGATCGGGTGACGGTGTGCGTGTCGACCCAGGCCGGTTGTGCCATGGGCTGTGAGTTCTGTGCCACCGGCCAATCCGGGTTCCGGCGGCACCTGACGAGTGGGGAGATCGTGGAGCAGGTGGTCGAGGCAGCGCGTGCTGCGCGCCCTCGCCGGCTCTCTCACGTCGTGTTCATGGGAATGGGCGAGCCTCTCGCCAATTACGATCGGACCCTGACGGCGGTGAGGCGGCTCCACGGAGATGTTGGCATCTCGGCTCGGCGGCTCACCATCTCGACTGTCGGTATCGTCCCGGGCATCCGCCGGCTCGCATCGGAGGCACTTCCGGTCAACCTCGCGGTCTCTCTGCACGCGGCGAACGACGAGTTGCGCGACTCTTTGGTACCGATCAACCGGCGTTATCCGCTGGGATCGTTGTCCGATGTCTGCGCCGCGTACGTGGAGGCCACGGGGAGAAGGCTGAGTTTCGAGTGGGCGCTGATCGACGGTGTCAACGATCGGGCCTCCGACATCGAGGAGCTCTCCACCTTGGCTCGAGCCCTCGCTGCCCATGTGAACCTCATCCCGCTGAACCCGACCCCGGGCTATGCAGTGCGAGGATCACCTCGACGACGGGTGCGAGAGTTCCGAGAAGCGTTGGCGAACCGGGGGGTCAACGCGACGGTCCGCGCGACCAGGGGAACTTCGATCAGCGCGGCGTGTGGCCAGCTTGCCGGCGACGCCGCGTCGGCGACGCCGCCCGGCTCCCTACCTCAAGAAGCCAGCACGCCTCGTCGGCCGGCCGGCACCCCACCTCGGTCCACGAGCGCCGCTCCCCGCGTCGACCGGGTGGAGCTGGGTGTTCAAGCTCGCGGCAAGGCGTAGGCGAAGATCACGGCGTACTGCACCGCAGCCCCGACGATGGTGAGCGTGTGAAAGACCTCGTGGTAACCGAAGGTCCGAGGGAACGGGTCTGGTCGGTGCAGTGCGTAGACGAGGGCGCCGACCGTGTAGGAGAGCCCACCCGCGAGCAGGAGGGCAAACCCGCCGCCGCCCAGTCCACGGACGAGCTGGGGGACGACGGCGAGGGCGGACCACCCGACGACCACGTAGGGAACGGCGACAGCCCACTTGGGCGCGTCCAGCCACACTTGGCGGAGGGTGATCCCGAGCGCGGCACCGGTCCAGACCAGTACCAGGATCAGCACACGGCTCCACCCGCCGAGCGCCAAGCCGCCCACGGCGGTGTACGTGCCCGCGATGGCGATGAAGATGGTGGAGTGGTCGGCCCGGCGCATCCACCTGCGGGTCGGCGCTGCCCAGTGGACGAGATGGAAAGACGCGCTGACGCCGAACAGGGCGACCATGGACGTCACGTAGATCGTGAGGTACGCCGTCGACTCGGTGCCTGGCGCCTGTGAGATGAGGAGCGGGCCCGCCACGAGCATCGCCACCAGACCACCCAGGTGGAGGACGCCTCGCAGCCGAGGCTTGGGCGGCCCGGCACCCGGAGGACCAGCACTCAGACGACCAGCTTCCTCGGCCCCGACGTCCTCGACGACGCCGGATGCGCCCGGCGAACCCGTCGTCCCGGTCACGTCGATGCGGTGCTGACGAGCTCGTCGAGCACCAGGTCGAGCTCTCGGAGCGGGTTGTGGGCATGGATCTCGTGACGCATGGTCTGGGCTCTCGCAGCATAGGCAGGGTCGGTGAGCACCCGGCGCACGGCATCCGCGATGCGTCCAGGCGCCGGCCGCCCAGTGCGCAGGTTGATCCCTACCCCGGCCCAGGCCACCCTGGCGGCGACCTCGGGCTTGTCCTCGCTGTCACCGGCCACTACGAGCGGTACGCCGGCCGCGAGAGCCTGCTGCACCCCCCCGTAGCCGCCATTGGTGACCATGACGTCCACCTTGGACAACAGGCAATCGTGCGGTATGAAGCGTTCGACCCGCACATTGCCGGGGAGCCCGCTCGCAACGTACGGCTCACCGAGCGCCCGCGCCCTATCTCTGCGCGCAGGGCTCTTGTCCCGGGCACGCCACTGCTCGTGCACGAGGGCGGGATCCCGTCCCCCGGTGGTGGCGACGACGAGGACGTCTTGACGTGCGAGTGCCTCGATGGTCGGCAGGACCAGCCGCCCGAGGTCGAAGTTGTCGATCGTGCCTTGCGTGACGTGGACGACCGGGCGGTCCGCATCCAACTCCTTCCACCACGCCGGCTCGGAGAAGTCGGTCGCCGAGCCCGTCAGCACCGGACCGATGAACCGCACTGACGGTGGCAGGTCGCTGCGCGGGTACTCGAAGGACTCGACGGTGAGCTGCAAGTACGCGTCGACGAGGTACGCCGGGGCATCGACGATGAACCGGTCCACCGGCTGGCAGCCTTCGGCCGCCAGCATCGACTGGGCGTAGCGCTGGATGTCGCCGAGAGCGATATGGCGCACGAGCCAGGTGAGCACCATGTTGCGGATCACGCCCGACCAGCCCGCTCGTGGCGCCATCGCGAGGCCGAACGGAGCGGTGTCCCGGCTGGAGAGGGGCAGGGGCAGCACGCCGAGCATGATCACCGCGGGCCGACCTGTCACCGCGGGCCGACCTGTGAACCCGGCTCGCTCGGTCGCCGGCGCGCCGGGGGAGCGGTGGACGACGAGCGGGGCAATGCCTACGAACGTCGCGTCCACGATGACGGCGTCAGCCGGAAACTCCGCGAGGACGCGGCACAGATCGTGGTACTGGTGCGGCGCGGGGTCGATGAAGATGCGGCGCAGGTCGTCTTTCACCCCCCGCAGTCCCCTGCGAACCGACGTCTCCCGTTCGGGATTGGCCACCAGGAGGTCGTGCGCGTCGGCTTCTGGCCGGAGGGCCACGAACCGCGCCCCGGTCGCCGTGACCCTCCCGGCGTAGTGGGTGGTCGTGAGGAACACCACGTCGTGTCCTCGGCCGACGAGGTGGCGTGCGGCCGCGAGGAGCGGTGCTGCATGGCCTTGTGCGGGGGTCGATGCGAGCAGCAGCCGGCTCATCGGCTGCGCCTCAGCTCGGGGCACCTCCGCCCCCGCGTCGCACGACGAGGAGGGCGGCCGCCCGTCCGGGGACCGGGCCGAAGTCGGCGTGCCTCCACGAGGCCCAGCGTAGGACGCCGCCGCGCCACGAGCCGGTCGTGGCCCGCGCCGAGCCGTGTGATGCCGGACCGAGCCCTGCCGGACCGAGCTGGGCCGGTGCTCGGCTGCAGGCGGCGTCGAGCGCGGACAGCCGAGGACGAGCGTGATCGGAGACGCGGGTTGCCCTCTGCCGGCGCGCCCGCTAACATTGGCACTCGCAACCTGAGAGTGCTAACGAGAGCCAAGGAGGCCCGTTCCAATGAAGCTTCATCCGCTCGAAGACCGGATTGTCGTGCGGCCCGGGGAGTCCGAGGAGACCACCGCGTCTGGATTGGTCATCCCCGACACGGCGAAGGAGAAGCCCCAGCAGGGCGAGGTGCTGGCGGTCGGTCCTGGTCGCCGTGCCGAGAACACCGGCGAGCTGGTCCCCCTGGACGTGGCGGTCGGTGACACCGTCGTCTACTCGAAGTACGGCGGGACCGAGATCACCGTCGACGGGGAGGACCTGCTGATCCTCTCCGGCCGTGACGTCCTGGCCAAGCTGGCCAAGTAAGTCACGCCCCGGTCGTCCCTGACGACCACGCTGTCAGGCGGTCGGCGAACCGGCCGTCCGCCCACCCATGGGACCGGCAGGCCGGGCGAGTGCCCGGCCTCCGGCTTCCCGTCACGTTGAAGATCGAGAGATCGGTCGAGAGGAGCATCTTTCCGCTATGCCCAAGATCCTGAAGTTCGACGAGTCTGCCAGGCGCGGGCTCGAGGCCGGTGTGAACAAGCTGGCCGACACCGTGAAGGTGACGCTGGGCCCGAAAGGGCGCAACGTGGTCATCGAGAAGAAATTCGGCGCTCCCACGATCACCAACGACGGCGTGTCGATTGCCCGGGAGGTCGAGCTGGAGGACCCCTTCGAGAACATGGGGGCCCAGCTCGTCAAGGAGGTCGCGACCAAGACCAACGACGTGGCCGGGGACGGGACGACCACGGCGACGGTCCTCGCCCAGGCGCTCATTGCAGAGGGCTTGCGCAACGTGGCCGCCGGGGCCAACCCGGCCGGGCTGAAGCGGGGGATCGACAAGGCGGTGGCTGCCGCCGTCGCGTCGATCGCCGAGCAGGCCAAGGAAGTCGGTGGCAAGACCGAGATCGCCCAAGTGGCGTCGATCTCCGCTGCCGACCCGGCCATCGGCGAGGTGTTGGCCGAGGCCATCGACAAGGTGGGCAAAGACGGCACGGTGACGGTGGAGGAGTCCAACACCTTCGGGATCGAGCTCGAGCTCACCGAAGGGATGCAGTTCGACAAGGGGTATCTCTCGCCCCACTTCGTCACCGACGCCGAGCGCCAAGAAGCAGTGCTGGACGAGCCGTTGATCCTCTTCTACAACCAGAAGGTCGGTGCGGTGCACGATCTCGTGCCGGTGCTCGAGAAGGTGATGCAGACGGCGAAGCCGCTTCTCATCGTTGCCGAGGACGTCGAAGGCGAGGCCCTGGCCACCCTGGTGGTCAACAAGATCCGTGGCACCTTCACCTCTGTGGCCGTCAAGGCACCGGGCTTCGGGGAGCGCCGCAAGGCGATGCTCCAGGACATGGCCGTCCTGACCGGCGGGCAGGTCATCAGCGAGGAGATCGGCCTCAAGCTCGAGAACGCCACGATCGATCTCCTCGGGCGGGCTCGCCGGGTGATCGTGACCAAGGACGACACCACCATTGTCGAAGGTGGAGGGTCGGCCGAGGACGTGAAGGGCAGGGTGGCGCAGATCAAGCGCGAGATCGAGGAGACGGACTCGGACTGGGACCGCGAGAAGCTCCAGGAGCGCCTGGCCAAGCTGGCCGGCGGGGTAGCGGTCGTGAAGGTCGGGGCGGCCACCGAGGTGGAGCTGAAGGAGAAGAAGCACCGCATCGAAGACGCGCTCTCGGCGACCCGGGCAGCGGTCGAAGAGGGGATCGTCGCCGGCGGTGGGACCGCGCTGGTCCGGAGCCGGGCGGCGGTCGACAAGGTCGTCGCGTCGCTGGAAGGGGACGAGGCCACCGGAGCCGGCATCGTCTCTCGCTCGCTGGCCGAGCCCCTCCGCTGGATTGCCCACAACGCGGGGCTCGAGGGATCGGTGCTCGTACGCGAGGTCGAGCGAGCCTCTGGAGACGAAGGGTTGAACGCCGTGAGCGGTGAATTGGAGGACCTGGTGAAGGCCGGGATCATCGACCCGGCCAAGGTGACCCGCTCGGCATTGCAGAATGCTGCGTCCATCGCGTCACTGCTCCTCACCACCGAAGCGCTCGTGGCTGACAAGCCGGAGAAGGCAGCGGCCGATCCGGCCGCTGCGATGGGCGGCATGGGAGGCATGGGCGGCATGGGCGGCATGATGTAGGTCACGCGAAGGCGTGTCGCGGTACCGGCCGGGCCTCGATGGCCCGGCCGGACTCGCGCCAGGGCCTTCCTCGGGTGCTCTGGCTCGCGCCAGGCCCGCGGCGGTATCGGCATTGGACGGGGCACTGATGGCGGAGTTGCACGAGGATCGGGCATCGTCGTCCTGGGACGGCAGGGTGCCGAGGCCGGCAGGTGCTCGGCCCGGCGGGCCTGCTCCGTGGGCCCGGGCCGGGGTCCGGCACGACCGCGACCTACGCGTTGCCGAGGTCTGTCGCATGGTCGCCCGGCGCCGGCAGTCGACAGCGTCGCTCGAGTCGCCCGGAGTGCTCCGGTACCCCGATCCGCTGGCGGGGGTGCCATCGTCTTCGGGGCGGTCGGCAGCGGTCCTCGTCGCCCTGTTCGACGATGCCGGTGGGGCCCGAGTGCTGCTCACCCGACGCTCGCGGACGCTCCGGCACCATCGCGGGGAGGTCAGTTTCCCCGGGGGCCGGATCGAGCCAGGAGAGACGCCGCTCGAGGCGGCGCGGCGCGAGGCGCAAGAGGAGATCGGCCTCGACCCCGAGCTCGTACGGCCTGCCGGTGGGCTGGCGCGGGTCCGGACGTTCTCGTCCGGCTCCCTGATCGTCCCGGTCGTCGGCTCCCTCGACCGGCGACCCCGGTTGGTGGCGAACCCGGGCGAAGTCGCGCGCGTCTTCGACGTGGGTCTGGCCGAGCTGATGGCCGAGGGTGTGTTCCACGAGGAGCGGTGGCCACCGCGAGGACCCCTCGGCGACCGGGTCTCGGGGGGTCGTCCCTTCCCCGTCTGGTTCTTCGAGGTGGACGGGGAGACGATCTGGGGGGCGACGGCGCGCATCCTGGTCGATCTTCTCGAAGTGGCCCTGGGTATCGACACCGATCACTGAAGAGCCGGCAATGAGCGCCGGCCGAGCCTGCCGAGACGGTAACGTGGGCCCACGTCGAGGGGTCGGCCCGGCGGTCTGGAGACGGCGACGAGGCTCGGAGGGCAATCGGTGGCAACAATCGAGATCGGGATCTTCAAATCGGGCCGGCGAGCGTACGGGTTCGACGACATCGCCATCGTCCCCAGCCGGAGGACCCGGGACCCCGAGGACGTGGACATCTCCTGGGAGATCGACGCCTACCGTTTCGACCTCCCCCTCCTCGGCGCGGCCATGGACGGAGTGATCAGCCCGTCGACGGCGATCGAGCTCGGTCGCCTGGGGGGCCTGGGTGTCTTGAACCTCGAAGGGCTGTGGACCCGCTACGAAGACCCGGTCGCCCTGTTCGACGAGGTCCGGGAGCTCGACGACGAGAAGGCCACCGCCCGGATGCAGCAGATGTACGCCGAGCCCATCCAGCTCGACCTCGTCACCGAGCGCATCCGGCAGATGAAAGACGCTGGGATCGTCACTGCCGCTTCGGTCACCCCGCAGCGGACGGTCGAGCTGGCGCCGGCAATACTTGCGGCCGAGCTGGACCTGCTCGTGATCCAAGGGACCGTGGTGTCGGCCGAGCACGTCTCGAGATCGGTCGAGCCGCTCAACCTCAAGCGCTTCATCCGCGAGTTCGAGATCCCGGTCATCGTGGGAGGTTGCGCCTCCTACCAGGCGGGACTTCACCTCATGCGGACCGGCGCCGTCGGGGTCCTCGTGGGGGTGGGTCCCGGCAACGCGTGCACGACCAGGGGGGTCCTCGGGCTCGGTGTTCCCCAGGCCACCGCTATCGCCGACGTGGCCGGGGCCCGGATGCGCCACCTGGACGAGACCGGTGTGTACGTGCACGTCATCGCGGACGGCGGGATGAGCAAGGGAGGCGACATCGCCAAGGCGATCGCCTGCGGCGCCGACGCGGTCATGCTCGGATCACCGCTCTCGTCGGCGAACGAGGCACCGGCCCGGGGGTTCCATTGGGGTATGGCAACGTTCCACCCGACGCTGCCACGTGGTGCGCGTGTGCGGACCGGCGTGAGGGGCAGCTTGAAGGAGATCCTTCTCGGACCGGCCCACGAGAACGACGGCCGCATGAACCTGTTCGGCGCGCTGCGGACCTCGATGGCGACGTGCGGGTACCAGACGGTGAAAGAGTTCCAGAAAGCCGAGGTGATGGTCGCACCGTCGCTCCAGACCGAGGGCAAGCAGCTCCAGCGGTCCCAGGGCGTGGGTATGGGCCATTGAGCGCGGTCGGCGGCCCGGTCCTGGTCGTCGACTTCGGCGCGCAGTACTCCCGGCTCATCGCCCGGAGGATCCGAGAGGCTCACGTCTACTCCGAGATCGTCCCGCCGTCGCTCTCGGCTGCCGAGCTGCTGAGCCGGCGACCGAGCGCGATCGTCTTGTCCGGCGGACCGAAGTCGGTCTACGAGGTTCCCGCGCCCAGTGTGGACGGGGCGATCTACGAGTCCGGCGTGCCGATCCTCGGCATCTGCTACGGCGCGCAGCTCATCGCCCGGGATCTCGGCGGCACGGTGGCCCGCACCGAGCGGGGGGAGTACGGCCGGACCCGCCTGTCGCTCACTGCTCCCTCGTCGCTCTTCGCGGACTGGCCTACGCAGAGCGAGGTCTGGATGAGCCATGGCGACGCCATCACTGCCGCCCCCGCCGGCTTCGTCGCCACCGCGGCCAGCCCCGATGCCCCGGTCGCTGCCTTCGAGGACCCCGACCGTCGGATCTACGGCCTCCAATTCCATCCAGAGGTGGGCCATACCGAGCGCGGGGCCGAGTTGATCGAACGCTTCCTCGTCGACATCGCCGGCATTCTTCCGACCTGGACTCACGTGTCGATCATCGAGCAGCAAGTGGATGCCGTGCGCCGGCAGGTCGGCACAGCACGGGTGCTCTGCGCCCTGTCGGGGGGCGTGGACTCCGCGGTCGCTGCGGCGCTCGTGCACAAAGCGATCGGCGACCAGCTCACCTGCGTGTTCGTCGACACCGGCCTCATGAGGGCGGGCGAGGCCGAGCAGGTCGAAGAGACGTTCCGCCGCCAGTTCAACGTGGACCTGGTCCACGTGAAGGCCGCCGACCGCTTCTTCGCCGGGCTGGCTGGGGTTACCGACCCCGAGCGCAAGCGCAAGGTGATCGGCGAGCTGTTCATCCGGCTCTTCGAGGAGGTGGCCCGCGATCTCGGCCGCGGATCGCAGGCGCCGGGTTTCCTGGTCCAAGGGACCCTCTACCCCGATGTCATCGAGTCGGGAGGCGGAGCCGGGTCGGCCGCGAACATCAAGTCGCACCACAACGTGGGCGGGCTCCCCGACGACCTCGGCTTCGAGCTGGTCGAGCCGCTACGCCTCCTGTTCAAAGACGAGGTCCGAGCTGTCGGTGAGGAGCTTGGCCTGCCCCACGAGATCGTGTGGCGCCAGCCGTTCCCCGGTCCCGGCCTGGCGGTCCGGGTCGTCGGTGAGGTGACGCCCGAGCGGGTCGAGATCCTCCGGGCCGCCGATGCCGTCGTGGTCGAGGAGATCCGACGAGCCGGTCTCTACCGGAGCCTGTGGCAGAGCTTCGCCGTGCTGCCGGCCGTCCGCAGCGTCGGGGTCATGGGCGACGAGAGGACGTACGCCTACCCGGTGATCATCCGGGCGGTGACCAGTGACGACGCGATGACCGCCGACTGGGCACGGCTCCCCTACGACCTGGTCGAGCGCATCGCGTCGCGGATCATCAACGAGGTCGACGGTGTCAACCGCGTCGCGCTCGACGTCACGTCCAAGCCCCCGGGCACCATCGAGTGGGAGTGAGCGGGGATCTCGAGGACCTGCTGGCCGACCTCAACCCCCCCCAGAGAGGTGCGGTCGTCCATCGGGGCGGGCCGCTCGTGGTCGTCGCGGGCGCCGGTTCCGGCAAGACCCGGGTCCTCACCCGCCGCATCGCCCACCTCCTCGCGTCCGGCGACGCCGCCCCTTGGGAGGTCCTGGCCATCACTTTCACCAACAAGGCCGCCGACGAGATGCGCCGGCGAGTGGTGAACCTGGTGGGGCCGCAAGCCGAGCGGATGTGGGTGTCGACGTTCCACTCGGCGTGCCTCCGCATCCTGAGGGTCCACGCCGACCGTCTAGGGTACCGCGCGGGCTTCACCGTCTACGACGACGCCGACTCGCGGCGGCTGGTCGAGATCGTCGAGAGCGAGCTCGGGATCGACACCAAGCGCCTCCCGCCGCGCTCGGTCGCCGCCGTCATCGGCCAGGCCAAGTCCGAGCTGATCGACGAGCATGCCTTCGCAGCCGCCGCCGGGTTCGGTGGCGACGTGCACCGCCGCTTGATCGCCGACGTCTACTCGGAGTACCAGCAGCGGCTCCGCGGGGCCAACGCGATGGACTTCGACGACCTCCTCATGCAGGCTGCGCGCCTGCTCCAAGAGAGCGAGGACGTCCGCCGCTCGTACCAGGAGCGGTTCACCCACGTGCTGGTCGACGAGTTCCAGGACACGAACCGCGCCCAGAACGAGCTGGTGGTGCTGCTGGGCCGGGAGCACGGCAACGTGACGGTCGTGGGAGATGCCGACCAGTCGGTCTACCGGTGGCGCGGCGCCGACATGTCGAACATCTTGGACTTCGAGCGTGTCTTCCCGAATGCGACCACGGTGCTCCTCGAGGAGAACTACCGTTCGACCCAGACGATCCTCGACGCGGCGAACGCCGTCATCTCCCACAACGCCCGTCGCCGGCCCAAGCGGCTGTTCACCCGCGGGGAGCCCGGAGATCCGGCGGTCCTGTACCGAGCCGAGGACGAGCGGGACGAGGCGGCCTGGGTGACGAGCGAGATCCTCCGGCTCCGGGTCGCAGGACCGCTCCCCTTCGCCGACATGGCGGTGTTCTACCGTACGAATGCGCAGAGCCGGGTGCTCGAAGAAGAGATGGTGCGCGCCGGTGTCCCCTACAAGGTCATCGGAGGGACCCGCTTCTACGAGCGCCGGGAGGTGAAGGACCTCTTGGCCTACCTCCGTCTCCTCGTGAACCCTGCGGACGAGGTCTCGACCCGACGGGTCCTCAACGTTCCCAAGCGCGGGATCGGTGCCACGTCCGCCACCCGCCTGGCCTCGTGGGCGTCGGCCGAGCACGTGAGCTTGGGTGACGCGTTGTCCCGGGCCGCGACAGCCGGTCTGTCCGGTCGAGCGCTCCGAGGCGCTGCCGAGCTCGACGAGCTTTTGACCGGGATGCGCCAGGAGCTCGAGACGCTCGGACCCGGCGAGCTGGTCCACTTGGTGGCCGAGCGGAGCGGGTACCTGGCCGAGCTGGTTGCCGAGCACTCCCACGAGGCCGACGGCCGCGTGGAGAACATCGCGGAGCTCGAGGGAGTCGCCGCCGAGTACGACAGCGTGGCCGACCTGCTCGAGACCGTCGCACTGGTCTCCGACGCCGACGAGGCGGACCGCGACGGCACACGGGTGTCGCTCATGACCCTGCACACTGCGAAAGGGCTGGAGTTCTCGGCCGTGTTCATGGTCGGTCTGGAGGAGGGGATCTTTCCTCACGGTCGGACCCTCGGCGAGCCGCTCGAGCTGGAGGAGGAGCGCCGGCTCTGCTACGTCGGCATCACCCGAGCTCGCCAACGCCTCGCCCTCTCGCATGCCTGGACCCGCTCTCTGTGGGGCCGGGTGGCGCAGAACATCCCGAGCCGGTTCCTCTCCGAGATCCCGCCGGAGCTGATCAGCGTCGTCGGCGCCCGCGGTGGACGCTTGTCGCTCGTGCCCGGCACCGGTACCGGTACCGGCGCGTCTTCGGGCGGGGGGACTTCGGGCGGGACGTGGGGAGCGGGGCGGGGTCCTGGCGGACCCCGAGGCGGGTCTGGGGCCGAGCTCCTTGGGCTGGCGCCTGGCGATGCCGTCGTCCACGAGCGATGGGGCGAAGGCGTGGTCCTCGCGGCGAGCGGGGAGGGTGAGCAGGCACAGGCCACCGTGCGTTTCTCTTCGGTCGGCGACAAGACGCTGCTGCTCTCGGTGGCGCCGATCCGACGGGCCTGACCAGCCACGACACCGTCGCCGTCGCGCGGGTGTCACCCGGTTCAGCGTTGTCTCAGATGCCCGATGTGACAATTGCAGGGGATGACGACGACGAGCCCTGCCAGCTCTCGGGCCCGACCCGCCGTGCCGGGACGACGAGCCCGGCGAAGCCGCGCCAAGACGATCCGTCGCAGGCGGCTGGTCGTCGCGCTCCTCGTCCTCGTCGTCCTCATGACCCCGATCTGGTGGTCGCTGGGGAGCGCGCTGACCACACGCTCCATGGGGACAACGGTCGCCGCTCGCTTCGCCGAGTGGGCTCACGACCACGGCGGTGGGTCGATCGTACGATGGGCGGAGAACGTGTGGTACTCGCACCACCCGCCGCCCAAGGGCGGCAAGCCGGCTCCGGGCGCCATTCCATCGCCGACGACGACGACCGCACCTGCGGTCACGGTCGGCCTCCCGGTGCCATCCCCGGTCGTCCCCCTGATCAGCCCAGCCCTGCCCGGCGAAGGGCAGTGGCATCCGGCCGGTCGCACGGTGAACGGTACCCCGGCCGTCTACGAGGCCTTCGTCCGACCCGACCCGGGGTCCACAAGCGTCGTGGCCGGCATCGCCTGGATGGACACCAAGCTGCTGCGGGCCACCTTGTACTCAGGCAGCTCGATCCCCGGCGGCGGGCCGTACAAGTACAGTGCCCCGATCCAGCCCACAGCGGCCACCAGCCTGGTGGCGGCCTTCAACGCCGGCTTCCGGATGGCGACAGCCAACTCGGGGTACTACACCGATGGCAAGGTGGTGATCCCGCTGCGGACCGGGGCCGCGTCCTTTGTCATCTACACAAACGGCTCGGTTGCGATCGGCGCCTGGGGGAGCCAGGTGAAGATGACCTCTCACGTGGTCTCGGTCCGCCAGAACCTGGACCTGGTGGTCACAGGGGGACAACCGGTCCCGGGGCTGAGCTCGGGGACATTCCTCAAATGGGGTGCCACGCTCGGCGGCGCCGTCGACGTGTGGCGATCGGGTATCGGGGAGACGGCCAACGGAGCGCTCGTCTACGTGGGTGGTCCGTACCTCAGCATCGGCACGTTGGCCAACCTCTTGGTGAGGGCGGGCGCCGTCCGCGGGATGGAGCTCGACATCAACACCACATGGGTCAACTACGCGACGTTCTCACCGACGGTGCCCAACGGCGCCGCCACGCCGACAAACGGCACCGACCTTCTCTCGAACATGGCAGGCTCTCCTGGCAGGTACTTCGCGAGCTGGTGGACGCGCGACTTTTTCACCATGTCCAGCGCGCCCACAGCCCATGTCACCCCGCCGGCCACAACCATTCCCTCTACCCAGTCGGCACCATCGAGCAGCTCGGGGACCTCGGGTGCTTCTGGCGCGACGGCATCACCTGCCAAGGGCACGACGAAGAGGGGCTCCTAGCCCGGGAGGCGCCGCCAGATCGTCGTGGGAAGGTTCTTCAATACGGCGAACACCCAGCGCAGGAGCCCCGGTGCCCAGACCACCGCAGCGCCACTGCCCAGACCGTCGGTGATGGCTCGGGCCACGACGTCCGGCGTGGTGGCGAACGGTGCCTCGGGGCGTCCCAGGGTCATCTTGGTCCGTACGAAGCCGGGCCGGACCACCGTCACGCCGGCCCCGCTGCCCCTCAGCGCTTCCCCCAGGCCCACCGAGAAGGCGTCGAGGCCGGCCTTGGACGAGCCGTACACGAAGTTGGCCCGTCGTACCCGGACGCCGGCGACCGACGACAGGACCACGAGGCGTCCATGACCCTGGGCCCGCAGGTGTGCGGCGACAGCCACCATCGCCGTCGCCGGCCACGTGAAATTGACGGTGAGCACGGCCGCCGTACGCTCCGGGTCGGTCTCGTCGGTGCGCTGGTCACCCAATTCCCCCACGGCCATCACCACGGCATCCACGTCGCCGCCGGCGGCAGCGAAGCAGCGATCAACTGCATCTCGGGCACCAGCCGGGTCACAGGCATCGAACAGCACGGTCGGTACCGCGTCCGCGCCGGCGGCCACCGCCTCGCCGGCGGCTACGGCGAGGGCGGCCGGGTTCCTGCCGGCGAGCACCACCGTGCGGCAACGATCGGCGAGAGCGCGCCGGACAACGGCACGGGCGATCTCCGAGGTTCCTGCCAGCACCACCATCGACTGGGGCCGGCCGAAGGCGTCGTTCATCGCTCGATCCTCGCGCGGTCCATTCCCAGCCGCCGGGAGAGGTCCGAGCACAGGAGCCCGGAAGGGTCGACCCTTTCGCGGACCTCCTGGAGCTCGTCGAGGCGGGGGTACATGACTTGGATGAGCTCGGGGCGAAGGCGGGCATCTTTGGCCAGGTACACCCTCCCGCCTGCTTGTGCCACCATCTCGTCGAGCTGGTCGGTGGCACGGGCCAGCTCCGGGGGGCCGAGCGGGAGGTCGAGCGCAAGGGTCCAGCCTTCGATCGGGAAGGACAGGGGGCCGGGATCGCCCGGGCCGAAGCGCTTCAAGACGGCCAGGAACGACGGCGTGCCGCCGTCGGCGAGGAGGCGTATCGCCTGGTGGACGACGTCGCCCCGGTGGGGGCCGACGGCGAACTGGTACTGGAGGAACCCGCGTGGACCGTACAGGCGGTTCCAACCGTCGACGCCGTCGAGAGGGTGGAAGAAGGTCGCCATGTCCTGGAGCTCGCCGGTGCGCCGGCGCGGCGCCCGGTGGTACCACGCGGCGTTGAACGCTGCCACCGTTGCAGCGTTCAGCAACCCGGAGGGAGCGGTCTGGCGGACTCGAAGGCGCGCCGGGCGCGGCGCCTCGAGCGGCCGGCTCCGCAGAGATGCGGGGAGATCGTCGATCGCGGCATGGTCGCCGCGAGTGAGCACGGATCGGCCTGCCCGCTTGCGGCCGGCGGCGGTGTCCACCCACGCGACCGAGTAGCGATAGCCGGCATCACCCTCCTCCATGGCCGCCATCACCCCGTCGAGATCGGTGAACCGCTCGGTGTCCACGAGCATCCGGCTGGTCTCCACCGGCGTCATGCGGACGGTGGCGTCGGTCACGACCCCGGTGAGACCCATGCCGCCGGCCGTGGCCCAGAAGAGCTCGGGGTCGAGCGCCGGCCCGGTCTGGATGATGCCCGTCGGGGTGCTCAACGTGAGGGACGTCACGTGGCCGCAGAAGCTCCCGTCATGGTGGTGGTTCTTCCCGTGGACATCGGCGGCGATGGCGCCGCCGATGCTCACCTGGCGCGTTCCCGGCGTGACCGGGACGAACCATCCTTCAAGGAGTGAGCGCTCCAACAAGTGCTGGAGGCTCGTGCCGCCACCCACGGTGACGAGACCGGACTCGGGATCGATGGGACCGATGTCCGAGAGCCTCCCGACGTCGATGACCGTTCCCCCGGCGCACTGTGCCGCGTCGCCGTAGCTCCGCCCCAGTCCTCGAGCGATGATCCGAGTGGTGCTCGCGGAGCCCGACGCGCCCGCCCGACCGCCCGACAGCTCCGCCGAAAGCTCGCCGGTATCGCCGGGAGCCACGACTCGTGCCCATGACGGTGACGTCCTCCCCCAGCCGGTGAGGAGCCGGCCCTCACCCATAGAGGCCGAGCGCGAACAGCAGGGTCCACACGAGGCCCAGCACCTGGACCGTGCGATCGCGCAGTACGAGGTCCTCGGGGGCTCCTCCCTCTCCGGCGTCGAGCACCCGCAGGACGTGGAGGACCCCGATCACCACCGGCACCACGCTGAGCTGGATCCAGATGAGGTGGTGGCCGGCATGGTCGGCCAGACCGGTGCGCTCGAAGGCCCACAGGCAGTAGGCGGTCACGGTCGCCGATGCCGTGAGGATCAAGGTGGAGTAGAGGAACTCCGCCGAGTACTGGCCCAGGACCGGCCGGTGCGCCACCCGGTCGTCGCCCAGGAGGCGGTGCTCTGCCACCCGCTTGCCGGTGACCACGAAGAGGGCTCCGAAGGAGGTGACGACGAGGAACCAATTCGAGAGTGGCACGTGGGTGGCCACACCCCCGGCGATGGCCCGCAGGACGAAGCCCGAAGCCACCGCGGCCAGCTCGATCACCGCCTGGTGCTTGAGGCCGAGGATGTAGGCCACGTTGATCCCGGCGTACAGACCGATGACCAATGCGAGCTGCCAGCCGGCCAGCACCCACGAGCCCGCCAGCGCACCGGCCAGGAGGAGCATGCCGATCGCCACCGCCGTCGGCAGCGGCAGTGTCCCGGCCGCGACCGGCCGATGGCATTTGTCAGGGTGGCCCCGGTCGGCGATGGCGTCCATCGAGTCGTTGAGGAGGTACACGCCGGAAGCCGCGGCGCAGAAGACGGCGAACACGCCGCCGGCCCGGGCGGCCACGGCGCCATGCCGAAGGACTCCGGCGGCGGCAGGGGCCACGAGCACCAGGGCGTTCTTCACCCACTGGCGGATCCGGGCGGCCCGCACGACGCCCCGGACCCGGTGGGGACCGTCGCCGTACAGGCCGGGGGCGCGAGAGTGCGACCCCACTTCCGGGGGGCGTACGGCAGTGGTCACTGCCGGACCGCAGGGGCGGGAGGCATCCTCCAAGCGTGCACGGCTCCGGGAGGAGTCGTGCGGCGTGCTCCTCAGTGGTCCTTCAGGCGAGCAGGTCGCCCTGGGTGGTCGGTCTGGGCTGGCGCTCCCCTGCACCATGACGCCTATCATCGGGGCTCGATGCATCGTCCCTACCGGGTGGTCGTGGCCAAGCCCGGCCTCGACGGCCACGACCGCGGGGCCAAGGTGATCGCGCGGGCCCTTCGCGACGAGGGGTTCGAAGTCGTCTACACCGGGCTGCACCAGACCCCCGAGCAGGTGGTGAGTGCCGTCATCCAGGAGGACGCCGACGCCGTCGGGCTGTCGCTCCTGTCCGGCGCCCACCTCACCCTCGTGCCCAAAGTGGTCCAGGGGCTCGCCGAGAGCGGACGGGGTGACGTCGTGGTGGTGGTCGGCGGGATCATCCCCGAGGGCGACATCCCAGCCCTCAAAGAGCACGGCGTCGCGGAGGTCTTCACGCCCGGAGCGCCGCTGCCGTCGATCGGTCGGTGGCTGGCCGACGAGCTCGATCGACGCGAGGAGGCCCTGGGGGCAGGAGGGGCCGAGGGGTAGCGTCGCCCACCCGGCGTACCGCCGGGCAGCACCGAGCAGCACCGAGACCGAGCAGCACTGAGAGCGAGGAGCAAGCGAGTGGACCTCTACGAGTACCAGGGAAAGCAGTACTTCGCCCGCTTCGGGATCCCGACGTCGCCGGGAGGGGTGGCCGACACCCCCGACGAGGCAGTGGCCCAGGCCGACGCCGCCGGGTACCCGGTGGTCGTGAAAGCCCAAGTCAAAGTGGGTGGCCGGGGCAAGGCCGGGGGGATCAAGCTCGCGGCCGACGCGGACGAGGCCCGCAGGCACGCCCAGGCCATCCTCGGCATGGACATCAAGGGCCACGTTGTCCACCGCCTGTGGGTCGAGCACGCATCGGACATCGCCCGCGAGTACTACGCCAGCTTCACGCTCGACCGGCTGGCCAAGCTCCATCTCGGCATGCTCTCGGCCGAGGGCGGTGTGGAGATCGAGGAGGTGGCGGCCACCAATCCCGATGCCATCGCCCGGCTCCACATCGATCCGGTGCGAGGCATCGACGAAGCCGCCGCCGCCGAATGGGTCGAGCGGGCAGGGTTGGACGCCGACGCCAGGGAACAGGCGGCGGCGCTCCTGGTCAAGCTGTACACCTGCTACGTGGAAGGTGACTGCGACCTGGCTGAGATCAACCCCCTCATCCTCACCACCGACGGCCGGGTCCACGCGCTCGACGCCAAGGTGACGCTCGACGACAACGCGTCGTTCCGGCACCCGGAGTGGGCGGAGTACGCGGCGACCGAGTCCGAGGACCCCCGTGAGGTGATGGCCAAGGAGAAGGGGCTCAACTACATCGGCCTGTCCGGCACCGTCGGGATCATCGCCAACGGAGCGGGGCTGGCGATGAGCACCCTCGACGTGGTGAACCAGGTCGGGGGGAGCGCTGCCAATTTCCTCGACATCGGCGGAGGGGCGAATGCCGACGTCATGGCGGCCGCGCTCGAGGTCATCAACGCAGACCCGTCGGTCCGATCGATCTTCGTGAACATCTTCGGCGGGATCACCCGGGTCGACGAGGTGGCGAAGGGGGTGATCGAGGCGCTGGCCCGGGTGGACCTGCGCTCGCCGATCGTGCTCCGCCTCGACGGGACCAACGCCGAGGCCGGGCGGGCGCTCCTGGCGCCGCACCTCTCCGATCGCCTGCTGTCGGAGCCGACGATGCTCGACGGTGCTCGTCGGGCCGTGGCCCTGGTTGGCGACTGAGCGGTCGGCGGGCTCCGGAGGGAACGCGAACGCGAGTGTGGACGAACGAGTGACGAGGAGAAGAGGAGAGCAGTGAGCATCTTTGTCGACGAGACGACGACCGTGGTCATCCAAGGCGTCAGCCCGACCAGCCAGGGTCTGTACCACGGCCTGCGCAACCGGGACTACGGCACCAAGGTGGTGGCGGGGACCAACCCCAAGCGTGGGGGCGAGGTGATCGAGGGGATACCGGTGTTCGCCTCGGTCCAAGAGGCCGTGGAGGCGACGGGAGCAACGGCGTCGTTCATCTCCGTGCCGCCGCCGTTTGCCGCCGCCGCAATCGAGGAGGCCGCCGAGGCGGGCATCAGCTTCGTCGTGTGCATCACCGAGGGGATACCGGCCCAGGACGAGGCACGCACGTACAACCGGCTGGTGCAGGAGTTCCCCGGTACCCGCCTGCTCGGACCGAACTGCCCGGGGATCATCTCGCCGGGGAAGTGCAACATCGGCATCACCTCGGGCGACATCGCCATGGCCGGCGGGCCGGTCGGCATCGTGAGCAGATCGGGCACCTTGACCTACCAGGCGCTGCACGAGCTCTCCCAGCAGGGCGTGGGGCAGACCACCTGCGTGGGGATCGGAGGCGACCCGGTGCCCGGGACCAACTTCATCGACTGTCTGGCGGCTTTTGAAGCGGACCCGGACACCAAGGCGGTGATGATGATCGGGGAGATCGGCGGCTCGGAGGAGGAGCGGGCCGCCGAATTCATTTCGGCGAACCTCACCAAGCCGGTCGTCTCCTACGTCGCCGGCGTCACCGCGCCGCCGGGGCGCAAGATGGGCCATGCCGGCGCGATCATCTCCGGCTCCCAGGGTACGGCCCAGGCCAAGATGGACGCCCTGTCGGCCGCCGGGGTGACGGTCGCGCTCAACCCGACCGAGGCCGGCGAAAAGATGGTCGAGATCGTCAAGGCGCTCCCCTGAGCGCGCCGAAGGTGGCGTCGGCGGAGGACCCGCTTGGTAGCGTGGGCGGCGTGGAGGTGAGGCTGGCCGTCCTGGCATCGGGGAGCGGGACGATCCTCGAAGCGCTCCTGGCCGACCGGCTCCCGGTCACGGTCGTGGTGGCCGACCGCCCCTGCCGGGCCATCGAGGTAGCGCGTCAAGCCGGGGTGGACGCGGTGGTGGTCGATCGCCTTGCCTGGGGGGGTTTCGGAGCAGCTTTCGATCGCCGGGGCTTCACGGAGGCCGTCGCCGACGTGCTCACCACCCGATCCGTGGACCTGGTGGCCATGGCCGGGTTCGGGACCGTCCTCGACAAGCCGGTGCACGACGCGTTTCCCGGGAGGATCCTCAACACCCACCCGTCGCTGCTCCCGGCGTTCCCCGGCTGGCACGGCGTCGAGGACGCGCTCGCGGCGGGTGCCCGGGTCACCGGCTGCACCGTCCACGTGGCCACCCTCGAGGTCGATGCCGGGCCGATCCTTGCCCAGGCAGAGGTCCCCGTGCGTGACGGCGACACCGCCGGCACGCTGCACGAGCGGATCAAGACGGTGGAGCGGCGCCTGTACCCCGAGACCATCCGCCGCGCCTGTGCCGAGCTTGCGTCCACCGGCTCGCTCGAGGGCCTCACCATCCAGGTGGCACGAGCGTGAGAGCACTGCTGTCGGTGTACGACAAGACCGGGCTGGTGGACCTGGCCTCGGGCCTGGCGGGCCTCGGATGGGAGCTCGTGGCCAGCGGCAAGACGGCCGCAGCGCTGGCCGACGCCGGGATCGCGCACGAGGAGGTGAGCGCGGTGACCGGCTCGCCCGAGATGCTGGGCGGCCGGGTCAAGACGCTGCACCCCCGTATCCACGGAGGGATCCTGGCCGACCGCTCCGAGCCCGCCCACCTCTCCGACGTCGCCGCCGAGGGGATCGAGCTCATCGACCTGGTGGTCTCCAACCTGTACCCGTTCGCCTCGGACCCCTCGGTGGAGCTCATCGACGTGGGTGGGCCGGCCATGGTGCGGGCGGCAGCGAAGAACTTCGCCCATGTGGGCGTCGTCACCTCGCCGGCCGACTACCCGGCTGTCCTGGAAGAGCTGGCCGGCAACGGTTCGCTCTCCGACAGCACGCGGCGCCGGTTGGCCAGGGCGGCGTTCGCCCACACGGCCGCCTACGACGCCGCGATCGTGTCGTGGTTCGACGAGGAGGTGAATGCCGCCCCGGAGGCAGCTGGTGTCGACGCGGCGGCTGACGCCGGCGAGGCGTCTGGCGCCGGCGAGGCGGCTGGCGCCCTGCTTCCTCCGACCCTGCACGTCACTTTGGAACGGGCCGCAACGCTGCGCTACGGCGAGAACCCGCACCAGTCGGGTGCCAGGTACCGCTTGGCCGGTGAGGCGAGCTGGTGGGACACGACGGTCCAGCACTCCGGCACCGAACTGTCGTACCTCAACATCTTCGACGCCGACGCCGCGTGGCGCCTCGTCCACGAGCTCGTGTCCGATGCCGGCGTGAGGGGCGCTGGTGTGGGCGGCGCCGGCGCCGAGCAGGCGGTGGCCATCATCAAGCACGCGAACCCCTGTGGTGCCGCCGTGGCCGCGGACCTCACGACGGCCTACGAATGGGCGCTCGCCGGCGACCCCTTGTCGGCTTTCGGGGGCGTGGTCGCGCTATCGGGGCCGGTGACCGTCGCCGTGGCCGAGGTCATGGCCGGTGGCCCCCAGGCAGACGTGGTCGTGGCGCCATCGTTCGAGCCCGAAGCGCTCGCTCGCCTGGTGGCAAAGCGCAAGGCCACCCGCATCCTCTCGGCCGGCGCTCCGGACCCGCTTGGCCTCCACGTGCGGAGCTTGGGGGGGTCGTACCTGGTCCAGACGCCCGATCGCTTCGTGAGCGAGGTCCCCACCTGGCGGGTGGTCAGCGCGACCGAGCCGACCGAAGACCAGTGGCGGGACCTGGTGCTGGCTTGGCGGATCTGTGCCCGCACGACCTCGAACGCGATCTCGATCGTGCACGGCGGTCAGGCGGTCGGCGTGGGTGCCGGCCAGCAGTCCCGGGTGGTGGCAGCCGAGATCGCCGTGACCAAGGCGGGGGAGCGGGCGGTGGGCGCCGCCGCCGCGAGCGACGCGTTCTTCCCCTTTCCCGACGGCTTGGAGGTGCTGGCCCAGGCAGGGGTGGCGGCGGTGGTCCAGCCGGGGGGCTCGGTGCGCGACGCCGAGGTGACGGCGGCAGCCGACGCTGCCGGCATCGCCATGGTGATCACCGGTGAACGGCACTTCCGGCATTGAGGTCCTCGGAGCACGGAGGACGCGTCGCGCGAGGCGGGCGGCGGTGACGGCGGTCCTGCGGTGACGGCGGTCCTACTCGACGGCGAGCGCCTGGCGGCGAGGGTCCGAGCCGAAGTGGCCGAGCGGGTGGCCAGGCTGGCGGCCGAGGGAATACGCGTCGGCCTTGGCACCATCCTGGTGGGCGACGACGGGCCGAGCGCCCGCTACGTTGCGATGAAGCACGAGGACTGCGCCGAGGTGGGCATCACGTCGTACCACCAGCACCTGCCCGAGACTGCGACCCAAGCCGAGGTCGAGGAGGTCGTGGCCAGGTTCAACGCAGACCCGGCCGTCCACGCCTACCTCGTCCAGCTCCCGCTGCCCGAGGGTTTGGACGAGGAGCGGGTGCTGATGGCCGTGGACCCGGCCAAGGACGTCGACGGCCTCCACCCGGTGAACCTCGGCCGGCTGCTCATGGGGCGGCCTGGACCCCTCCCGTGCACGCCGGCGGGCATCGTCGAGCTGCTCCACGCCTACGACGTGCCGGTCGAAGGGCGCCACGCCGTGGTCATCGGGCGGGGTCTGACCATCGGGCGGCCTCTTGCCGTCCTCTTGGCCACCAAGCGACCGGGGTGCAACGCGGCGGTCACGGTCGTCCACACCGGTGTCGACGATCTGAGTGGCCTGGTGCGCAGCGCCGACGTGGTCGTGGCGGCAGCCGGCCGCGCAGGCCTCGTGACCGCCGGCATGGTCAAGCCCGGGGCGGCCGTCGTGGGCGCCGGGACGAGCTGGGAGGGACGTAAGCTGCTCTCCGATGTGGCTGAGGACGTGGCCGAGGTGGCCGGCTGGATCACCCCGAGAATCGGTGGCGTGGGCCCCATGACCAGGGCAATGCTGTTGCGGAACGCCGTCCGGGCGGCAGAGCGCGTATGAGCGCCGCGGACGGGTCATCGCCCTCTCCCGCATCGGTGCCGGCCCCGTCTCGGGTGCACGGCGGCGAGCACGAGGAGCGGCCATGGGGCTCGTACACCGTGCTCGACGACAGCGCTCCCGACCACAAGGTCAAGCGCATCGTGGTCCATCCCGGCAAGCGCCTCAGCTACCAGCGGCACGCCCGGCGCGCCGAGCACTGGTTCGTCGTGTCCGGTCGGGGCCGTGTCACCTTGGACGGGGTGGATCGAGAGCTGGCAGCGGGGGACTCGGTGGACGTCGGGCTGGGTACCGCCCATCGCATCGCGTGCGAGGGTGACGACGACCTCGTGTTCATCGAAGTCCAGCGTGGCGACTACTTCGGAGAGGACGACATCGTCCGGTTGGAGGACGATTTCGGGCGGGCCGGCACCTCCTGAGCACTACTCTTGGCCCGGTGACGCAGATCGCCGAGCTCCTCGCGGCCGGGCCCACCTACTCCTTCGAGTTCTTCCCGCCCAAGACCGAAGACGAGCAGGCGACGCTGCTCGAGACGCTGCGCGCCCTCGAGCCGCTGGCCCCGTCGTTCGTCTCGGTCACCTATCGCGGCGGTCGGGCGTCGCGTCGGCGGACCTACGACTTGGTGACCGGCATGCTCCACACCACGTCTCTCAACCCGATGGCCCACCTCATCTGCGTTGCCCACAGCCGGCTGGAGCTCGCCGACATCCTGGTCTCCTACCGCAAAGCCGGCGTGGACAACCTCATGGCCCTCGGGGGGGATCCGCCGGCTGATCCTTTGGCGGGGTCCGGAGAGCTGCTCCACGCCATCGAGTTGGTGGAGCTGGCACGAGCGGTCGGGGGGTTCTCCATCGGGGTGGCTGCCCACCCTGCCGGCCACCCGGCCTCGCCCGACCTGGCCAGTGACCGTGACCACCTGGCCGAGAAGCTCCGCCGGGCAGACTTCGGGGTCACCCAGTTCTTCTTCGAGCTGGGCGAGTACCGGTCGCTCCGCGACGACATGGCTGTCCGTGGGGTCGACCGGCCGATCCTGCCGGGGATCCTGCCGGTGACCACGCTCGCGTCGCTGTCGCGCCTGGGGCCGATGGGCGCGCCGGCGCCCCGCTGGCTGGTCGAGCGCTTGGAGGCAGCCGATCGGGCCGGGGGCGCGGCCGCTGTCCGCGAGGAGGGGATCGAGGTCTTCACCGCGCTGTGCCGCGCGCTGCTCGACGATGGCGCGCCGGGGCTGCACTTCTACACGCTCAACCGATCGAGCGTGACCCGGGAGATCTACGGCGCTCTCGGGCTCGACCGGGCGCTTGCAGAGCCAGGTTCACCGTCCGGGAGCAGGCCGCTGTCCACCGGCGCCGATTGGGGTGGCGCCACCACCCGGCCATAGGATCGCTTCCATGGCAGACACCATCACCATGGGGGCCGACGGGAAGCTGGTGGTTCCCGACGAGCCCGTCATCCCGTTCATCGAAGGCGACGGCACCGGCGTCGACATCTGGCCCGCGGCCAAGCTTGTCCTGGACGCGGCAGCGGCCAAGCACGGGCGCCGGGTGGCGTGGAAGGAGGTCCTGGCCGGCCAGAAGGCCTACGACCAGACCGGCACGTGGCTGCCGGATGAGACGGTGGAGGCATTCCGAGAGCACCTCATCGGGATCAAGGGCCCCCTCACGACGCCCATCGGTGGCGGGATCCGATCGCTCAACGTGGCCCTGCGCCAGATCCTGGACCTCTATGTCTGTCTCCGTCCGGTGCGGTGGTTCACCGGAGTCCCCTCTCCCGTGCGCCACCCCGAGCTGGTCGACATGGTCATCTTCCGGGAGAACACCGAGGATGTCTACGCCGGCTACGAGGTGGAGAAAGGATCGCCCGAGGCGGAGAAGCTGACGGCCTTCCTACGACAAGAGATGGGGTTCCCGATCCGCGACGGGTCGGGCATCGGGATCAAGCCCGTGTCGGAGGAAGGATCCAAGCGCCTGATCCGGGCTGCCATCCGCTACGCCCTGGACCACGGGCGGCAATCGGTGACGATGGTCCACAAGGGCAACATCCAGAAGTTCACCGAGGGGGCGTTCCGGAACTGGGGATACGAGCTGGTGCGCGAGGAATTCGCCGACGTCGCCGTGGGTTGGGACGACTGCGGGGGCGATCCGGGGAGCAAGCTCCTCGTCAAGGACGCCATCGCCGACATCACGCTCCAGCAGGTGCTCACCCGGCCGGCCGAGTTCGACGTCATCGCCACCACGAACCTGAACGGCGACTACCTCTCGGATGCATTGGCCGCCCAAGTCGGAGGCATCGGGATCGCGCCCGGTGCGAACATCAATTACGTCACCGGCCACGGAATTTTCGAAGCAACGCACGGCACCGCGCCGAAGTACGCCGGGCAGGACAAGGTGAACCCCGGGTCGGTGTTGCTTTCGGGGGTGCTCATGTACGAGCACCTGGGGTGGCAAGCGGCAGCCGACGACATCATCGCCGCACTGGAAGCGACCATCGCCGAGAAGATCGTGACCTATGACTTCGCCCGCCAGATGGACGGCGCCACCGAGGTCTCCTGCTCCGCGTTCGCCCGGGCAGTGGCCGACCGCCTGTAGCGGCCTGATGGCGAGCGGTTTCGACCGAGAGCAGTGCGCCGCGTAACGTAGCGGGCATGACCTCCAAGAACCCACTCCACGTCACCGTCACCGGAGCGGCCGGCCAGATCGGCTACGCGATGCTGTTCCGGATCGCCTCAGGACAGCTCCTCGGCGACGACCAGCCCGTCATCCTGCGCCTGCTCGAGATCGAGCCTGCGATGAAGATGCTGGAAGGTGTCGTGATGGAGCTCGACGACTGCGCCTTTCCCCTGCTCGCCGGCATCGAGGCGACGTCCGACCTCAAGACGGCGTTCGACGGCACCTCGTGGGCCCTACTGGTGGGCTCGGTGCCTCGCAAGGCGGGCATGGAGCGCGGTGACCTCCTCGGGGTGAACGGCGGGATCTTCAAGCCCCAGGGGAGGGCCATCGCCGATCACTCCGCCTCCGACGTGCGGGTACTGGTCGTGGGGAACCCCTGCAACACCAACTGTCTGATCGCCCGGTCGAACGCGCCGGAGGTGCCGACCGACCGGTGGTTCGCAATGACCCGCTTGGACCAGAACCGGGCCGAGACCCAGCTGGCCAAGAAAGCCGGTGTCCCGGTCACCTCGGTCCGGCACCTCGCCATCTGGGGGAACCACTCGGCTACCCAGTTCCCCGACTTCGGGGCTGCGACCATCGACGGCCGGCCGGTGCCCGACGTCATCACGGACCGAGCTTGGCTGGAGGGCGACTTCCTCACCACGGTCCAAAAGCGCGGTGCCGCGGTCATCGAGGCGCGCGGCGCGTCGTCGGCAGCCTCGGCTGCCAACGCCGCGATCGACACGGTGGTGAGCCTGCGGACCGCCACCCCTGCCGGGGACTGTGTCTCGGTCGCAGTCCCCAGCGACGGCCAGTACGGCACGCCCGAGGGGCTCCAGTTCGGCTTCCCGGTCCGCGCCGACGGCCAGGGCGGCTGGTCGGTCGTCGAGGGCGTCGAGCACGACGCATTCGCCGTCGAACGGATCCGTCTCACCACCGAGGAGCTGGTCGCCGAACGTGACGAAGTGAAGGCGATGGGGCTCGTGAGCTGAGAGCGGCGGCCTCTCCGGCCACCGCGTCGCTCCCTCAGCGCGCGCTCAACCGGCGGCGACGGCGACGGGCACCTCGATCCCGGCACCCGACAGGAAGCTGAGCTTGGCTGCCAACGCGACCTGCCAGACTTCCATCTCCTCGTCGAAGTGGAGACGATCCCCGTCTTCACACGCGTGCTCCAACTCGTCGAACGCCGCGTCTTCGGCGTCGAGGAGCTCGCGGTACTTCTGGAGGAAATGGTCGTCGATCGGCTGGGGCACGTCTCGCCTCCTCTGTACGGAGCCCGCCCGACGCGGGCCGTGGTCCGACACTACCTCCGGAGAGGCGGTCCTGTCGGGTCCTCGGTCCGCGGCTGGTTGGGCTGGGGGAACTCCGGCAATGGCCGGCCGAGAGATCGCACGGCCATGTGGGACACGGCCATCAAGCGGTCGCCGTCGCCGGTGTCGAGCACCCTGACCTCGACGACCGAGTCACGCCGGCCGGTGCGCAGGACACGGCCCTCGGCCCGTACCGGGCCGGTCCGGCCGGGTGACAGGAACGACAGCGTCATGTGCGTCGTGGCCACCATGTCCCCGAGAGAGCGGACGGCGGCTGCGGCGCCGGCGCAGTCGACCAGCGTGGCGATGACCCCGCCTTCGAGGAAGCCGGCCGGTCCGCGGATTCCGTCGGTGACCTCCAAGGTGGCCGCCATCGAACCGGGTTCGTCTTCAATCTCCTCCCAGGAGATCCCCAGTCCTTGTTGGAACGGCGTACCCATCGGCGCGCGAGCGGGTGCATCGGCGACGCCGGCGTCTGGCATACTGCCCGGCTCCGAGCCTGACGTCGTCATGACGTGGTCTCCCGCCGCAGCGGTCCCAGGCGTGCCGACGCGGCAGCGAGCAGGGCTTGGGAGGCCACCAGCAACGCCAAGTCGCCCCGGACCCGGATCCGGCCGGCAGCGAGGGCATCTGCCGCATCGAGCTCGCCTCGGGACATGGCAGCAGCATCGGCGTAGTCCATGGTCACCGTCACGTTGGCGGGCTCGGACGGCTCAGGTGAGCGGTCCGTTCGGCAGGACATGCGAAGGGAGTTTTTCCTCACCTCGAGATCCACGCGAAGACTTCCCCCCGGAGCGTTCTTCAGCACATGTTCGACGCGGTAGGCACCCCGTTCGGCAGTGAGTGAGACGCCGGTGTCCACCGTCGCCGGGTCGAGGTCGGCCACCGCATCGTTGAATGCGGCCACCCATTCTGCAGAGTAGAGGAGCGGCACCGCTACGCCTCTGCGGACGCGGCCTCCCCGGACGGCTCGTCTGACGGCTCGTCGGAGGCCTCGTGTGGTGCCGAGCCCCCGGATCGGGCGATCGCCACCGCCTCTTCCGGCGATCGCTTCGAGCGGCGCATGATGGTGCGGCCCAGCCAACCGAGCGGGTCGTACGAGGCGTCCACCACCCGTTCTTTCATCGGGATGATGGCGTTGTCGGTGATCTTGATGTGCTCGGGGCAGACTTCGGTGCAGCACTTGGTGATGTTGCAGAACCCCAGTCCAGCCCGCTTCCGGACCAGCTCCCGGCGGTCGTTGGTGTCGAGCGGGTGCATCTCCAGCTCGGCGAAGCGGATGAAGAACCGAGGCCCGGCGTAGTGGGCCTTGTTCTCTTCGTGGTCCCGGATCACGTGGCAGACGTCCTGGCACAAGAAGCACTCGATGCACTTGCGGAACTCCTGCCCCCGCTCGATGTCGATCTGCTGCATGCGGTAGCCGTCGGCGGGTTCGGGCATCGGAGAGAAAGCCGGGACGGTCTTGGCGACCTCGAAGTTGAAGCTGACGTCGGTCACCAGGTCCCTGATGATGGGGAACGTGCGCATCGGGGCCACCGTGACAGGTCCAGCCGGGAGCTCGTCCATCCGGGTCATGCACATGAGGCGGGGACGGCCGTTGATCTCGGCAGAGCACGATCCGCACTTGCCGGCTTTGCAATTCCAGCGGCAAGCCAGGTCGGGCGCGTCGGAGGCCTGCAGCCGGTGGATGACGTCCAGGACCACCTCACCCTCTTGGTTGGGAAGCTGGTACTCGACGAACTCGCCGCCTCCGGGGTCACCCCGCCACACTCTCATGGTCACGTCGCCATCGCTCGTCGGCGCCGCGTCGTCAGCCGCCGCTCCGAGCCCGTCGTCTCCGGCTCGGTCCACCTCTTCAGCCGCCACCGGTTCTTCTTGCTGCTCGGTGTCGTCGTGCTCGGTGTCGTCGTGCTCGGTGTCGTCGTGCATCACTGTCCCTCCTCGAGGAGCTCGCGGAGCTCCGCCGGCATCTCCGGCAGGGGCTCAGGACTCACGATGATCGGGGCTCCAGGACCTCTCGGGTCGGTCTGGCGCTGGACAAAGTTGACCTTTCCCAGCTCGGGATCCGCGTTCGGGAAGTCCTCCCTCGTGTGGCCCCCTCTGCTTTCCTTGCGAGCCAGCGCACCTTGGGCCACCGCGGTCGACACCGTGAGCATGGCCGGTAGGTCGGTGGCCAAGTTCCAGGCGGGGTTGTACGCACGTCCGCCGGGAGCGGCCAGGTGCTCGGAGCGCTCGCGCAAAGTGCCCAGCCGCTCGAGGGCCTCTTCGAGCTCGGAGCCAGTCCTGATGATGCCGACCAGCGACTGCATCGTCTCCTGCAGGTCCCGGTGCAAGTCGTACGGGCTCTCGCCGCTCTCGTTCTCCAATGGAGCAAGCGCCTCGGTCAGGATCGCCTCGACCTCTGCACCGTCCACGGTGGGCTCTCCCTCCCGTCCCTCCGCGTAGTCGGCCGCGCCAATCCCGGCACGCCGCCCGAACACCAAGAGGTCCGAGAGCGAGTTCCCGCCGAGCCGGTTCGCGCCGTGCATGCCGCCGGCAACCTCCCCGGCGGCGAAGAGCCCCGGCACCGTGGCAGCCTCGGTGTCCGCGTCCACTCGTACACCGCCCATCATGTAGTGGCACGTCGGGCCTATCTCCATGGGCGTCGTGGTGATGTCGACGCCTGCCAGCTCCTTGAACTGGGTGTACATCGAAGGGAGGCGCCGTCGGATGTACTCGGCGGAGCGGCGGCTGGCGATGTCCAAGAACACCCCGCCGTGGGGGCTCCCCCGCCCTGCCTTCACTTCTGCGTTGATCGCCCGAGCGACCTCGTCACGGGGGAGGAGATCGGGGGTCCGCCGGTTGTTGGCGTGGTCGTCGTACCAGCGATCGGCCTCTTCTTCGGTCTCGGCCGTCTCGGCGCGGAACATCGGAGCCACGTAGTTGAACATGAAGCGGGTGCCTTCGCTGTTGCGCAAGATGCCTCCGTCACCGCGCACCCCTTCGGTCACGAGCAGACCCCGTACCGACAGCGGCCACACCATGCCGGTGGGATGGAACTGGACCGACTCCATCTCGATCACGTCGGCACCGGCCCAGATCGCCATGGCGTGCCCGTCGCCGGTGGACTCCCAGCTGTTCGACGTGTACTTCCAGCTCTTGCCGATCCCGCCGGTGGCCAGGACGAACGCCTTGGCGGTGAAAGTGACGAACTCTCCGGTGGGGCGCCAGTAGCCGACTGCGCCGGAGATGCGGCCTTGGCTGTCGGCCAGCAACCGGAGGATCTTGCACTCCATGAACACGTCGATGTCCATGCTCACGGCCTTCTGCTGGAGGGTGCGGATCAGCTCCAACCCCGTCCGGTCTCCGACATGGGCCAGGCGGGCGTAGCGGTGCCCGCCGAAGTCGCGCTGGGTGATCCGCCCGTCCTTGGTGCGGTCGAACAATGCACCCCAGGCCTCCAGCTCGTGGACCCGGTCGGGCGCCTCCTGGGCGTGGAGCTGTGCCATGCGCCAGTTGTTGAGGAGCTTGCCGCCTCTCATCGTGTCGCGAAAATGGACCTTCCAGTTGTCCTCGGGGTACACGTTCCCCATCGCCGCGGCCACCCCGCCCTCGGCCATCACGGTGTGTGCCTTGCCGAAGAGGGACTTGCAGATGAGCGCGGTGCGCAGCCCACGGTTTTTGGCTTCGATGGCGGCCCTGAGCCCAGCGCCTCCGGCCCCGATCACGATCACGTCGTACTGGTGGGATTCGTGCTCGCTCATGTCGTGCCCCGTCGCTCCTCTGACACCTGGTGCGCTCCTCGCGCGCGGCGCCGGCTGTCCTTGTTGTCGCGGATCATGGTCCACTCCGGCCATACACCGCGCTGCCCCGATGGCATGTCCGGTGCCGCCTGCCACCCTCGTATCACCGGGCGAACCTCACCTTGTCGAGTCCCACGCTGGTGCTCCCACGCTGCAGTTCAGAAGAGCCGGTGATCGGGGATGGTCCCGCTGGCCACGAGACGTACGTACAGGTCCGTGAGGGCGACGAAGACGAGGCTTGCCCAGGCGAATTTCATGTGGTGGGCATTCAGCGGCGTGACCAGCTTCCAGAGCCGGTGGCGGATGGGATGTTTCGAGAAGCTCCGCACCTGGCCACCGCACAGGTGGCGGCAGGAATGGCAGGACAGGCTGTAGAGCCAGAGCAGCACGGCGTTCACGCACAGGACCAGCGTGCCGATGCTGACGCCGATCCCGATGCCGGGCTCCCGGAAGGCCTCGACGGCGTCGATGGTGAGGATGACGTTCAGGACCAGCCCGCAGTAGAAGAACCACCGGTGCACGTTTTGCAGGATGAGTGGGAACCGGGTCTCCCCCGAGTAGCTGGAGTGGGCATCGGCAACGGCGCAGTTCGGAGGCGAGAGCCAGATGGAGCGGTAATAGGCCCGTCGGTAGTAGTAGCAGGTGAGGCGGAACCCGAGAGGAAAGATGAGGATGAGCAGCGCAGGGGAGATCGTCCACCAGGTGAGAACCGTTCCTGGATGGCTGCCAGGTACACAGCTCTCGACGAGGCACGGGGAGTAGAAGGGGGAGAGGAGGTCACGATGGCTCGCCGCCCCGACGAAGTAGTCCTTGTTCACGAACGCCGCCCACGTGGAGTAGGCCACGAAGATGATGAGGATCGAAGCACTGACCAGAGGCTGAACCCACCAGCCGTCACGACGCAGGGTCGGGACATCGGGGCCGCCTCGCGTGCCCGAGATCTCGACCGCGGTGACCGTCGCGTCTTCCACCGTCGTCACGTCCTCCTCCTCCCAGCCTCTTGTCGTCTTCTGTCCCTCTTCGCCTTCAGGCCCTCTTCGCCCTCAGGCCCTCTTCGCCTTCTGTCCCTCGACCACGCTCGTCCGAGACGCGGGCCGCGATGCCAGCCCTGCACCTGCAGACCTATCGCCGCCAGGGCCGGCGTCCGGCATGGACGCCGGCTGCTTCCAGCCTCACCCGGCCACATCGCTCACGCTGCCTGCGACACTTCGTGGGAATGGCGCTCACGTGCCGCCCTATCTTTCCAGATCGCGGGACCGAGGGTGCAACTCGGCTTGTCTCCGGCCTGCTCAGGCGCTCTGGGCCATGTGGGGTGTGCGGTCAGCGGTCGGGACTGGCACGATACCGGCAAGGGTGGCCAAGGCTGGAAGTGCGCATTTGTCACCAGGCAGGCCGTCGTCGGCGGGCATGAGAGCAGCGGCGCCCGACCTAGGCTCGAACCGTGCCCGACGCATCCTTCGACATCCCTCCCGTTCCCCCCTCGTTCCCCCGCACTCTAGGAGAGCTCCGCTCCTCTGGATGGGAGTCGGTACCGGTGGCCGACGAGATCCGCCGGAACGCAGCGGCCCGGATCGCCGCGGGCGAGCCCATTGCCCGGGGTGTGCTCGGGTTCGACGAGACGGTGATGCCTCAGCTCGAGAACGCGCTCCTCGCAGGACACGACATCATTCTTCTGGGGGAGCGCGGTCAAGCCAAGACCCGGCTGATCCGATCCCTGGTCGAGCTCTTGGACGAGTGGCTGCCCATTGTCGGCGGGTCCGAGATCAACGACGATCCCTACCACCCTTCGTCGCGTTTCGGGCGTGATCTGGTCGCCCAGGACGGTGACCAGGCGTCCATCGAATGGCGGCACCGCTCCGAGCGGTACGGCGAGAAACTCGCCACCCCTGATACGTCGATCGCTGACCTGATCGGGGAGATCGACCCGATCAAAGTGGCGGAAGGCCGCTACCTGTCCGACGAGCTGGCGCTTCACTACGGCCTGGTGCCCCGTGTGAACCGCGGGATCTTCGCCATCAACGAGCTCCCCGATCTCTCCGAGAGGATCCAAGTGGGGCTGTTGAACGTTCTGGAGGAGCGTGACGTGCAGATCCGCGGCCATCGAGTCCGCCTCCCGCTCGACGTGGTACTGGTCGCGACGGCCAACCCCGAGGACTACACCAATCGTGGACGGATCATCACCCCCCTCAAGGACCGGTTCGGTTCCCAGATCCGCACCCACTACCCCCCCGACACGCGCACCGAAGTCACCATCATGCTCGCCGAGTCCGAGTTGCCCACCGGAGGCGTCCCGGTGGTGGTCCCGGCTTACCTCCAAGAGGTGGTCGCCGAGTTGAGCCAGCTTGCCCGGAGGAGCCCTCACCTCAACCAGCGCAGTGGTGTCTCAGTCCGCCTGACCGTCGCCAACTACGAGACGCTCGTGGCGAATGCGCTTCGCCGAGCGCTGCGTTTGGGAGAAGCACTGGCCGTGCCCCGCGTGAGCGATCTGACGGCGCTGGTGGCCTCGACGATGGGGAAGGTCGAGGTCGAGGCGCTCGACGAGGGGAGAGAGGAGGAGCTGGTGGCTCGTCTGATCGCTGCGGCCGTTCTCTCGGTGTTCCGACGTCGGGTGACCCTGGCTGATCCGAGCGCGGTTCTCGGTGCGTTCGAGGCCGAGGTCGTGGTTCACACCGGCGATGATCTCGCGTCGACCGACTACGTGGCCGTCCTGGGTGACCTGCCGGCGCTGGCAGGTGCGGTGCGCGAACTCGCGGGACCAGAAGGTGACGAGGCCCCCGCGATCCTGGCGAGCGCACTCGAGTTCCTTCTCGAGGGCCTGCATCTCACCAAACGACTCAACAAGGATGCCTCAGGCGGACGGGCACTGTATCGGAGCCGGAAGTGACGGCCCGCTACGGCTACCGCCGCTGGGACGGAACCCAGGATGTCGAGGACTTCGACGCGGACGAGCTCTTGGCCGAGCTCACCGACGACCTCTTGGCCGGTGGCGATCTCGATGATGCGTTGCGGCGCCTCGTGCACCGGGGCATGCGGAGCAGGTCGGGAGAGCACATCATGGGCTCTCGCCAGCTCTTGGAGCGAGTGCGACGTCGTAGGGCCGAGCTCCGGTCATCGGGGGACCCGGGAGGAGAGCTTGGCCGGGTCTCCCGGGCACTGACGGACATCGTCGATCAAGAGCGGACGTCGATCGACGAACTGGTGAACGAGGCGAGAGACTCCGGGGACGAACGACGCAGGGCTGTCACCGATGACGTTGCCGCCGAGAAGCGGATCGCCCTCGATCTTCTGCCCGACGACGTCGCCGGCAAAGTGGGCGGCCTCTCCCGCTACGAGTTCGTGTCCTCCGAAGCACGAGAGAAGTTCGAGGAGCTGGTGGAGTCGCTGCGCCGCGAGGTGGCGGACACCTACGTGAAAGGGGTGTCCGAGGCGCTCGGGTCCATGGACGCCGAGCAGATCGCGCATCTCCGCGATGCCCTGGATGCCCTCAATCGCATGCTCGAGCAGCGCGGACGCGGTGAGCCGCTGGATCCGACCTTTGAAGAGTTCATGGAGCGCTACGGTGACCTCTTTCCTGGAGCCGGTTCTCTGGATGAACTGCTCGAGCAGATGGCTGCACGAATGGCTGCGGCCGAGAGCATGTGGAGGTCGCTCTCCCCCGAGCAGCGGGAGCAGCTCAGAGCCCTATCGGACTCGCTTCTCGAGGACATGGACCTCCGCTGGCAGGTCGAGCGTCTTTCGCAGAACCTCCAGTCGGCGTTTCCCACAGCCGGGTGGGATCGTCGCCAGCGTTTCTCCGGACAGGGACATCCCATTGGTCTGGCGAGCGCGACCGATGTGGCATCCGAGCTGGCCGAGCTGGACAGGATGGAAGAGCTTCTGCAATCGGCGACGTCACCGGCAGCGCTCTCCGAGATCGACCTCGACGAAGTCACCCGTCACCTGGGCGACGATGCAGCGCGGTCTTTGGAGTACCTCGCCCGCGTTGCCCGTGAGCTGACCGACGCCGGGCTCATCGAGAACCGAGGCGGGAGGACCGAGATCACGCCCAAAGGAGTGCGTCGACTCGGGCAACGGGCTCTCACCGACCTCTTCGCCAAGATCGAGGCCGACCGTCTCGGAGGGCATCAGACCACGTGGGCGGGTGCTGGACATGATCGGGAGGAGACGACGCGGCCGTATGAGTACGGAGATCCGTTCAATCTCCACCTGAGCAAGACCATCCAGAACGCCGTGCACCGCACGGGCAGCGGGGTCCCTGTCCGCCTGGCACCCGAAGACTTCGAAGTGGTCGAGTCCGAAGCGCTCACCCGATCAGCGACGGTTCTTCTGGTCGACCTGTCGATGTCGATGCCGATGCGCGACAACTTCGTTCCGGCGAAGAAAATGGCAATGGCCCTGCACACCCTGATCGCGAGCCGTTTTCCGAGGGACTATCTCGGCATCGTCGGGTTTTCCGAGGTGGCGAGAGAGATCAAGCCCGAAGATCTCCCGAGCGCGATGTGGGATTACGTGTATGGGACCAATCTCCAACATGCCCTGCTCTTGGCGCGCAAGCTCCTGGCCCATCAACATGGGACGAAACAGATCATCGTCGTCACCGACGGGGAGCCGACCGCCCACATCGATCCCGACGGCGAAGTGTTCTTCAACTACCCACCCGTGCCGGACACCCTCCGGCGCACCATGGCCGAAGTCGTCCGCTGCACTCGGGCACGGATCACGATCAACGTCTTCGCGCTCGACCTGGAACGTACCCAGTTCCCCTTCGTCGACCAGATTGCCGCGGTCAACGGCGGCAGAACCTTCTACACCGACCCGGATCATCTCGGTGGTTACGTTCTCGTCGACTTTCTCCAGCACCGGCGAGTGCTCCGCCCGGCCGGTTGACCGGCGGGCGCGACCTGACGTTCTCTGGTCGGCTGGGGTGTTCTGCCGGCGCGTCGGGTTGGCGCGTCGGGTTGGCGCGTCGGGTTGGCGCGTCGGGTTGGCGCGTCGGCGGGAGCCACCGCACCCCCTCCGGCGTTGCCGCGAACAGGACGATCATCGCCTTCCGAGGTCGGAGCGCGATGCTTGTCTGCTGTGCTCGGCCGGCCGACGGCACTTCGATCTGGGTCACGAACCACGTGCACCATGCATGTGCGCAGTGTCACAAGCGTGACCGGCGCGAAGGCTCTGAGGAATTTCCGCTTGCGTTCAGGTTCCCAGTGGTGGAAGATAACAATGTTGTAACTACACCAGTGCCACATCGGTGGCGAGGGGAGGCAGGCCGGTGGACCTCATGTCGATACTGTACGGTCGCCAAGAGCAGAGTTGGCAGGCACAGGCGAACTGCATGGGAGTGGACCCCGACCTGTTCTTTCCTGAGCGCGGGGCGTCGACCCGCGAAGCCAAGGAAGTGTGCCGAGGCTGCGTGGTGCGCGAGGACTGCCTCGAGTACGCATTGGCGAACGGCGAGAAGTTCGGAATCTGGGGAGGAATGAGCGAGCGCGAGCGCCGTCGGTTGCGCAGGGCTCGAGCGATGCAGCGATCCAGTACCGCCAACGCGAGCTGATCCCCGTACGGCGCCGTCGCGAGCGATCCGGCTGATCCGGTCGCGGCGCCACCTCGACGGCCATCGAACGACCGCGTTCGAAAGATGGTCGGCATGGGCACCCATTTCCTCTTTCCTTCCCGGGTCGCATGCCGCACGAGCTCACCCCGTCGCGTGCGGCCGTTCAATCCATCGCGATTCCTCGCTGCTCCAGTCGAGCCTCGATGGTCGAAGCGGGCTCGAGTCCTAGCTCCTCCCATCGTGTCGTCGAGATTGAGGCAAGGACGCCTGCGGGAATCAACCCGACCAGCTCGCAGGAGGAGACGGCGCTTCCCATCGTTGCTGCAATACGAGCGATCCTGTCACGGACGTCGGCTGGTCCAACGGCAAACGGGTCGATCAAGTTGCAGGAGATCTGCACGGCATCACTTTCTGGGCCAAATTTGAACGCGAGTGCGCGTACAGCGGGACCTCGCACTGCTGAAGCGATCGATCGCGCCCTGGTGAGGTCCATTGGCCGTACCCAGACGTTGTAGGCAATCAGAAAATTACGGGCCCCCACGGCGCATGCCCCGGCAGTTGGGTGAGGTGATCGCGGTCCCGTGTCAGGTTGTAGCACCCTGAAAGCATTTCGGCGAACCTCGGGAAGGATCCGGTCTTCTCCATGACCGAGAGGACCAAACAGGAAACACGGAAGTGTAAGAGTTGTGCTGGCCCACCGAGCAAAGCGATCTCTCACGGTGCAGGCTCCATCCAGTGAAGGCGTGGCATCGAGATGGGTGAGAGAATGTTCCACGGGGGCACCCTCTCGCGACGGCTCTTCGACTGGAGTCCGTTGGTGATCTTGAAATGTGAGCGGAACGAAGGGGACGATGTCGATCACACCGAACCTCGGATGGACACCCGAGTGACGCCTGATGTCAAGTTGGGAGATTGCTTCGACGGCGATTCTTCGAACTGCCGCTTCGACCGCATCCTGCGGCCCGGCGACGGTCACTACCGACCGGTGGTGATCCGGGTCGGCATGGAGATCGAGGAACGTTTCGCCGCAAGCCGCTTCTATGTCGGCCAGGAAGCGATCGTCGCGGCCCTCACTGATGTTGACAGCTGCCTCCAAAAGCTTCATCGAGACGATGCAGTGCCTGGAAACTTCCCCGGTTCAGGGAGCCGGATGCGAGCCAAACATGCAGGACTTGCGCATTCGGTCACGAGCAGCGTAGACGCCCTCAGCGCGAAGATGCGGGAGCCATGGAGCGCCGTCGGCGGAGAATCCTTCGGCGCTCTCGCTCAGAGCAGCCCCCCCACACGCCGTGATCGATTCGGTTGGCCAGGGCATACTCTAGGCATGTCTGCGAGACCGAGCACTCAGCACAGATGCGCTGCGCGGCTTGGACTCCGATTCCGTCGCTCGGGAAGAACACGGCTGGCGGGACGTCTCGACACTTGCCGTTGGCCATCCAATCGGTATCCATGGCTGCTCCCTCGTCTCAATGCTCAGTGTAGTCCGATGGCCTTCGCCCCAAGTCACCACTGTTTGTCGACGGGGACCGGGTTTCGATATCGGTGCGGGAGCGTGCGGAATTGACAGAGTCCCAGAACCTCGGCTGGAGGCCCCGCGCGGCGCCACCAGGCGTGCCGCCAGGCGTGCCGCCAGGCGTGCCGCCAGGCGTGCCACCAGCCGTGCCTCCAGGCGTGCCTCCAGCCCAGTCGAACGCCGGAGTGCCTGGCTCCTCCTGGCCCCCGCCCGGCGCGCCACCCCAACAGGGCGCGCCACCCCCGCCTTTGCCGCCATTTTCAGCGTCGGGGAGTGCAAGGGGTCAATCCGGCTCCGGTGGGCAGTCGTGGCCACAGCCGTCGCAGTCACCCCAAGGCGGGCTGCAGTCCTCGCTGCCGCCTCAAAGTTGGCCGCAGCCCCCGATCTCGCCCCCCGGCGCCATCCCCGCCATACCTCAATCCTCCCGGCCAGGTGCGATTCCCCCGTCTCCTTACCCGCTGTGGATGCCGCATCCTCCACAGCGGGTCGTCCAGACGTTGACTCGTCGGACGTGGGTCTGGGTCGTGGCGTCGACGGCCATTGTGGCGGCGGTCATCGGAGCGCTGGCGGGAGCGTGGATCGGAATCGGGTCACAACAGACGGTGGTAGAGAAGTTTTTCCCCAATCAGAGCGTGATCGCGAATCCGGTAGACGTCCAGGGAGTGATCGCCCAAGCGGAGCCGGCGGTCGTCTCGATCGACACCATCGGGTACCCCGCGGGTGGCGAGGCGGGCGAGGTGCTCGTGGGCGCAGGCACCGGCATGATCCTGACGTCGTCGGGTATGGTCCTGACCAACAATCACGTGATCGCTGGCGCCAGCACAATCACCGTGACGCTGTTCGGCCAGACCAAGCGCCTCGGTGCCCATGTCATCGGAGCTGATCCTGCGACCGACGTGGCCCTTGTGCAGATCGACGGAGGACATGACCTTCCGACCGTCACCCTCGGTAATTCAGATGACGTCGAGGTCGGAGACAACGTCGTCGCCATCGGCAACGCACTCGGCCTCCCTGGTGGCCCCACCGTGACCGAAGGCATCGTGTCCGGGCTGAACCGGACATTGAGCGCAGAAAGTGACTTCACGAAGGCGACGGAGAACCTTCACGGGCTCATCGAAACGGATGCGCCGATCAATTCGGGGAATTCCGGTGGTCCTCTCTTGAACTCCCAGGCTCAGGTCATAGGGATGAACACCGCCGTTGCTGAGAGCACGACCGGGAATGCGCCGGCCCAGAACATCGGATTTGCGATCGCCGTGAACACCATCAAGGCCCTCCTGCCGACGCTCGGTGGAAGTGGAATCAATCTCGGCGTTGCCCTGAAGTCTGGTTCGGGTTGACGAGCGGCTGGTCTCACAGGACCGCGAGGAGTCAGGTAGCGCGACGTTGTTGTTGTTCGGGTCACGGCGAACCTCAACCTCCGCCGGCTCGCGGTCCGGGTGGGAGCAAGTACGCTGTGCAATCGGCGAGAGGAGCATCGGCCCGACCGCCCCACATGTTCGCAGAGTGACTCGCAGCCCGGAGGTGCCATGTCCCCAGAACCCGACGCCAGCGCGATCGGATCCGATGACCAACCCATGCCGGCAGAGCCTGTTGCGCGTGTCCGGATCGTGTACCTCGGACCAGTTGCTCCGCACTGGGAGGTGGAGACCGATTTCGGAGAAGCGGCGCTGGTCGACGCGTTTCGCGATCGCGTCCTCGCTCGCCTCGTCCTACTTCCTCCCCACGACCCGCAGTTCAGAAGGAACCGAGAGCGGGTGGTGCGAGATGCGGAGGGAGAGGGTATCCAGTTGGACTGGGAGCTGGGGATACCGGACGAGGCTTCGGCAACCTAAGCAGAGCAGCCGATCGTCGCGTCAGCGTGAGCAGTACTTGGCATGCGGGCGATGACGCCTGCTGCCGTCGAGCCGTTGGCCGACCCGTGCCTGCCCCTACGAGTCTTGGGGGAGGTCGATCCGTTCGAGCCACAGACCTGGTGCGTCCAGCTCCGCTGGGGTCGGAAGGTTGGTCTGGCCCGCCCAGAGCCGCGCCAACCCCGCGTCTCCTGCCCGTTCGACGACTCCCCGGACGAACGCAGCACCCCGGTCGACTTGTTCCCGCCCCAGGTCAAGGCCGAAGAGCGCCCCCGCCGTGCGGATGCTTGTGGCGTCGGTCGTCCGGAATCGGTACCAAGCCTCTGACAGCATGGACGCAGATCCGGTCATCGATCCAGCGACAAGTCCGGTCACGTGGTCGACATAGGCGCTGATTGCTGAAGTCACGGCAATCAGCTCAGCGGACTTTCGCTGTTGATCGGGGGATACCAGGTCGGTAACGAGGGACTCTGGATCCGAGAGCAGGGATTGCAGCGAACTGAGATCAGCGGTCTCGCTGGTCAGGCGCTCGAGGAGGCTTTTCTGCGCCTGGGTGGATTCGCTGGCTAGGTCTTGGAAGTACTGGTCGATGGTCTTCGCGATGTGCGGGATTGACAGGACAGCATGGGAAGCGAGCTCGTGAGAGCAAACCCAGAGTTGAGCCTGGTCGACCGGAACGCTCCAGTCGTCGGCGTAACGGCGTACGTTCTGCGGTATCACGAGAATGTCGCCTTTCCCCGAAACGGGAATAGGCAACACGTACTGTCCGAGCGCTTGGTGCGCCAGGTGTCCGATGGCCGACCCGAACTGCATGCCCATGATGACCGGTCCCATGGTCGTGGCAAACATCGTGAACAGTTGTTCGAGGTTCTGAGTGTCGTCCGAGTCGCTCAGCTCGTGGGACCCTTCGAGGAACGCCAGGGTGTCATCGATCCCGCCGATCCCGCCGATCCCGCCGATCCCGCCGATCCCGCCGATCCCGCTGGTCCCGCTGGTCCCGCCGATCCCGCCTATCCCGTCGATCCCACCCGTCTCCACCTCGCCCGTCCCCGCGGGAGCTGGGGGATTTGCGAACTTCCCGAGAAACGGGGCCCAGGCGTCGAGCATGTGGAGTGCCCAGGACCCGCGGCTGGTCGGGACCAAGGTTGCCGACTGCCCGCTCGAGCCGATCGGCAGCCCGGTGATCTCGGTGACGTGAAGCTCGGCAGCTCGGACGACGGCTTCAAGCGAGATGCGCTCGATCGGGTCGACGTTGACCTCGGGCTCTCCATCGGTGGCGACGCTCTGAGCGAGAGCCCTTGCTGCGTCCAGCCATGGGGTCCCACCTCCCTGGGAACCCCCGATCATCTTCAGCAAGTCGCCCAACAGCCCTTGGAGCGGGTTCCCCGGTTCGTTCACAGGCACCCTCTCATGCTAGGGGGAGGAGCTCAAGGTCACCGCAACCTCCCGACCTTTCCCATCGCGGATGATCTCAAGGTTGACAGTCTGTCCTGGCCCCAGGATGTAGAGGCGGGAGTACAGCTCGGCCATGGACCGCACCGGCGAGCCGTCAATCTGCACGATGACGTCACCGGGTCTGAGCACGTGCGCCGATGCCCCGCCGCGCTTGACCTTGACCACGAGCGCGCCCCGAATGCCCTGGGAGGCGGTGTCACGACCGACCACGTCAAGCCATCCATGCCGGATCCGCCCCCAGTCGGCGAGATCGCGGGCGACACCGAGAACAAGGCTCGCCGGCAAGAAGACTGCGCTCCTGGTCGATCCCGAGGAGTCTCCGGAGGTGTCCAAGATGCCCATGACCTTCCCGCTGCCCGCCAGGAGCAGCTCGCCGGCCACGTGCGGCATCGCCGGGAGCACCGCGTCGATTCCTGCCATCCCCGCTGCGTTGCCTCCGGCGACTGCTGACCCGATGGACTGGACCGTCCCGTTCGACCACATCGTGACCACCTTGCGAAGGTCGTTCGGAGGAGAGGTCATCGCCATGGCGGTGACATGCGACCCGCTCGAGATGGAATTGTCGTTCCCAAAGCTCGCCGAACGCAGGTCGGTGGGTACCCGGAGGAGGGCGACGTCTGATCGTCGGTCCGTTGCCACGACTTGCGCGTGCACGTGCACGCCATCCGCCGTGACCGCTTCAACTGTTCCTGCCCCTGTCACTTCGTCGAAGGTCGTGACAACCATCCCTTCGGGTCCGATCGCGACGCCGGATCCCGCGGCCACGCCAGAGCCCTTGGTCGCGAGCAGTGACACCATGGACTCTTGGAGCTTTCGCGCGGGCATGGGCACCGTGCTGCAGCAGCCGGTGGTCTCGGCGAGGGTCGCCACGGTCCCATCGCCCACCGACGTTGTCGCCGATCCGCCGACCGGCTCGGTACCGGTGCTGACGAGCAAGAGGAGCCCGATCATGATCGCCACCGCCGCGCCGCTCCCCACGAGGACGGAGGCGGCTCGCCGATGCCGGTGGAGGATCCCGCCGGCCGTCTCAGGCCGTGCCCCGGCGGCCGAGGCCACCGGATGCCGAAAGACTGTTCGACTGGGGTCCGGAGGGATTTGGGACCCGGGGTCGGGACCTGCCCGGAAGATCTCGGAAGGATGGCGCCAAGGCCGATCCTCAGGCGGAAGCCACCCTTGCCGCCGCAGCGGTGGTGGCTCGCCCTCAGCGGGATCCTCGAATACCCAGTCCCCCCCCTCGTTCTCCGGTTGCTCCGGCTCACCCTCGAAGGGACCAGGTCCAGGTGGGCTCACGCTCCGCGAGGATACCGAGGGGATCGGGGAAAGTGTCGTCGCCCGCTGCCCGTACGATGTTGCGGATGTCCCGGGATCTCGCCATCGACTTGGGCACGGCCAACACCCTCGTGTACATGCAGGGTCGGGGCATCGTGCTCAACGAACCGACGGTGGTTGCGCTCGACACCAGGTCTCGCGACGTCTTGGCCATTGGAGCGGAAGCCTGGCAGATGATCGGACGAACCCCGGGGTACATCGTCGCGGTCCGGCCGATGCGCCAGGGGGCGATCACCGACTTCGAGATCACCGAGCGAATGCTCCAAGTGCTGCTTCGACGGGTTGGTGTCGGTCGAATGAACCGCCCCAAAGTCCTGATCTGCGTACCGTCCGCGATCACCGCCGTCGAGCGACGCGCCGTGAAAGAGGCCGCAAGGCGAGCCGGTGCGTCGGCGTGCTACCTCATCGAGCAGCCCATGGCGGCTGCGATCGGAGCCGGGCTGCCCATCCACGAGCCGTTGGGCTCGATGGTCGTTGACGTCGGGGGAGGTACGTCGGAGACGGCCGTCATCTCACTCGGAGGAGTGGTGTCGATGCGGGCCATCAGGTGCGGGGGGTTCGACCTGGATAGCTCGATCCAGGGCTATGTGCGCAGCCGCTACGGCGTGGCAATCGGCGAACGTACCGCCGAGGCAGTGAAGATGACCATCGGCTCTGCCCATTCGTACGAAGGCGAGCAGGAGGCAGAGATCCGAGGGCGCGAGGTCGTGACCGGCATCCCCAAGACGATCCGTCTGTCTCCCGGCGAGATCCGCTCGGCGATCGAGGAGCACGTCGGTCAGATCGTTCAAGCGGCGGCGACCTGTCTGGGGGAATCGCCGCCCGAGCTGGCCCAAGACATCATCTTCGAGGGGATTCATCTGCTTGGTGGCGGTGCGCTCTTGCGCGGGATGAGCCAGCGCCTGGCCGATGCGACTGCAGTGGCCGTGCACCTGGTGGACATGCCGCTCGAGTGTGTCGTGCTCGGTGCGGGGAAGTGCATCGAGTCTTTCGACCGGTTGCGTCCGATCTTTGCTGCCGCCGAGAGGTGAACCGCGCGCTACGTGCGCACGACGGTCCAGCCGGTGGATTGTCGTCCCGAACGGCCCTGCGGACCGTGTCCGCACCCGACGCTGATGTGGCTGCGATGCGCTGGCGATCCGCCTTCGGCCTGTCTGCGATGTGGCGGGCCGGCGCGGGTATCGAGCTTCAACCGGGCGGCAGGTCGAGCAAGATCTCGGCAATCTCGCGGACCTGCCAATCACGGTCGCGGGTACAACGGCGAAGTGCTTCGTCCACTCGGGGTCCGTCGAAGGCTGCGAGGGCGACTGCCCCACGGCGCCGGATCGACGGTTTGTCGTTGAGCGACTCGAGGATCGCTTGAAGTCCGTCGGCAGAGCCGATCGCTCCGAGTGCGGCCACCGCCGTCTCCCGGCAGCGGGCATCGGGATGTGTGCGGGCGACCGAGGCGAGGCCAGCGGTGGCTCGCTCGCTCCGCCGTTCTCCGAGCGACCACGCCGCCGACTCGACCACGAGCGGGTCCGGATCGTCGAGAGCATCGACGAGCGAGCGAACGAGCTCGGAGCGAGAACCCCGTCCGCCCACACGGACGGCTTCGTTGGCCGCACGGCGCCGGACGGCCGGCGCGGTGTCGTGCAGTCCCGCGATCACGTCGGTGACCGAGAGTGCCCCCATGGAAGCGAGCGCCCCCACGGCCGCCGAACGGACTCGAGGATCCGCATCGGTCAGGCCACGACGGGCTTCCCTTTCATCGGCGCGGTGGCCTGCGGTGATCGCCCGTACCCGTCTGGTCGTTGTCTCGTTCACCGGCGTCACCCGACCGTCTGCCACCAGGACCTCCGGCACCTCCTGGAAGCTGTGCTCATGGGAGCATCGTAGGCATCGACCTCGTGTCCTTGGTCCGTCCGCCGTGAGGTGCACGAATGTCCAAGTCAATCCATGGCAGGATCAGATCCCACGACCATGACCAGCAGCGAGCCCATTCTCCCGAGCGTTCCTCGTACCCCTCGACGATGGCCGGCCGTCCTCACCGGCGTGGTCGCGCTGCTGGTCGTCGCAGTGGTGGTGTCGAGCCGGATCGAGATCAACTACTACGTGCTCACCCCCGGCGTCGCGCAACCCGTCGCCCCGCTCGTGCATGTGCCGTCGAGCCTCGACCACGAGCTACATGGCCAAGTGCTGTTGACCGACGTGTACGTACAGCAGGTGTCCCTTCTCGACTACCTTCCCGACGAATTGAACAGTGACGCCCAGGTCCTCAGTGCGCAGACACTGCTCGGTCCCTACACGCCCCCATCCCAGCTCACCGAACAGGGCTACATCGAGATGCAACAGTCCCAGGCCGCGGCAAGAGCTGCTGCGCTCACCCGCCTTGGTTATGCAGTACCTCACACCAATGCGGGCGCGATGCTCTTCGCAGTCGCGGCCGGATCCCCGGCTTCCAACGTCTTGAAAGTTGGCCAGGTCATCACGGCCGTGAACGGATCGCCCACGCCGACGGCGTGTGCGCTTGTCACGGCGCTGTACCCTGACTCTCCCGGCACCGTGGTGCATCTGTCGGTCGAGCAGAGCGTGGTGTCCGCCGAAGCGCAGCTCCAGGCAGGACCTACCGTCGTGAAGTCCGTTCGCCTTGGCCGCCGTCCGGCTTCGGATTCCACCACCTCGAGCCCGTGCACCGGGTCGCGCAGACCGTCACGGTCGTACCTCGGGGTTGTGATCACCACACAAGTGGACTACCACTACCCGGTCCCGGTGTCGATCAGCACCTCGGACATCGGAGGACCGTCTGCGGGTCTGGCCATGACCCTCGGGATCATCGACAAGCTCGGAGGGGGTGACATCACCGGCGGGCATCGGGTTGCGGCCACGGGTACCATCGATCCGGCCGGTCAGGTAGGAGACGTCGGAGGGGTCGCCGAGAAGACGGTCGCAGTCGAACGTGCTGGGGCGACCGTGTTCTTTGTCCCCCCTCAAGAGTACAGAGCCGCGATGTCCAAGGACGTGCCGTCCCTACACGTCTATGCCGTGACGACGTTGAGCCAGGCGCTGTCGATACTCAAGCGTCTCGGAGGCCGGATACCGCCATTGGCGCACTGAGCTGCTGACTGCAGACACCGCTGGTCCCCGCAGCCCGGTGAGGTGATCTCGGGTGGTTGCTCGGTCTCGCTGGGCGGTCGGGGGTGTGATGGTGCGGCAAGTTCCGGTGACCAGGCCGTAGTCTGTGGACGTGCGGCGTCGGGGCGAGCGAGCGGGCTTGGGCATGGAACGTGGGATCGGACCGTCGGCAATCGTCACGCGTGACGCTGGACACGTTCGTGCAGAGGGGCTGCTGACGCGTGCATCCGTGTCGTGGTCATCACGAACCTCCCACGTACGATTTGAAAGGGGGATGGGGCACGTGGCCGGCAAGAGCACCGTGACCCGAACGACCGATGGCTGACGACGTCCATTTCATCGCGTCGGGGCGGATGATGGCCTCTGACGTCGCTCGCCACTCGTTCACGACCATCCGGCGGGGCCTTGACCCTCGAGAGGTCCGGGCGTACCTCGATCAGGTCGCCCGCGAGTTGGAGAATTGGGAGCAGCGGGAGAAGGAGCTCCGCCGGGTCCTTGAAGAGGCACAAGAGCGTGCTCGCAACCCGGTCATCGACGAGTCCACTCTCTCGGCGGCACTTGGTCAGCAGAGCGCGTCCATCTTGAGGAACGCGCACGAGGAAGCGGCACGGATCCTTCGGCAGTCCGAAGAGGAGGCCGCTGCCTTGGTCCGAGAGGCCCAAGCCCACGCGGCCGAGATCCAGGTGGCGGCCGAGGCCGCTGCTGCCGAGCGAATCGCCGATGCCGAGATCGCTGTCGGTTCCGTGCGCCAGCAAGCCCAAGACCAGGTCGTCGAGATGCTCGACGCCTCGCGGGCAGAGGGAGAGCAGATGATCGAGGCCGCCCGCGCCCAGGGCCGCTCCTTGGTCGAAGAGGCCCAGGAGACCCGTCAGCGAGTGCTCTCCGACATGGCGCAGCGACGACGGTCCATGACCCTGCAGATCGAACAGTTCCGGGCAGCTCGCGACGAGCTGTCGGCGTCGGTGATGGGGCTCCGGGAATCCGTCGACCGCGTTCTCTCGGATTTGAGCGAGACGGACAACCGGGCTCGTGCAGCCGCGGCCCGAGTCACCCTCCAGGGAGCAACCGGCCAGTCGGAGCTCGTCGACCCGGTTGACAGCGAGCCGGTTGACGAGGTGGACAGCGAGCCGGTTGACGAGGTGGACAGCGAGCCGCCCGATGGTTCTTCGCCTTCTTCGATCGCTGTGCCTGCACCGGTTGCGGGTCCGACGCAACTGTCTGCATCCGAGCCGCTTGCTCCGGCCGGGTCCCAGGACACAAAGAGCCCCGACGTCGGCACCTCGGACCTTGGCGATTCGATGGCTGAGCTCGAAGCCGCAGATGAAGTGGAGAGCCTGTTTGCTCGCCTCCGGGCCAGCCGGGCCAGCGGTGTCTCACCCGGCGCGGCCCAGCTTTCCGGCGAGCCGGCGGTGACTACGGCGGGCCCAGAGGAGGTCGAGACAGATGACCTGCCAAGTGCGCCGCACTCGCCTGAGCGGTCCGTATCCAGTCCTCCTTCCAGCGCCGGACCTGATGCGCAATCTGGATCGAGCGAGAACACTGATGACCTGGTACGCCGAGCAACGCTCCTCGATCCGGTGATCGCCCAGCTCTCGCGGCGGACCAAGCGAGCGCTTCAGGACGACCAGAACCGTCTCTTGGACCGGCTCCGCAGCAATCCCGGCTCGTGGTCGGCCGATCTCCTCCTCCCAGAAGACGAGCAGCGCCGTCATTACCGAGAGGCGGTCTCGGACCTGTTGGGCGAAGCCTTCTCGGCCGGGAAGCAGGTCGCAGGCGAGGATCATGCCGGGGAGCCACGTGGCGAGGGAATTGCCGGTGGTGCCGATCCCGACTCCGCATCGGTGGTTGCGATCGCGGAGCGGTTGGCTGGATCGCTGCTCGCATCGCTGAGGAGGAGGCTTGAGGGTGCGGCCGCTGGCCTGGACTCCGGCGCGGCCGCAGAGAGCATCGGGGCGGCCTATCGGGAATGGAGGGGCGAACGCGTCGAGCGAGCGGTCGGTGACGCCGCCCTCGAGGCCTTTTGTGCGGGTGTGCTGGCAGTAGCCGGGTCGGGAACAGCGGTCCGGTGGGTGGTGGGTGGCCCCGATCCATCGTGCGCCGACTGTGACGACAATTCACTCGCCGGAGCCGTGCGCCCTGGACAGGAGTTCCCGACCGGGCATCGGCATCCCCCCGCTCATCCGGGTTGCAGGTGCCTGCTGGTGGTCTCGCCAGCTCCTGACGACTGAGCGACTCCGTCGGCGGCCTAGGCTTCCCCCGATGCGGACTCCTCAGGACATCCCGGCACGGGCACCGAGCAGGGGGCACGCTCGACGCCGTTGGTACATCATCGGCGCAATCGTCGTCTTGATCGTCATCATCCTGTCGCTCAGATCGCTCGCGACGATCTATACGGACAGTCTGTGGTTCTCCTCGGTGGACCTGCATCGCGTGTGGTCGACGCTTTTTGCCATCAAGTTGGGGTTGTTCGCGTCGTTCGGCGCGGTGTTCTTCGTTGCCTTGTGGATCAACCTGGTCCTCTGCGATCGATGGTCGGCAGCCGCTTCAGCGCTGGATCCCGAGGACGAGCTCGTCCGCCGCTACCAACGGGCCATCCGACCGTACGCCGGGCGTGTCTACGTGGGAGTGGCGTTCGTCCTCGCACTCATCACCGCTTCGAGCACGATCGGCCAGTGGAACAACTGGATCCTGTTCACCCATGGTGTGTCGTTTGGCGCGAAGGACCCGCAATTCCACATGGACATCGGATTCTTCGTGTTCAAACTTCCATTCATCAGTTTTCTCGTGAACTGGTGCCTTGCCGCGCTGCTCGTGATCTTGATCGTGACCGCCATTTTCCACTATTTGAATGGAGGAATCCGGGCGCAACGGGGCGCACCTCGGGTACGACCCGTGGTCAAAGCCCACCTGTCGGTGCTGTTGGCGCTAATGGCTCTCGTCAAGGCTGTGGGTTACTACTTTCAGCGCTTTCAGCTCGACGTCTCGACCAATGGTTACGTGGAAGGTGCCGGGTACACTGACGTGCACGCCAGGCTCCCGGCTCTCGAGCTTCTGGTCGTCGTATCGATCTTCGCAGCCGCGATCCTTCTCTACAATATCCGTCGTCAGGGTTGGACCCTGCCGGTGATCGCCATCGGGGTCTGGGCTTTCGTTGCGCTCGCGATAGGGGTGATCTACCCCGCCGTGCTCCAAGCGCTGAAAGTGAACCCCGCGCAGAGCACCCTCGAGCAGCCGTACATCAAACGGAACATCGAAGCGACGCGGGCCGCCTACGGTCTCGACCAAGTGAAAGTGTCGACGTTCCAGGGGAACACGAGCATCACAGCAGCGGGAGTGGATGCGAACCTCCCAACGCTCGAGAACATCCGACTGTGGGACCCCGACCCCTCTATTGCGCTACCGACGTTCCAAAAGCTCCAAGACGTCCGCTCCTACTACACAATCCAGTCGGTTGCGGTGGACCGGTACACAGTCGGAGGGACGCTGCGCCCGGTGGTCGTGGGCGTCCGGCAGATCAACCCCACAGATCTGCCGTCGTCCAGCTGGGTCAACACCCACCTCCAGTACACCCACGGGCAGGGGTTGGTGCTCGCCGAGGCCAATGGCGTGTCGGGCAACGGCAATCCCTTGTTCGAGATCCAAGATGTCCCACCGTCCTCGTCGGACGGGCTGCCGACCATTTCCCAGCCGGGTGTGTACTTCGGGCTGAACGCGCCGGGTTTTGTGGTGGCCGACACGAAGCAAGCCGAGCTCGACTACCAGACGAGCACAGGGGCAGACGTCGAGACCCACTACACCGGCACCGGTGGCGTCGAGATGGGATCGCTCCTCACGCGGGCCGCATTCGCATTGCGTATGAGTACAATCAACCTGCTCCTGTCGGATCTCATCACCCCGAAATCCCGAATGATCTTCGTTCGCGATGTCCAGACAATGGCAGAGAAGGCAGCACCGTTTCTGAGCTATGGATCCCATCCGTACGCGGCGGTCGTCAACGGTCACATCGACTGGATACTCAACGGCTACACGACCACCTCCGATTACCCGTACTCCCAGAACGCCAGTACCCAGCAAGTGCCTCCGGGCAGCGGTCTGCCGAGCAGCTACAACTACGTGCGCAACTCCGTCAAAGTCGTGATCAACGCATACTCGGGGAAGATGACTTTCTACGCGATGGACAACGATCCCATCTTGCGAGCGTACGAGGCAGCCTTTCCCCACATGTTCGTACCGGCTTCGCGGATGACATCACAGTTGCAGCAGCATCTCCGGTACCCCGACAACCTTTTCGCCATTCAAGCTGCCGTCTATGGGCGCTACCACATCACGACACCCTCGAATTTCTACACCGCCGGCGATGCCTGGAACCTTTCTCCGACCACCGGAGTGGGCTCGCCCTCGAACGCGCTGGCGGTGACGTACACGACCAACCCACAGGGAGTGGAGACGGGCGCCACCCTCCAGCGCATGTCGCCGCTGTACCAAGTGCTGAAGGAGCCTGGAGAGTCTGGGCAGTCGTTCACGATCTCGGACGCCTACGTGCCGGCTGCGCAGGGTGCCTCCATCCAGAACCTGTCAGCGTTCATCATGGGGAATTCGGATCCAGGACAGTACGGTCAGCTCCACGTGTACGTGACGAAGCCGGGGCACAGTGTGGTGGGTCCGGCCCTGGCGGATTCCTACATCACACAGAACAGCGCTGTGTCCACCCAGATCACCCGGCTCGACCAGCATGGGTCGACAGTCATCCTGGGGAACATCCTCATGGTGCCCATCGACCAGTCGATGCTCTACATCCGACCGCTGTACGTCCAGTCGAAAGGAAACCCCCAGCCGCAGCTCAAGGAGATCATCGCCGTCTACGGCCAGAAGGTCGGGATGGAGTCCACACTGAACGCTGCGCTGAGCGACGTGCTCGGTACGAAGATAGGCACAGGTGTGCCCTCGAGCAGCACATCGACAACACCGAGCTCGCCGCCTCCTTCCGGGACGAGCACAACCAACTCGACCGCATCCGCTCAGGCCGAAGCCGACTTGAAGCAGGCGTCGTCGGACTACGCCCAAGCGCAATCAGACCTGAAGGCAGGGACATTGGGCGGCTACCAGAGCGAGGTCACCGCCATGGAGCAAGAGGACGCCGACGCCGAGGCGTTGCTCGGGACGGGCACGGCCAAGTCGTCGAGCGGGACCACTCCGACCACGTCGAGCGGGAGCACCACGACGACGAGTCCGCGAGCGCCTTCCACGTCCACTTCCACGCCGGCGAAGAAGTCCTCGGCGAAGAAGTCGACGACCACTACCACGTCGCGGACCAGCGAGGCATAGCTGGAGCATGGAGCTCCGGTGACGCCACTCGACTCTCACCTACGTAATGTGGCTCAACGTCTCAGTGCTCCCCGTTGCGGTAGATGGACTCTGCGGCAGACACGTCGTCAACGAGGTTCCCGAGCGCGAGGTTGATGTCGTCGAGGTGGTAGCCCCAAGCTGGGCCGAGGGTTTCGGTGACGACGGGCCGGCCATCGGTGGCCAAAGTGTCGACCTGGAGCCAGGTGGCTCCTCCCGCGTTCCGGCAACTGGCTGAGTACAACCCGGGGTAGGTGACCCAGGGGGTGGCGACCGGCGGCCCGGTCGGTGAGGAGATGGCCGTGGGGAAGTACGGCTCCAGGCCGGCGCTGCCACCCTGGAGGGCCGCCGGGTTCACACACGCCACTTGTACCCCCCGCGTGGCCCGCTGGCCGGATTGGAGGCTGACGCCTTGGCCGGGGCGACCGAAGTCGGAGTCCGCCGGCGGCTTCGACGGGAAGCTCGAATAGGCGATGACGCAGCCGCTGCGAGTCGCACCGGTGCACAGCGGGAGGTGGTGGAACGTCGCTCCAACCGTCTTGCCGACGGGGACGGTGACGTTGCCCCCAACCAGAATTGCCACCACCATCCGGGCGCGCAGCGTCGGGTTGGGATCGACTTGCCTGGCGAGAAGGCGGATCAGCATGGCGGCACCCTGGGAATGGCCGATGAAGATGATCGGCCGTCCGTCGTTGTCGTGGGCGAGGTAGTTCCGCCACGCGCTCAGCAAGCTCGCGTACGCGACGTCGTCGGCCTGTGGATCAGCGCCGAGTCCCTTGGCCAACGACGCCGAGGTCCGTTGCCGGTACATCGGCGCCCACACCCGGCAGACTTGGGAGAACCGGGAAGCCTGGAGCATCGCAACTTGCTTGTCGGCGGTTTGGACCCGAAGCGTCGCGTTGTCCGACGGCTGCGTGCTCACCGTCGGGTAGACGTAGAAGCAGTCGAACTTCGAAGCCGCGTCAAGGTGGGCATCTTCGACCGTCCTCGACCCGTTGCCGGGCACGACGGTGGCTGTGAGCGGGGAGGTACACGGGTCGTCAGCCTGGCCTGGCCGGCAGAGCCAGACCGTCGGGGAGCCCCCTGACCGGCCAGCCGCGGTCGCAACGGAGGACTGCCCGGTCCCACACCCTCCGGCCAGCGCCGACACGGTCACGCACGTCGCGACAGCGAGTGCTCCGTACGAAGAAGCGATCTTGCTCCAGACTAGGCAACCTAGTTGCATAGTTGGTAGCATAGAGTTGGATGGCTGGTATTTCAAGCTCCGCGTACAGGTTTGGCGACCTCTTGGCTCTTGCACGACAGAGCTGGCTGACTCGCATGGCAGGCGAGCTGCACGCTCTGGGGCACGAGGACTACCGCCGGAGTGATGCGCTGGCGTTGCGGGTGCTCCAGCGCGGGCCGATGTCGATCGGACGACTCGGTGATGCGCTCGGAGTGACCCGGCAGGCAGCCCGCAAGGTAGCCAATGGCTTGGAGCGCCGGGGATTGGCCACCACTGCACGAGACTCGGAGGACGCTCGCCAGGTCAACTTGATCCTCACCGAACAAGGCCAGGCGTACGCCCGAGCGATCGTCGTCGTGATCGAACGCCTCAACCGCGACCTGTCGATGCGAGTCCGTGCCGAGGAGCTGGCCGCCGCCGAGGTGGTGCTCCGAGCTGTGCTCACCGACCGGCATGCGCGCTCAGTGGCCCAGCATCCCTCGGGACCCGACCCCAGCAGGATCGGCGACGCCGGTACGGAGGAGTAGCACTCCGTTCATTCGCGTTCCGCCGGCTCCCCGAAGCCGGAGACCGCTGTTCCGGTGACTTTCGACACGCCGTGTCATCGGGTGCGGGTGAAGCGGTGGACGGCTTCGAGGAGCTCCGTTATTTTCTCGGTGGCCACGGCGTCATCGCCTGACGAAAGTGCGTGACGGAGGCAGTGGTTGACGTGGTCGTCAAGGAGGATCCCGGCTACCGTCTCGAGAGCCGTCGCCGCCGCAGCGATCTGGGTGAGGATGTCGATGCAGTAGCGGTCCTCGGTGATCATCTTCTCGATGCCCCGCGCCTGCCCTTCGATGCGGCGCATCCGCTTGATGAGCGCGGCCTTGTCGTTGGCGACCACGTAGCCATAGCGTTGGTCCGAACTTGGCATGTCGGGCGCGACCTCAGTCATCTGACCTCCTCAGTTGAGTGCTCAGTCGAGCGAAATCGGCGCAGGCGAAGCGAGTTGGTGACGACGAAGACGCTGGAAGAGGCCATCGCTGCAGCGGCAATGATCGGGTTGACGATTCCGGCAATCGCCAGAGGTACGGCGACGACGTTGTAGCCGAAGGCCCAGGCGAGATTGCCTTTGATCGTCGACAGCGTCCGGCGAGAAAGCCTGATGGCGTCGCCTGCGGCCCGTAGGTCTCCGGCCACGAGCGTGATGTCGGAGGCCTCGATCGCGATGTCGGCGCCGGTCCCGATGGAGAGCCCGAGGTCGGCTCGGGCGAGGGCGGGAGCATCGTTCACGCCGTCGCCGACCATGGCGACCACCTCTCCGGACTCTTGGAGCCGGGCGATCTCAGCCGCCTTGTCGTCCGGCAGTACCCCGGCCAGGACTCGGTCGATCCCGACCTCGGCGGCCACCGCACGGGCGCTCGCCTCGCTGTCTCCGGTGAGCATCACTGGAGTGAGCCCGAGCGCCCGCAACTCGGCTACAGCCTGGCGGCTGGTCGGCTTGATGCGATCGGCCACTGCCACGACTCCCTTCACTTGGCCATCGGCGGCGACCACGACCGCGGTCGATCCTGCAGCCTCGAGGCGAGCCACAGTGCCGCGGAGGTCTTCAGTGAGGTGCAAGTCCCAGTCGGCGAGGAGGCTCGGGCGCCCGACCACGACGGCTTGGTCGTCGACGACCGCCTCGACACCGAGCCCCGCTCGAGCTGAGAACGATTCGACCGGTGGCAGTGAGCCGAGGTGCTCATGCCCGTAGGCGGCGATGGCCCGGGCGATCGGGTGCTCGCTCGCATCCTCCGCGCCGGCCGCAAGGCGGATCAGCTCGTCGTCTGCGACTCCGTCGGCGGGCACGAGTGCGGTGACCTCCATTCTGCCTTCGGTGAGCGTGCCGGTCTTGTCCAAGACGATCGTGGTGACCTGGCGAGTGTGCTCGAGAACCTCGGGTCCCTTGATGACGATACCCAGCGCCGCGCCGCGACCGGTGCCGACCATGAGGGCCGTCGGGGTGGCGAGGCCGAGAGCACATGGGCACGCGATGACGATGACTGCCACCGCGGCAGTGAACGCGGCGGTCGCGGCCACCCCGCCGATCAGGAGCCATCCCACAAGGGTCAGAGCAGAGATGGTGATGACAACTGGGACGAACACCGCCGAGACTCGGTCAGCCAGGCCTTGGACCGGGGCCTTGCCGGCCTGGGCGTCGGCGACGAGCTGGGTGATCTGGGCGAGCGCGGTGGAGGACCCGACCCGGGTGGCTCTGACGACCAGGCGGCCAGAGGTGTTGACGGTGGCTCCAGCCACAGCATCACCAGGACCGACGTCGACTGGCAGCGACTCGCCGGTGAGCATTGACTGATCGACGGCCGAGGTGCCGGTTTCCACGATGCCGTCGGTCGCAACTTTCTCTCCTGGTCGAACGACGAAATGATCGCCCACGGCAAGCCGTTCGATCGGCACGAGCACTTCGACACCGTCGTGGAGCACTCGGACTTCTTTGGCACCGAGCTCCAAGAGCTTGCGGATAGCCTCGCCCGAGCGGTGCTTGGCGTTCGTCTCCAAGTAGCGGCCGAGGAGGATCAGCGCGGTGATGCTTGCGGCGGTGTCAAAGTAGACGTTGGTCGCGATCCCCCCGAACAGGACGATTGCCGACCAGGTCCATGCGGCGAGCGTGCCAAGCGAGATGAGGGTGTCCATGGTCGTGACCCCATGTCGGGCATTTGCCACGGCCGCTCTGTGGAAAGGCCAGCCGGCATAGAACACAACCAGGGTGGCGAGCACGAGAGAGATCCACTGCCAATTGGACGGTCGTGATGCCGGGACCCACGACCAGAGAAGCAAGGGGACGGTGAGCACCACTGCCAGGACGAGCCGTCGACGGTAGGGGCGAGCCGAATCTTCGTCGATGACTTCCTCAGGCAGCATGGCCCCGTAGCCGGCGCCCTCGACTTCGCCGATCAGGTCCTCGAGGCTTACGCTCTGTGGGCTGTAGTCGATCGCGGCGTGCTCGCTCGCGAAATTGACCGTAGCCGTGACGCCCTCGAGCTTGTTGAGGCGCTTCTCGACGCGCGCCGCGCACGAGGCGCAGGTCATGCCGGTGATCGCCAGGTCGACGTGTTCGTGCAGCTCGGGAGCTGCCGTCTTCGACCCCGCAGCCATCGTCATTACGCCGCCGCGTAGCCGGCCTGTTCGATGGCCGCACGGAGTTGGCGGTGATCGAGGTTTGTGCCGGCGACGGTGACCAACTTGGTGTCGAGGTCGACCTCCACTTCCCCCACTCCCTGAACGGCTGAGAGCGCAGTCGCTACCGCGAGCTTGCAGTGATTGCACGTCATCGCCGGGACCTTGAAAGTGGTCGTCTGGCCCATGATCGGCTCCTTTCCCTACCTGTCCTATACCCTATAGGGGTATAAAGGTGTCCCAGACAGGCCACGATCCGCGACGTGGAATCCGCCAACCTCGTAGGGTCCGAGAACCCGTGTTGGTGCCGAGAACGTCATCCACTGCCTGTGTGCTGGACTTTGACGGTTGGGCCCGGAGCAGAGAGCATCCACCGATGACCCTCTCGTTCCTCTACCGGGCGTCCTGCCGCGTACGTCAGCTCACCCGGCTCGTCGGTCGCGGCGACGCGGATCTCGCGATCGAGGTCGTGATGCTGCGCCACGAGGTGGCAGTCATCGGACGCCAAGTGCAGCGAACGGCGCTCGAGCCTGCAGATCGAGCGGTGCTGGCCGGGCTGGCGCGGTTGCTCCCACGCCGACGACTCGGGCGCTTCTTCGTCCAACCGGTGGTCCTGCTGCGCTGGCATCGTGATCTCCTCTCCGAGCGCTGGACCTACCCGCATGGCCGTCCCGGTCGACCTTCTCTCGCCAACGGGACTACCGCGCTGGTACTCCGGTTGGCCAAGGAGAACCCGACCTGGGGCTATCGCCGCATCCACGGCGAGCTCGCCACCATGGGCATCACGATCGCCCCATCCAGCGTCTAGGCGATACTGAAACGCCACGGCATCGACCCGTCGCCGCGGCGATTGGGACCGACCTGGGCGGAGTTCCTCGCTGCGCGGGTGGAGGGCCTGATGGCGTGTGACTTGCGACGTCGACACGGTGCTCCTCCGCCGACTCTACGTGCTCATCTCGATCCACCACGGCAGCCGTCTCGTGCGCATCGCCGGGATCACGGCCAACCCGGTGGCCGTGTGGGTGACCCAGCAGGCCCGCAACCTCTCGATGGAGTTCGCCAACCAGGCGAACACGCTCACGTTCCTCATCCGCGATCGCGACGCCAAGTTCACCGCCTCCTTCGACGCCGTCTTCGCCGCGGAGGGCACCAGGATCATCAAGAGCCCGGTCCGAGCACCCCGGGCGAACGCCATCTGCGAGCGTGTCGTGGGCACCATCCGGCGCGAGTGTCTTGACCGCACGCTCATCCTCGGCCGCCGCCACCTGGAGTCAGTCCTTGCCGAGTACGTCGAGCATTACAACGCGCACCGTCCGCACCGATCTCTCAGCCAACGTTCGCCCGCCGCTCCCGACTCGCTGCCGGCGCCAATCGACGACATCGACCCTGCCACGCTACGAAGAACCGACCGCCTCGGCGGCCTCATCCACGAGTACCGGCTGGTGGCCTGAGCTGGGCGGACGAAGTTCTCGGCACCCACGGGCTCGGCCCGCTCAGCTGGGCGGGCAACCCACGTCATATGCGGATCGGGCCGGCCGTTCCATACTCACTCAACTACCCGGCACCGGCCAGCGATGCCCCGAGCAACTCGACCTGCTCGAGCCGTCTCCTCGCGCCTCTGATCCCCCTACCGCGTCTGGGTGGTCTCCGCCCGGCTGAAGCGCTGGCGAGCCGCTTGGCGGGAGACCCCGAGAGCGGCGGCGATGTGGTTCCAGGACCTCCCGTGCGCCCGGGCCGTCTGGACGGACTCCCGCAGCCGAGCCTCGTCTCGGCGAGTTGCCGCGGCCGCCATCGCCACCGCCCGGAGGTCGCTCAGGTCGTCCACCTGGGTGACCGCGGGGTCCAGAGCCTCGGTCAGCAAGCGGAATCGCTCGGCAGCTCGCTCGATCTCTTCGTCGGTGTGCTTCATGTCCATCGCCTTTTCATCTGAGGAACAGGTAGAACTTGGCGCTCAGCTCCATGGCGTGGATGACAACCGGATCCTCGCCCTCGAGATCCAAGACCCCGATCTCAAGCAACGACCCATCAGCTGCCGGTCCTATCAGCATGGTGAGATCTTCGCCGAGGTCGATCCGCCGCATGGCGTTGCGGACGGCATGACGGATGTCTTCTTCGCTGACGCCATGCTTCCAGGCCGGTTGGCCGATGCGCATCTTGACAACATACCTTGTCTAGGATACCGCGCTGGCTGGCGATATCCAACGCCAAGCCAGAACCGCAGCTCGCCGGCGGTGGATGATATTTTCGGCACCCACAAGTCTGCCGCGAACCGCCAGCGTGCCGGCCGTCTCCACGGTGCCCACCCTGCATAGGCAGCGTGGGCAGAAGTTGATCAACGCCCGAGAAACTCGATCTCCGAGTGGAGGCCCAAAGCGAACTTGCTGGTCACGGCGTTGTGCATAGGCAGAAGGGCGCGAAGAAACAGACTTAATGGTATGGTCTTCACAGAAGTGTCTGAGCTGGTCGAACGTGCCGTGTCCAAGCGATCACCCACGCGATAAGCGTCCCCAGTCCACACCGCCTGCCGCTTGACCAGGAACGGAGCGAGGAGGTGCCGC
>JAJYWG010000251.1:0-2545 GCA_021791615.1 Actinomycetes bacterium
CAGTGGGCACCGGTCGCCGGCGTCGCCCAAGAGCTGGTGCGTTTCGACATGGCGAAGATGGAGAACCCGGAGATCACGGGTGCCGAGTACCGGCAGGGCACCCTGGCCGGGTACGAGACTCGTGAGTACCTGTTGGCTAAGTGGAACCGGACCTGTGCCTACTGCGGAGCCACCAATACCCCGCTCAACCTCGACCACATCCACCCGAGGGCCGCTGGTGGTTCCAACCGGATCTCCAACCTCGCACTCGCCTGCATCCCCTGCAACCAGAGCAAGGGCAGCCAGGACCTCACCACCTGGTTGGTGGCGAAGTGCGGGGAGAGGGTGGCCCGGCCGATCGTCAATCGAGTCCTGGCCCAGTCCAAGGCCCCACTCAAGGACGCTGCTGCTGTCAACGCCACCCGGTGGGCACTTCATCGGAAGTTGTGCGGTACCGGCCTGCCGGTCACCACCGGCTCGGGCGGCAAGACCAAGTGGAACCGGACCCGGTTCTGCGTGCCGAAGACCCACTCGCTCGACGCCCTCTGCGTCGGCGACATCTCCGGGGTGGTCAGCTACCCGGACCGGGTGATCGTGGCCAAGTCCACCGGGCGGGGCACCTACGCCAGGACCAAGCCAGACAGCTCTGGATTCCCACGACTCCGACTCCCTCGGACCAAGGCCGTCCACGGATTCCAGACCGGCGACCTCGTCCGGGCCAACGTCCCCGCCGGCAAGTACGCAGGCATCCACGTCGGCCGAGTGGCCGTGCGCTCGTCCGGCAGATTCAACATCTCCACCAGCACCGGGAAGGTCCAAGGGGTCGACCACCGCCACTGCATCGTCGTCCAGCGCTCCGATGGCTGGGGATGGTCGCACCAACCAGAAGGAGTCGTCAATGCCTCGTGAAGTGCCCACCACCCGTCAAGGAGACGTGATGGCGCTCCTCCTCCCGGCCGTGAAGGACCGGGTCTCCGTCGCTGGCCAGTCCAGGTGACCCGACGCATGGTCTTCGTCGATGCCGAACCAGGACTTGCTCGACCCCTACTCGCCGACGTTCCAAGTCGACGTCCTCGCCCCACTCTGTCGTCGGGCGCTGGAGGGCGAGGACGTCGACAACGACCTCTGCCTGGCGCTCCGGCCGTGGGTGGAGTCCCAGGCCAGGCGCATCGCCTCCAGCCTGCCGGCCCTGTGCGTCGACGAAGTCGGTCACCTGATCTGGATGGCGGTCCTGGGCTCGCTGGAAAACCTCGACTTCGCCGATCCACAGTCGTGGCCAGCCCACCTCCGCAAGCGGGTCCGGGTGGTCCGGGCAGAGGCGGTCCGGGCCGAGATCGGTCGCACCGGGAAGCGCCGGATGATGTCGGTGCCGATCGAGTGGTTCCTCTACCTTCCGGTCGACCGGCTGTTCTCCCCCATCGACCCACTCGTCGAGTCCGACGAGGAGGAGCGGATCGAGGCCATGCTCGACCAGCTCCCACCCGACCTGGCGAGCGCCACCCGGCACGCCGTGGAGACCGGGACTCCGCTGTCGCAGTCCGATGCTCGTCGGGTCGCCCAGCTCCTCTCCCTGGGCGACCCGACGAGGTTCATGTCTCCCGAGCTCTCGGTCGCATAGCCGATGTCCAACGAGGATGGGGCGAGTCCCCCGCAGGCGCGGCTCCAGGTGTATGCCAAGCCGGAGGAGCAGGCGGCCATCGTCGCTCGACACCTGGGCCTGGAACTGACCCCGAAGATGCCGCGGCCCGACTCGTCGGGGCACTACGGCACCAAGGTCGTGATGGTCGTCGACACCCCCGTCGCTGCCCACCAGGCCGCTGGGTTGGTTGGGCATCAACCGATCGCCGCCATCGTGGCGTGGCGCCTGTCGGCCGAGGCCGCCAGGACGCTCTTCCGCCTCCCCATCCCGGTGTTCCACGGGGCGATCGACCGGGACCAGTTCGAGGCGGCGATGGCCGGTGGCTGGGACACCGACGCCCGACGGCTGGAGAACGAGCAGATGGCCGAACTGGAGACCAATTTCGTCGAGGCCGTTGCAGCCGAGGCCCGGCCGGCTCGGGACTAGCCGGACCACCCGACGCATGGTAGCCATCGTGGACCTCGCACAACTCAGCCGTGCCAAGCTCACCATCCGCCGTCCGGCAAAGACCGGGCTCACGCATGCCGTCGAGGTCGACGGCACCTTCGTCCGCTGGTGCACGATCGACGACATCCGGGTCGTCGACTACGGGACGCTCTACGAGGACTCGATCTCCGAAGCGGTCCGCCGATGGCGGGAAACCGCCCACCCGACCGGAGACATCTCGATCGTATGGTCGGGGCCTGGCGTCCAGTGCCGGCGTATGCGCATCGACCGGAAGGTCACCGGGGACCTCCTAGCCCCCGTCCTCGCCAACAAGGCGGCGGCCGAGCTCGGGACCACGCTCTCCGACCACCTCGTCTCGGCGATCGCCATCACCCCCGACGGGGCAGGTGCAGAAGACCCCTATGCGGTTGCGTCCGTCGACGCTGCCGCCGTTGCGGCAATCTGGGACCCGCTCGGGGGGATGGGGCAAGTGTCGGTGAC
>JAJYWG010000251.1:2555-15252 GCA_021791615.1 Actinomycetes bacterium
TCGGTGACGACCCTCCCGCTGATCTGGGCGGAGGACGGCCTCCACCTTTCGATCCGCTGGTCTGCGGCGACCCTGGCGCTGGTCGACGGTGGCTACCCGGTCCAGTTCCGCTACCTGGACTCCGGCGGCCTGGAGCTGCTCGCCCAGAACCTCATCGACGCACTCCACCTTGCTCCCGAGAACCCGGCCGAAGTCGTCTCCCGGATCGCCCTCTCCAACGTCATGCCGACCGGCGATGCGGGGAAGGTGGTCCAGGACTACATCGACCGACTGGCGTTCTCGGTCCGCCAGTCGGCGAACGCATGGGCCAAGGGCGGGATGGAGCTCCCCGACTCGGTGCACGTCTCCGGGATGGGGGTGCGCCTCCCCAGCGAGGAGGTCGAGCACGCCATCGCCACCCAGGCGGGGCTGGTAGCCCGTCGTGCCGGCATCGCCGTCGCCCTGGACCGGACGTCGATCCCCCTCGACGAGGACGGGGCTTCGCACGTAGCAGTGATGGCCGCCCTGGCGGGGACGATCCCCACCTCGGCCGCCCTGCTGGACCGCGGGCTCGAAAGCAAGAAGCGAGAGAGGCACCGGGCGACCGTCAAGCGCCGCAAGATCGCAGCCCTCGTCGCTGCGGTGCTCGCCCTCGTCGCCCTCGGTGCCGCCCCCATCGTGCTGGCCGACAGCAACCTCTCCGCCGCCAAGGTCGGCCTCACCACGGCGAACGTCACCTACCAGCAGTTGGCGCCCTACGTGGCGGCGTCCAACGAGCTGTCCACCGGGAGGGCCGCTGCTGCTGCGGCCTCGGCGAACAGCGTCGACTGGAGCGTGGTGGTCACCAAGATCATCGCCGCCTCGCCGCCAGGAGCAACATTCTCGTCCATCGGCATCTCCACGCTCGCTGGGGCGACCACCATTGCCATTGACGGATCGCTTCCTGGCACGAGCAGCTTCGCCCCGGTGTCCGGTTGGGTCGCGTCGTTGAAGGCCGTCGGGTTCGTCGTCGAGGTCTCGTCCATCTCCGACGCCTCCAGTCAGGCCGGCAGTGGAGGCGGCGTCGCCGTGTCGCTCAACCTGACCGGCAGCCTGGCGTTCATGCAGTCGCTCGCCAGTCCGAACGGGGGGAAGCCGTGAAAGCGTCCAAGCAGAACGTCATCATCTGGTCTCTCCTGGCCGTCATCTGCCTCGTCCTGATCGGCAACTACGTGCTCGGCAAGCAGTCGTCGATCGACTCCCAGGCCGCCAGCGTCCGCAGCCAGACCGCCACGGTCCAGACCCAGACCCAGGCGGCCGAAGCCATCCGGGCGGAATTCCCGAAGGTGAAGGCGGAGATCGCCGCCCTCCAGGGCCAGGTCCCCACCACTTCGGACCTGAGCGGACTCATCTCCCAGCTCGCCTCCACCGCGGCGGCGTCCGGGGTCACCCTGGTCTCCGCTGCCCCGGACACGAAGAACGACGTCTCCCAGAACGGGATCACCGCAGTCCCCGTCAACATCGCCGTCAACGGGACGTTTGCCGCCGCCCAGCAGTTCACGTCAGCCCTCGTCCACGCCACCCGCATCACGACGATCGGGGGCCTGACCTACCAGTTCTCGACCACCGGGACGTTGACGGTCCAGATCCAAGCCGACCTCTACTACCGGTCATAGGCCAATCACCATGCCCGCAGCCCCAGCCGTGCTCACAGCCCCAGCCACTCCGATAGATCCGGCCGTAGCCGCGAGGATCCGGTCGTTGCCGGCCGGACTGTTCGACGACCCCGTCGCTATCGGGATGCTGTCGGGAGACGGGAACGCCGCACTGCTCGACCAGGTCGCCGTGGTGGTCGCCGAAGGGTGGTGGCTGGGCCGACGGCCGATCACGGCCCTCCTCGTGGCCGGCTGGACGTTCGACGACATCGGGGAGCTCGTTCCCGGGGCCGCAGGTCGTAAGCCGTTCGATTTCGATGGGGGCCAGGTCGACCGGGAGGCGTTGATCGAGATGGGGACCCAGCTCGCTCTGGCCCGCCTCCTGGTGCCCCTGCACGCCAACGGCAGCCGCAAGAAGGTGGCGGTCGTCGACCCGAACGACCTCGCGACCAAGGACGCGATCGTCGGACGGTTCGGGACGAGCAACGTCGAGGTCGTCGTCGTCGACCGGGAGTCCATCGAGGCGGCAATCCGGGCCGTCGAGCGGAGCGCCGCCGCCGCCGAGGTGTCGGCCGCCGCCAATCGGGCGGCACAGAAGTCCGACGAGGACTCCATCGACACGACACTCGCCGAGGTGGTCGTCGAAGGACCGCACCTCCAGCTCATCAACTCCCTGTTCGAGCAGGCGGTCGCCTCCCGTGCGTCGGACATCCACTTCACCCCGACCGGCAACCAGCTCCAGATCTCCATGCGGGTCGACGGGGTGCTGTCCGACATTGGCAGGCATCCTCGCCGACTGGCACAGCAGGTCGTCCAGGCTCTCAAGCAGCTCGCCCACGTCAACCTCGTCGAGCAGCGGCTTCCCCAAGACGGGGTGATCCCCCATCGGCTCCCGAACGGCCGGGAGCTGGAGATGCGGGCCAGCTTCATCCCTGGCCAGTACGGCCTGGAGAAGGTGACCCTGAGGATCGTGGACAAGACCCAGGGGGTGATCCGCACCGAGGCGCTCGGGCTCTCGCCGGCGGTGTCCACGGCTCTCAGCACCATCCTCCGATCGAACTACGGGATCCTTCTGGTCGCCGGGCCGACCGGGTCCGGGAAGACCACAACCCTCTACGCCGTGCTGGACGGGATGAACGACGGCAAGAACAACATCCTGACGGTCGAGGACCCCGTCGAGATCACCATGCCCGGCATCCACCAGGTGGCGGTCAACGCGGCAATCGGGCTCACGTTCGGGTCGGTGCTCTCCCGGTTCCTGCGGGCCGACCCGGACATCATGCTGGTCGGGGAGATCCGGGACGCAGAGACGGCTGAGACCGCCATCCAGGCCGCCCAGACCGGCCACCTCGTACTCTCCACCATCCACACCAACACGGCGGCCGGCGCCGCCCCCCGCCTCATCCAGATGGGGGTGGAGGGGTACGCGATCTCCTCCGGCCTCGTCGGGGTCATCAACCAGCGGCTCATCCGCAAGCTCTGTACCGCCTGTCGCCTCCGCGACGACGCACCCTACGACCAAGTCGACTGGGGGGACCGTGGTCGACCGGAGACGCTGTTCTCCCCGAAGAAGAACGGGTGTTCCCGCTGCAACAACCTCGGCTTCACCGGCAGGACGCCGGTGGCGGAGGCGCTCGTCGTCAACGACGCCATCCGGGACGCGATCGTCGCCCAGTCCTCCGAGTCGACCATCGCCCGCATCGCCATCGAGCAGGGGATGGTCCCCATGTCCGCAGATGCCCTCGAAAAGGTCCGATCCGGGGTCACGTCCATGTCCGAGTACCTCACGTTCACGGGAGCAATCTGAGATGCCCACCTACCTGGCCACCACACTGAACCCCTCCAACCAGCGATCCGAGCGGGTCGTCGAGGCCGACGACGAGTTCGGCGTCCGCACCCTGATCGAGGCCGACGGGTCGATCCTCGTGTCCATCGAGGAGCAGGTCGGACCATCCACCATGTCGAGGGACCTGCGCATCGGCCGCAAGAAGGTCAAGCCGGCCGCGGTGTCCCAGCTCGCCTCCGACCTCGCCACCCGCCTGGCGTCCGGCATCGACCTGGCCCGGACCCTCTCTCGCCTGGCGGCACAACGGACCGGGACCCCCCTCGGGGACGCCCTCGACGACGTCAACCGTCGGCTGCGCACGGCCGAGAACACCAACCTCCCCGATGCCTTCTGGGCGCACGAAGACGTGTTCGGGAAGCTGTTCTGCGCTCTCTTTGCCGCCGGGTTCAAGTCCGGACGGCTCGCCGAGGAGATGGACCACGCGGCCGAGCTCCTGGCCGACCGGGACGAGGCCGGCCGCAAGGTGGCCTCGGCGCTCATCAACCCGGCGATGTTGCTCGTGTTCACGGTGGTCGTGACCATCGCCCTCGTCTCTCTGGTCCTTCCTGTCTATTCGACCATGTTCACCGCGTTCGGCGGGAAGTTGCCGCTTCCGACCGTGATGCTCCTCGACGTCTACAACCCGGCTGTCAAGTATTGGTACGTGATGCTGGTCTTGCTGGTCGCACTCCTCGCGATCTCCCGCACCGCACTCTCCAACCCGAAGAGCCGGTACAAGATCGACACCTGGATGTTGAAGGTGCCCAGGGTCGGCGAGCTGCTGTCCAAGTCGGCCATGTACCGGCTCACCTCGACCCTCTCGGGGATGATGTCAGCCAACATCAACATCTTCGAGTCGCTCTACTTCGCCGCCGACACCTGCGGCAACATGTTCTATCGGGAATCGGCTCGGCGGGTCTCGGACATCATGCGAGACGACGCGATTCCAATCTCTGAGGCCATCCGACGGGTCGGAGTCTTCCCATCCCTGTTCTCCGACTCGATCCAGAACGGGGAAGAGTCGGGGAACCTGGTCGCCACGCTCCGCAAGTACGTCCAGCGCACCGGGTCCGAGCTGAAGACGGCCACCGAGTCGTTCCAGCAGACCGTCCAGCCCCTCGTCCTCCTGGTGGTCATGGTGATCGTCGGTGTCGTCGTCATCGCCCTCGTCGCCCCGCAGTACCAGCTCATCGGCGTGATGTCCAAGGCCGCTACCTCGGGAGGAAGTTGAATGACCGAACCAGAGACCACCTACGCCCTCATCGACGATGTTGCCGGCTTCCGGTCGAGGATCGCCCGACGGCCCTCGGGTCCTGACGACGTGCCGCCTACAGCGGTGCCGGAGTGGGGAGAATCCAGCTCCGGTGGGACGGTAGCCATCGACGACGTGGTGGACACGATCTTCCCCGACCCCGAGATGTTCGTGCCGGCGAACGACGAGCTCCCCTGCGACGTCGCCCTGACCCGACGGGCGGCGAGAATGATCCCCCCGTCCTGGTCGGCCGACGGTGGTGCGGCGATCGGGGTGGACGTGGTCGACGGCCGCCTGATTGCCGCCTGGGACCACCGCCCGTCGCCTGCCGACGAGGCGTCGCTCGCCCGGGCCGTCGGGATGCCGGTCGACTCCCGGCGGGTCTCCACCGCTCGTTTCACCGAGCTCCAGGCCGCCGCCTTCGACCTCCTCGCCGAGTCCAGCTCGCTCCCCCCGATCGAGGGGTTCATCCAGGCGGCCATCGACCAGCGGGCATCCGACCTCCACCTCCGGGTCGGTGCTCCACCCTCGTTCCGCGTCTCCGGGGTGCTTGCCCCGATCCCCGACACCCCGATCCTCTCTGCCGACGACATGGACAAGGTCGTCGAGTACCTGCTCGGTCGGCTCCCACCCGAGGGGCTATCCGACCACGACAGCTCGATGAGCTACCACGGAACCCATTTCCGGGTGAACGTCTTCCGGCAGCGTTCCAACTTCGGGGCCGTCCTGCGGCTCATCTCCGCCGACGTGCCCAGCTTCGACAGCCTGCGGCTGCCCCCCATCATCGCCGGCCTCTCCGAGCGCCGGGCGGGGATCATCATCGTGTCGGGGGTCACCGGATCCGGGAAGTCGACGACGCTCGCCTCGATGATCGACATCATCAACCAGACCCGCCAGGAGAACATCCTGACCCTGGAGGACCCGATCGAGTACGTCTACACCAACAAGCGGTCGCTGGTCGCCCAGCGGGAGATCGGACACGACACCGAGAGCTACGCGGCCGGGCTGCGGGCGGCCCTCCGGGAGGACCCCGACGTCATCCTGGTCGGCGAGATGAGGGACTTCGAGACCATCGAGGCTGCCATCCGGGCGGCGGAGACCGGGCACCTGGTGTTCTCCACCCTGCACGCCGGATCCACCACCCAGGCGATCGACCGGATGGTCGGGGCGTACCCGGCCGAGCAGCAGGGCCAGATCCGGGTCCAGCTCGCCTCGACGCTGGTGTCGATCATCTGCCAAAAGCTGGTACCGGCCACTCAGCCGGGCACGCGCCGGGTGGCGACCGAGGTCATGGTGGTCAGCGACTCCAACCGGCACACCATCATCAACCCGGAGAACAACTCCATCGGCCAGCAGCTCTCGGCCCGGGTGGACGGCCAACACCTGATGGACCACTCCCTCGCCGAGCTGGTCGTCGAGGGGGAGGTCGACTTCGACATGGCGAAGAGCTTCGCCAACCAGCCGGAGCACTTTGCCGAGCAGGTCAACACGGCGAGGAGTCGGGTTAGCCGCAAGGGAACCGGAGCGGTGGCGGATCATGCCTAGACGTCACTTCGACGAAGAGGGCCAGGGCATCATCACCACGATCGTCGCCCTCATGGCGATGATCCTCCTCGGCGTCATCCTCGTCACCACGGTCAGCTCGTATGCCTCCGACACGCTCACCGCCACCGAGCGGTCCAACGCCGCTGCCGTCGCCAGCCGGATCCTCCAGACGGAGACCGTGAACCAGTGCGGGGCGGCGGTTGGGATCGAGTCCACAGCGGCGGCGGCAACGCTCGCCTCGGTGTGCCCCGACGGGCTGGGCGATTTCTCGCGGTCCACCCAGTCGGCGGGGTTCACCTACTGGGTGGACTTCTTCTCGTCGTGGGTTCCTTCGACTGGGCTCGTCTCCACCGCCAACTGCGCCGACTACGCCAGCGACACGCCGTCCGCCATCTTGGAGACCGTCTTCGTGTCGTGGCGGGGATCGGGTGGGGTCTACCAGCAGCAGGGGTACACGTCTATCGAACCGGTGCCCACTGTCGTCCTGTCCTACGCCAGCGACGCGTACAGCGCCATCCTCACACCAGGCGGTGGCACGCTCACCACCCCGAGCGGGGCGACCATCCAGCGATCCGGCATGTCGGAGTCGGCACTCGCCAGCTACGTCTCGGCGCTCAATCAGGCGGCATCGGGCTCGACACCGCCGGCCGTCAACCCCGGGGGGTGTGCGTGGTTCCCGTACCTGCTCCCCGGCTCTTGGACCACCACCAATAGCAGCGGGGTGTCTAACACCGTCGTGATCCCGCCTGTCGGCGGGACGGTGTCGGGATGAATCGTCGCTCCATCCACCACTTCGTCCGGGGCGCCGCCAGCCGTTCCCGCGATGAGGACGGCTTTGGCCTGATCGATACGCTCGCCTCCATCTTCCTCGGGGCGATCATCTTCTTCGGGGTTCTTCTCAGCTTCTACCTCGCCCTCCAGACCAACTACCTCGCCACGGCGAGCCTCGGGTCCAGTTCGTCGGGGGCGGAGATCCTGTCCAGCCTCCAGACCAACATGGGGAACGCCGAGCCGCTGGGACACTGCCTCACCGACCCGGTCGGCAGCTATGTCACCCCCGCCCTCCAGTGCCCCACGATCGTCACGACGGGGCCGGCAGTGGCCGCCATCGGGGCCGGCGGGTTCTGTTTCTACGCTCCGGCGAGCAATGCGCAGACAACGACGGCTCCGAGCTTCGTCTGCCTCGTCGTCGACACGGATGCGAAGTCGCCGACAGCAGGGAACGTCTACTTGCTCTCCTACCCACCGTCGTCGTCGGCGACCTACACAACCTGCGACCCGACGGACTGCTGGCCCGGCATCTCGGGTGCCCTGCTTACCTCGTGCGAGGCGGACCCGACGCTCGCCAATTGCGTGGGAAACAGCGCCCTGCCACCGCCGCTCGGCACCATCGACCTCAACTTCTCCTACACCGACTACCCCTACAAAAACGGGACCGAGCACGTCGTCAACGCCCACTGCGCCTCGGGGACAGCACTCGACGGCCCGTTCCAGTTCATCGCCCCGTCGGGACAGTGCCTAACGGCATCCTCGGACCCCTCGGCCGTCTCCGTCATCCAGGCCACGATCGCCGTGAAGAACCCCACCAACCAGCACGACTACCTCCTGCGGTCCTCGGTGGCGATCAATGGCCCGTAGAACCAAGGAGCCTCTCCATGCGCTTGCCAACCCGTCTCCACCCTGGCCGACCTCGCGACGAGCGCGGCCAGGCCCTCCTGCCCACGCTCGTCATCTTCCTCGTGTGCATGACCCTCCTCGGGCTCACCACCGCCTCCGTCGGGTATGAGGTCATGGGCTCGACCCGCAGCGTCAACGAGTCCTTGACTCGTACGGCGGCGGACGCCGGGTTCGCAGACCTCATGTCCGCGGTCGAGCTCGATCCGAACTTCTTCACCGACGGGGGCGCCGCCGTCATGGCCGATCGCTGGTCGACCATCTCCCCCTCTGGATCCATCTCTCCCTGCCCTTCGAGCGGGACGATCGCCGAGTGCTACTACCTCTCGTACCAGGACACTCCGGCGGTTGTCGACCCCAGCGGGCAGATCACCAGCCCGGAGCAGGCGGTCGTCCAGGTCAGTGCCATCCACGGACCTCCTCCCTCGTTGAACGGGACCGACATCGCCCCCGGCCAGGCGACCACGGCGGCGGGGGTGTCGCCGTGCACCGGTGTCCAGTCCACCCAGGAGTGTGCCGCCGTGGCGTATCGGTCGTTGCTGATCCGCCGCAGCTACCTCGACTACTTGCAGTTCGACAACTCGGAGGCGATGGCCCCGGAGGCGTACCCCAGTGGACAAACCCCACCCTCCATCTGTGCCAGCCAGGCGGCGATCAACACCGCCGAGTGCCTCTACCCGGCCTACCAGGGCCAGAGCGGCTCCACCGTCGCCCAGGACCAGATCGCCGGACCGTTTCATACCAACAGCCCGTTCTTCCTCACCTGTGGGGACCCCCAGTTCACCGGCCCGGTCGAGTACGCATCGGGAGGTCCATCAGTTGCCTCGGGCGACCTCTCGGCGCCAGGGTGCACGGGCTCTCCCTCGTTCTCGTCTGCTCCGAAGGCGCTGCCCCCGATCCCCCTCCCCGTCCCGACGGCGCTCTCCTCACTGCAACAGAAGGCCCCGTCTGACTACCAGCTACCGGGAGGTACGTCCTTGGTCATCAGCGCCACGGGGATCTCGGTCGGAGGGGCATCTCCGACCCCCTACCCGCCGTCCGGGGTGGTGTTCGTCAACGGGGCGGTCTCCGTCAACGGGGTGGTCTCTGGAGGACTCACCATCGCCGCTTCCGGGAACATCTCCGTCGACGGAGACCTGACCTACAACTGCGCCGGCGCCGGCGTTCCGGTCCCATCGACCTGCACGGACATGACGGGGCTGATCTCGGGTGGGGACATCCTCCTCGGCGTAGATCCAACGTCCCCTACCTCTCCACTCCCGGGGAATCTCACGGTCGACGCTGCGATGATGGCGATCGGTACGGGGAATGCAGGCTCCTGTGGTGGGCCGGTCGTCGGTTCGGCCGGGTCGATCTACAGCCCGACCTGGTTGACGGCGCCAGTCGGCAACACCATCACCGTCAACGGGGCGCTCGTCGAGAACTGCCGGGGCGCCGTGGGGTCGTACTCGTCCTCAACGGGCGTCTTGCTCTCGGGGTACCAGGCCGAACTCACCTACGACTCCCGATTCGCGGCGTCCCAGCCGCCCGACTTCCTGACCCCAACCGGATCGCAGTGGACTCGGGTCTCCGTGTTCGGCGTTCCCTACGGCACCCCGCTGCCGTAGGGTGGATCGGGCCACAACGCATGGTTCCATTCGTGGGTAGCCCCGCACAGCGAGATCGAGGTCGACCGACGACCCGACTCGACGTGGCGATCGAGATGTCGGTACTCCGCTCTGAGTGGGATGGAGACGACTTCGTCGCCCATCGGGCGGCAGTCTCCGGGGTCTCCGAGCGCACGATCCAGATGTACCTCCGAATCGGCGAATACGTCGGCAACAAGGTCCAAGAGACCCTCCGCAAGTACGGCCTGAGCGACAACCTGGTCGGGTTGTATGCACTCGCTGGCCTCCCCGAGCAGGCCCAGCTCCAGGCCATCTCCCTGGTCGTCTCGGGGGAGCGGGGCAACCTCCAGTCGGCGGCGAACTGGATGGCGGGCAAGCAGCCACGGTCACGCAAGCCCCGGGACCCGGAGTCCGGGGTCGCCGGCGTTCGGATGCTGGTCGCCGATCCGTCGGGGGTGACGCCCCCAGCCGGCGGGCAGCGATCGATGCCCGTGATCAGTCGGGTTGCCTGGACCTCCCCCGCCTTGCTGTTCCTCTGGACATCCGACCTGGTGACCGGCCTGCGGACAGCGTCGAAGTGGGGGTTCCGAGTTGTCGACTCGATGGCGTGGCTCGCCGACGCCTGCGAGCTACGCTCCCATCCCGGTGGGCTCGTCGTCCCACGCCATCGGACGCTCCTGGTGTGTGCCGAAGGGGCAACTCCCCCGCCGCGCTTCACCCCGCCATCGGTCGTTGGACCCAGGCGTGACCCCTTCGAGGCCAGCGTCAAGCTCATGGACATGATGTGGCCCGACTGGTCGCCGGCCGACCGGCTCCGGCCGTCGGATACCGGCGTCGGTCGGCCCCGTACCGCCTAGCCGCCGGCAGAGTCGTGCCGCAGGATCGAGCGAACGAGTGACTGGTCGGGGTTCGCCACCAGCGATCTCCCGAACCAGTGATCGACGCCCGCCGTGTTGCCCCGGCGCAGAGCGATGAAACCCAGCGAGTCGAGGAGGCCCGTCTCGGCCGGGTCGAGACGGAGCCCGGTCATGGCCGACCGTTCGGCCGCCCCCAGGTCGCCGGCCACGATCTGCGCCGAAGCCAAGCTGCCCCAGAGATACGGGTTCGTCGGGTCCCGCCTTGCCGCCTCCGCAGCGGCGATTGCCGCCATGGCAGTGGACTCCGGGGTGATGGGGGCGACCCGGGACAGCTCGGCCTGGGAGACGAGCGACTGCGGATCCGGCCACGCGAAGAGCTCTCGGTCGGACGCCGTCGCCGCCCGTATCGCCGCCGCCTGGTGATCGGCAGCCGAGAGCGAGATCGCCCGCTCGTACTGGACGTCGCCAACGATCAGCGCCAGCCCGGCCATGGCCGCTGCGCCGCCGCATGCTAACACGGCCACTCGCCCAATTCGTCCCCCAGGGACCTCGCTCCCTGGGGGACAGTCCGGCACTCCGCCCTCGTCCTTGCGCCGGCTCGGGGCGACCGTCGCCGCCCCGAGCCCGAGGAGCATGAGCGGCGTCGTCGCCACGTTCTGCGGCTCCGCCAGGCCGATCGCCAAAAGGACGGCCGCCATCAGCACCAGACGCCCCCGTCGCCGGCGCACTGCCAGCGCCAGCCAGCCGACCAGGGCAGCCAGCCCCAACAGGCCGGTGGTGGTGGCGTACTCGATGAAGATGTTGTGGGCGTCGGAGAATTCGGCCGACCCGAGCGAGCGGGCGAAAGCGATGGGGAGGCGCCCCACAGTGGCGGCGAAGAACTGACCAGGTCCATACCCGATCAGCGGCCGGTGCCCGATTGCGGTTGCTGCCACCCGCCAGATGTCGAGCCGGTCTCCGAAGGTCGACTGGGTGGTGGACTGCGCCGCATAGCCAATGGCGCCCGCCCCCGTCACCCCGCCGCCGTGGACGAGCGGGTACAGGACGGATCCGATCAGCCACCCTGCCGCCCCCGACCCGGCGAACCCGACGAGGCGAGCCAGCCGAAGAGAGCCAGTTCCCGACCTCCTCCGCCAGAGCGCCACGAGGCCCTCGGCTGCGAACACTCCGAGCATCATCAGGACGGGCAGGCGCTCCGCCGAGGCCCCGATCCCGGCTCCAATGAGGGCGACCGAGACAGCCCACCGCCGTGGGTCGTCGACGAACCTGCCGCCCAGCAGGGCGAGAGCAGCCACGCACACCGCCCCCAGGAACACCGGATTGCCGAGGAACCCGGTGGCGTGCGTTCCGAGCGCCGGCAGGAGGGCCGACGGGCCGAATGCCACCTGGGCGAGAGCGACCACAGAGTTCACGACCGCCCCCGCCACGATGGCCCTCTCGACGAGTGGCCGCCCACGGTCGTCGATCAGCGTTCCCAGTGCCCAGACCCCGGCGATCGCCACCACGAACACCAGGCCCGTGCCCTGGTTGTAGGCGCCGACCAGGGCCGCCACCAGCGCCCCCGAGCTAGCGGTCGCGGCGACGGCGACGGCCACAAACACGAGGGCGGCTATCGCCGGTGGCCCCGCTGTCGACTTCCGGCCGGCTATCGCCCGCAGGACGAGCACCGGGAGTCCGGCGGCCCCCATCACCATCAGGACGGCCATCTTGGGCGCCCACACCCACGAGGAGAGACCAGGCAGGTCGGCCACGATGAGGGCGAACGCTCCGACGGCTATCCCGACAGATGCCGCTCCGCTTCGACTCCTGGGCTCGCTGGCGATGCACTGGACGCGCGGCATCCGTTCTTCTCTCGATCGAGGTGCAGCATCTATCCGACGCCGGCACGAAGAGTGGTGCTTTTCTGGCTGGCGCCCGTGCAACCGACCACTGGAGCGGCCCGGCCTCGTCGGTTGCGCTAACCGGGCACGCCTCCGACGTAGGTGGCATGACCACACTGCGCCAGACCAAGAACCTCCCGTCCAGCCCGATGATGCGGGCGTTCGCCGCCGGAGTCCGGGCCAACGTTCCGACCCTGCTGTGGGGGATGCCCGGGGCCACCAAGACGGCCGTCGTCAACGCGATCGGGAGCGACTGGGGGTACTCGGTCGAGTCTCTCTCCGGGGCCAACCGGGAGCCGTCAGACTTCATGGGGTTCCCCATCGAGCAGGACGGCGTGACCTCCTACTCCCAACTTGCGTGGGCGAAGCGGGTGACCTCCTCCCCGCCCTTACGGACGGGGCTTCCCGGCCCGGTGAGGCGGCTCACGCCGCCGCCAGGCCAGG
>JAJYWG010000185.1 GCA_021791615.1 Actinomycetes bacterium
TGACTTCCACCGCATCTTCTCCTTCGTGTTCTTGGACGGAACTTGAAGCTTGATGCGGTGGTCGTCGCGTCGGGGGGATCCTCAGGTCGGGCTACCCCTCGTACACCACTCTGGTGGACTCAACTCAGCGAAGAGGCTCGCGAAGATGGACGAGTCCACAGTCCGCTGTTCAATTGAGCGGAAAATAGCCTGGAACATCCTCGTGGCGCGAATCTAGATAAAGCTTGGCCTCCGGGAAGCCACAGAACCGACCGTGGCTCCACCGGACCTCGACATGGCCTTCGACGGTCACTGTTACGCCACGGTTCCTGTCGAGGACCTGCGCAACCCAACGGACCCGCGGCTGCGCAGAGAGCTGTGGCTCGATGACGAAGTCCCGCAACGAGAACTCCTGACGCCAGTCCCAAGGCGTGGCGACGCGCAAACGTAGAGACGATGACCGCGCACTTCCCAGGATGAAGTAGGGCGCGGGGTTGAAACGCAAAATCCGCCACAAGAGCAATTCCCGATCGGCCAAGGTAGGGGCCGCGTCGTTCCAGATCTTCGCGGACTTGTGGCTCACCGTTGCGGAGAACTCTTCATAGGCGCCGCTGAGACTGTATGGCCAAGTCCGAGCGCATGCGTCCTTGATCTTCTCGCGGTCGGCCGGCGCGAGGTCATTCAGGTCGGCGGGAAGCCTCACGGTCGGGAGGGCCTCTCGGACGGACGCGTAGAAGCGTCGATATGCCTCTTCGGCGACGAGCATGAACCAGTCCGTCTCCGAGCGGTTCCCCCTGACGGAAAGCGCGCGCTGGAACAGGTGGGCAGGCGAGGGGTTGGCAAGAACCCGCGAAAGGTACTTGCAACTGACCAGGAACACATGGTCGATGCGGAGGTCGGCCGGAAGGAAGTCGTAGCCGGGCGGGTGATGTGGTCCTTTCCATTCGATCGCAATCGGCCGACGACCGCGCAATCCGTCGTTCGCATGAAAGAAGGCCCGCCCGTTCTCCCAGGCACTGCGGACGTCGCTATGGTATGTGGGGTTCTTCACGGCCTCCTCGAGCCTCTCCCAATGCGCTCCTTCGACGTTGCGCATCTCTGGCGGTCGCTGGCTCACGGCGGCTTCGGGCGTCGAATCGCAGAGCATGCCAAGGCCAGTGACGACCTCGGTCAGTTCCGTCTTGATGCCAGGCATCAGCGCGAAAAGTGCAGCATCTGTTGGTTCACAACCAAGGCGGCAGCCGCCTGATCGAGGTCTGCGAGGATGAGGTCAACGATCTCACGAAGAGGCTCTTCTGGGACAGGGTTGGCAGAGTATGCCTCGATCATCTCCACATCCTCGTCGACCACACCCGTGAACGGATCCACCCAACTACCCTTTCCTTCCTGACTGGTGCAACCACCTGCGAGCGCGCCCAGAATCGACTTCACACGGTCAGCAACTCGGGCTCGCTCAGAGCGGATGATCGGCTTGCCGTCCTTCGTCTGGCTCGGGAGATAGATCTTCACCCGGTGTGGCATCCCGCTCACAGCAAGGCCCAGGAGCGAGCCCAGTGGGTCACCGGTCACCTCCAGAGGCACCGACAGGTCTGCGCCTGCGGTACCGCCGCGTCTCAACTGTGCGCCATACGCGTCCGCCGGATCCCAGAAGCCAGGCAGCGGGCTTTGTTGTGGGCGACCCTCGGCATAGGTGCGCAGCCGTTCCCGTCCAGCCGGCGACACCATCTCGATAGCGTCAAAGAAGGTGGCCTTGGCCTTGTGCAGCGCGGTGTCCCCGACAGATCCCGGCTTTGGAAGGTTGGTCGTGATGAGGACGAGCCGCTTGATCCCTGCGCCGGAGAGCACGTTCGCCCGGCCAAGCGTCTTCCACATCGTGTCGGTCCGAATGAGCCCGGCTCGCGATGAGGAGAGGGCGCCGCTTACGTCGAAGTGCCACTTGCCACCCTTGCTGTCGCTGCAAATGAAATTGACGGTAACGCCGAGATGCTTGAGCCGCCGATTTCGCTCTCGGATCGTGAACCCAGCACCCGCGAGGACGCGTTCGGCCATCTGCTGAGCGAAGCGGCCCTCTTCGCCAGCTCGCTTTTGGAAGTTCGCGTCTGCGGCAGTCACGGTGTCAACGGAAGCGACGCGTCCGTAGCTGCCGCTCGCTTTCGCGTGATCTCGCAGTACTCCGGGTCAACTTCGTAGCCGATCCACTTGCGGCCGGCGAGCACCGCCGCAACGGCAGTCGAGCCGCTTCCTATGAACGGGTCAAGGACCCACTCGTCCCGGAAGGTGTAGAGCTCGATGAAGCGCCGTGGCAGTGCGACCGGGAAGGGAGCCGGATGACCGACGCGCTTCGCCGACTCCGGAGGTATCTCCCACACCGACAGGGTGGAGGCCATGAACTCCTCGGCGGAGATGTCGCTCGTCCCCTTCACGACCCGGTCGAAGCGGCCCTTCGAGAAGCATAGGCAGTACTCGTGCACGTCTCGGATGACGGGGTTGGCAGGTGAGCGCCAACTTCCCCAGGCGCAGTTGCCGCCAGCGCCCTTGGCCTTGCGCCAGATGATCTCGGCACGCATGAAGTACCCGATCTTGAGCATCCGAGCCGTGACCTCGTGCGACAGCGGGACGTAAGGCCGGCGACCAAGGTTCGCCACGTTGACTACCGCTCGGCCTCCGGGCTGCAGCACTCGGTAGGTCTCGCGGAACACCCGCTCCAATAACGCCAGGTACTCCTCAAAGGAGGCATCGGAGTCGTAATCCTTCCCGACGTGGTACGGCGGCGAGGTCACCATGAGCGCCACGCTGTCGTCCGGTAGCTCGGCCATCTGCTCGGCTGAGTGCTCGAACACCTCGTTGGCGACCGCCGGCTGCGACGTCTGGCGGTCCTTCGTCTCGTGGGCGGCGACGAGCGCGCGACCGTAATAGGGGGACGAGTCGTGGCTCTCACGCTTTCCTACCCCGAAGCTCTTCGTCCTGGTCGTCACCCTACACTCCTCCACCCCACCCACGGTAGCCGGACGCCCCCTCGCCGCCCAGGACCCATCTCCGGTCTCACGTTCCATCCTCATGGTGACCTGCTCCAAGCAGGACGTCGGTGGCTCGCTTGAGGAGCTGGCGGAACACTTCTTCGCGGAAGCCGACCAGGAAGGCGACGAGGTCGAACGCGTCCTTCCCCGTGGTCGTAGCGGTGCTGACGGTGCTCCCGGTGGTCTTGATGACGACAATGAACACCAAGAACCCGACACTGCCGACGATCGCGCCGAGGAACGGCCGGGCGACGTGCCAGGCCACGTAGCTCGACTCCCACCGGCGAGCGTTTCAGGAACATGCCCGTGAAGCTGATCGCGATCCCACCCAACGCCCCCCACCACGGCACACCGAGCGGCACCGGGCCAGCGGGGTCCGGGAGGAACCGGTGGACAGCGGGCTGCTGGACGTAGACGAAGCCGAGCGCTACGAGGAGCACGAGGTAGAGGATCTGCAACCCAAGCAGGCATCGTGGGGGTCGGACTCCCGGCGCTACGACCACGGTCGCGCTGGGTGCGCCGCCGTCGGAGCTTGCCGATAGCTTCGCCGGTTCAGCAGCGACAGCGTCGTCCGGACGAGGGATGCGAACCGCCTCATCCGTCAATGGGAGCTCCCCAGACCGCAGAGAGCGAGCGCAGCAGCGGTGGCGGCAAGCACTCGTCCCAGATGTGAGCGAGCCGGAATGGGTCAACGCTCAGCCGCTCGAACACGAGAAGGCACTCGGGCTGGGAGAGCAATGGGTTGCGGTCGTCCTCGGCGTACTCGGCGAAGATATCCGTCAACTTCTCACGATTTCTGTCTACGAAGGACGACAGGGTGGCCTCGTAGGCGGCAGCTTCCTCAGAGCTGAGAGCGTCGGCGAGGGCCGAGACCACGCGGCGGGACAGCTCGATGTCCGCGTGCCGCCCCGCCAGTGCGTAGAACTGCCGTTCCAACGTGTCGAGCATTCGCGCCTCCTCGTAGCCGGGGTGGTCCTGGATCTGCTGGCGACCTCGACCGACCTCCCCGTCGAACAGTTCGAGCAGCGCCATCAGCCGATAGATCGAGCGGGTGACCTCCCCCGGAGGCGCCTGGGCGGGCTTGTAGAGCAGCTCATGGGACACCGTGGCCCACAGGTTCTGAGCGCGGGTATGGACCTGGATCTCACAAAGCCGTCCTTCGGCGCCTGTCGTGCCCGCCACTCTCGGGGGAAGTGAGACCTCGAAGTGCACGCCAAGGTAGCTGAGCGTGTCCGGCGCGAGGCTGTGGCGCTTGTCCTCGTAGTGATGCACGACAAATAGCTCGCGCACGAGGTCTTCGACTTCCTCGACCTGGGACTCGTAGATGGTGACGACCCGCGCCGCCGCCTTGTCGCGGATGTCGTCCCACGGTGAGGCGTACTCCTTGCGCAGCGCCTTCTTCAAGAAGCTGGCCACGTCCTTCGCACGGCCCTCCACTTCGCAGATCAGGCCACGCTGACGGGTAGCGGCCCGGAGGCGAACGGCTACGTCGTCGGCAAGTGCGGCATACGCCGGTCGTTCGGCGAGGTAGCGCTGGCGGAGCACCTCGAGGTCGGCGACGGCCATGGTCAGGTCCGCCCCGTCATCTTGCGCAGCCGATCGGTGACCTCCACCTTGGTCTGGCCGTTAGCCAGCTTGGTGATCTGCACCTCCTCGCCGATGTTCTCCGGTGCCGCGAGCACCGCCACCCCGCTCTCGAAGGCCATCTGGATCCGTCGCAAGTGTGCCCGTACCAGATGGGTGTCCTTGTCGAAGCTCGTCTTGGGCAGCTGCGCCTGATCCATCTCGTCCATGAACGCTTGGCGGTCCTCGACCGCGAGATTGCTGTTGGCAAAGGCACGCACCGAAACTTTGTCGCGCGTCCCGTTCAGCTCGGCGAGCAGCGCCACTTGGTACTGCGCCTTCTTCTCCGGCTCGGCAACCTCCTCGTTGATGAACCGCTCGGTCGATTCGAAGAAACGCTTGGTGGTGAGCTCAGGCTTCTCTCGCAGCCGGCACCCGAGGAACTGCTCCAAGAAGAAGTGGGCCACAGTGCCGTCGTAGCTCCTCTGCGTGTCGCACACTGCCCCATCGATCGAGGCCAAGTCCTCGCCCGTCTGTACGAAGAGCCCGACTTTGAAGACCTTGGTGCGCTCGGTCAGCATCAGGTCGCGGAGGTGCTGGACGCTGAACGTGCGGCCTCCGGGCGTGGCAGCCAGCTCGACACGAGCGCCCTGCTCGCGTTCGAGCTTCAGCACTGCGATGCCACGGTGGCTGGCCACGGCGACCTCGCACACCGTGAGCAGCCCCTCGGGGCTGTTGCCCTTCTGGCAGAGGCAGAGATGGCGGGCCATCTCCTGGGACATCTCCACGAAGGTTGTGGTCGTGGTCGACAGGCCATCGAGCACCAGCCGGGGCATCGGGGAGGTGCTCGAAGCGTCGAACTCGACGTCGTAGGCAGAAGAGCCAAGGTTGTCGGCGATCCGCTCCCGGAAGAAGTTCCGCACCTCCTGATCGATCGGGCTCTCCACCTCGCTCAGCACAGGTTCCGCGCTCGCGCCCGCCGCCAGGTGGTAGGGCACCTCATGGACGATCACCCGTTTCACCTGCAGCCGCCCGAGATCGTGGTCCATGAGCCTCCTCCTGCTCGGTAACTGTCGAACGGCCCATTATCGCCGAAGGGTGTGACTCTCATGATGGGCACGGATCCGCCGGGTCGGGCTGAGCCCTCTCGCGGGCGGCCGCCGGCCCGTCGGCGCTCAGGTGCTGGAGCGCCGCAGCTCAACGATCATCGCGATCCGGTCAGCTGCCGCCTCAGGATTCTCGTGCTCCCAGACCCGGAGCGGGGTCCACCCTGCGACCGTGAGCCGCTCGTCAGTGTCGCGGTCCCGGTTCTGGTTGACAGCTATCTTCTTCGGCCAGTACCAGCCGTTGGTGCGGTGCTCGCGACGGCCGTGCTCCGGGCAGCCGTGCCAGAAGCAGCCGTCGACGAAGACAGCGACCTTGGCGGCTGTGAAGACGATGTCGGCTTGTCGGGCGAGGTCGGGCAGCGGGCGCCGATGGACGCGGTAGCGCAGCCCGCGCCGGTGGAGCACGCGGCGGAGCGCCAGCTCGGGAGCCGTGTCGCGCCAGGCGAGGGTGCTCATCTTCTCATGCACCGCCTGGCTGGAGGCGAACGGGGTACGCCAGCGCTCCGCCATGTCCGCTGCTACCGGATGGCTCGAGCGACGCAGTCGGCGACCTGGCGGGCGAGCAGCGGGGGAACCGAGTTGCCGACCTGGGCTTGGACCGATGACCTGCGGCCCACGAAGGTGAAGTCGTCGGGGAAGGTGAACAGCCGGCGCAGCTCGGGGACCCTTAGGCGTCGGTTCTCCCAGTGGAAGGGGCCCACGTTGGGGCCGGGCTGGGCCTGGATCGTGGGCGACGGCCTATCCGGCGACAGCTTGAGCAGGAAGGACCAGTAGCGGCTGCGCCATTCGAAGACCGGGTCTGGGTGGCCCCGCTCGGTCGTGTAGAAGAGGTAGTTGTCGCCGGGCGGGATGTCGGCGAGGAGGTGGCCCCAGCGGCCCCGCACGGTCTCCTCGGGCTCGGGGGCGGTAACCAGCCCGGCGAGGGCCTCTCCGGCGGTCACGTGCGGGAGCCCACCCCCGCCGCTCGTGCGCCGCTCCCACTGCCCCGAGTGGGTGGGCTCGGGCAGGTCGGGCAGCGGGGTGCCCTTGGGGGTGCCGACGACGAAGAGGCGGGGGCGCAACTGGGGGACGCCGTGGTCGGCGGCGTTGAGGACCCTCCACTGGCAGTGGTAGCCGGCTTCGTCGACCTCCTGGAGGAGCCGCTGGAAGGCAGGGCGACTGGCCTTGTTCCGGTAGGTGAGCGCGTAGACGTTCTCCAAGATGAAGGCACGGGGCCGGGCCTCGGCGAGGACGCGGGTGTAGCTCTGGAGCAGGCTGGCGTCGGGGTCGAGCCCGGCGCGTTTCCACTCCAGCCAGAAGCCCGACTTGGAGAACGGCGTGCACGGCGGGCCGCCGACGAGCAGCTCGGGCCGCTCCCTGCCCTTGAGCCCGGCCGCTCGGAGCAGCTCCTTGGTCGGGGTGTCGAGGATCGACCGGCGGACGACCGGGCTGGCGAGGCCGGGGAAGTTCTTCTCCATCGTGTCCGCGGCGTCGTCGTTGATCTCGACGGCTGCCGCGGTGTGGAACCCGGCCTGCTCGGCGCCGAGGTCGAGGCCGCCCGCGCCCGAGAAGAGGGAGATCGCGACCCCGTGCACCGTCACAGCGTCGATCTTGCCAGGTTCGCTCGCCTCCTGGGTGGACCACAGATCGAACATGGGCTCGACCCTACGGCGAGGGTGTGACTACGACCGTCCCTCCTGCTCGCGTAGCGCCTTCTGGAGCTGGCGCTCGACGGCCTTGGGCACCCGGAAGGGATAGGCGCGCCAGTACTTGTAGAAGGCGTCCTCGGTATCGAACTCGCCCCTCCCCTCGCGCAGCGCGGCCACGTCGACGACGGCGCCGAGGTACTCGCGGGTCGTGGAGGAGCGCTCCTTGGAGGCGATGCGCCACGGCTCGTGGACGAACAGCTCGAGGTCGCGGACCCGGCCGCGGTAGGAGACGTCGAGGCGGTAGACGCCGACGATGTCGAGGTGCGAGGCGTAGTCGTCGAAGGGGCGGAACATGCCCGGCCAGCGGATCGTCGGCCACTTGAAGTAGGTGTTCCCGGTGTAGAGGGTGCAGCGAGACTGGGTATGGGTCCTGTTCTTGGCGAGACGGGCCATCTTGATATCCACAGCATGGAAGGTCCCGCCGAACGCCTCCCCGCCGATCTCGAGGTCCGGGTAGCTGCGCTCCTCACCACGCCGCCCGGTCGCCCCAGGGGTCCGATCGAGCCGCTCCAGGAGGAAGTCGACGAGGGCCACCTCGATGACGTTGGCAAGCGCCGCCGACTCCTTCGGCAGGGCCGCGAGGTGGCCGCCTTCGTCGAGCTTGGTCGTGAGGTCGGCCGGGCCCGTCGCGACGAGCGGCCAGTCGTGCTCGCCCTGCTCGACGTAGACACCGGCAGGTAGGAACACGAACTCGGCGCACTGGGCACGGAGCCAGTCGAGCAGGTCGAGTCCGGGTGCCACCAGAAGTAACCATAGGCGGCGCGCCACGACGGGCGGGGGAACGAGATTCGGCCTCGTGCTCACACCGACCGAGCGCGCTACGAGGTCTATGCCGTGGCATGCGTGCCCCCGTCGGTGCCCGCCCGCCACGCCTGCAGGCTGGCGGTGGTGATCTCGCAGGTGGAGCGCCGCCCGGGGACTTCTTCCAGGGCGCCTTGGCGCACCAGGTCGACGCCGGCCCGCCGTCCGAGGCCGGTGATGGCCATGACCTCGGCGAAGGGAACGGTCGTGGTGGGCTCGACGCGCCGACGCGTCGTCGCGCTGCGCGCGCTCGAGCACTGTTCGACCGAGGTGCGGGTGACGAAGCGGGCGCCGCTCGTGTCGGTCTCGGGATCGAGCTCGAGCTCGCCGCGGGAAAGGAGCACCCGGGCGGTGGTGAAGCTCACGTGGAGCTGACGGGCGGCGGCGGGGAGCTTCATGGCGCGGCAGTGCAGCGCGCGGACCCGGGCGTGCTCGGCGCGCAGCGCCTCGACGTCTTGGTCCCCGAGGACGACCTCATTGGTGCTTGGGTGGCGATCGGGATGGAGCCCGAGATGGGACATGGTGCGGTAGATCTCGTCGTAGCGGACGCCGAGCTGCTCGGCGAGGTCGCTGAGGTGGACCACCCCGGCGAGCTGGTCCCGGCGGGCCCAGACCTCTGACAGACGGCTGTAGCGGCGGGGCACGCCGTGCTCGTCGTCGGCGACGACGCTTGGGATAGTGCCGTCGCGCATCCAGCGCCGGGCGGTGGTGGCCGCGATGCGAAGCTCGTCTGCGACCCGGCTGGCGTCACACAGCGGGTCGTCGGGGTCGCCGGGGTCGACCTGCCAACCGGCAGCGGCGAGCACGGCGGCGACGTGATCGGCGCGGAAGCACAGCGGGTTGGTCTTCCCCCAGTGGACGGTGCGGGTGGTCGGGGTGAGAAGAGTCGTGATCTGGGTGGTGATGTTGTCGTCGAGGAGGGCGGCGACCTTGGCGAGGGGGGCGACGTCGGGGTGGTCCAAGGTGTAGATCCGCCCGAAGACGTCCTCGCCGGCCCGATGCCCCATGAAGCGGCGCCGGACGCTGTCCTCGATGCCGGCTGACCAGGCGAGGTCGGTGGCGCAGCTCTTACGCAGCAGGTGCGAGGAGACCCGGAACCCGAGGTGCTCGGTGCCAAGATCCTCGTTGCCCGCCGCGACGGCGAGGGCTTGGTGGTAGCCGAGCTGGCCACCGGTACTGGACTGGTGGATGCCCGGGACGAGACGAGCCGTCGAGTCGATCTCACCGGTGTCGGGGTCGGTGTGGAACGCCTCGATGGCGACACGGAGCAGCTCCATCAGCGTGGCGGGCACGACGAGCACCCGGGAGCCCGCTGCGGTCTTGGCGGTCGCCTTGCGGGCGACGGCGACGATGCTCCCGGTGTCGTCGCGCACCTGGAAGGTCCGCCCGCCTTGGCCCTGGACGGCCAGCATGCCGGTCTCGCCGAGGTCGACGACGTCTGAGACGAGGAGGCCGAAGGCTTCGGAGATCCGCAGCCCCATGATGCGCTGCAGCCAGAAGACGAGCTGGTGGACGGCGTGCAGGTGGGAGGCGATCTGGACGCACTCTTTCAGGCTGAGCGGGCGGGGCTGGGCGGATGGCCGTCGCGTTCGGGCGACCGCGGCGTCGGGGAGCGGCGCGTCCAGTCCCTCGGTCGGGTCGAAGCCGGGCGGGAAGAGGCCGTTGGCTCGGGCGAATGCCATGATCTTGCGCAGGATCCACAAGGCGTCGGACACGTAGCGCTTCGACAGCCCGGTCGGCTTGGGGCCCTTGGCGCCCTGCACGTGGCGGAGCACTCGGGTGGGCACGCGGATGTGTCCCTTCCCGTCACGGTAGGCGCCGGGGAGCTGGCCGTCCTGCCAGCGCCGGCGGAGCGTCGGAAGGCTGAGCCCGCAGATCCGGGCTGCCTCGGCCAAGCCCACCTCCCCCGCGGCGCCCGCCGTGCGGGGAAGCTGCTCGAGTGCTTGGTCTCGCAGCGTCGCCGCGGGCTGGGTGTCGGCGCGCCCGACGAGCTGGAGGAGCCACTCGTGGGCCATGAAGTAGGTGACGTCCGCGATGGTGGTCGTGCGGGGGGCGAACCAGGGGACGAGGTAGGCCTCGACGATGCGCCGGACCCGCTCGGCGCGTTCGGGGCCGCCGCGGCGCAGGTCCTCGTAGGCGGCGGCCATCCAGGCGTTCGCGACCGAGGCGATATCGGGGCGGATCACCGGTACTGCCGGCTCGGCGCGCCGCCCGGTCCCCGGTGCTGTTGGGTTCCGGCGAACCGGGTCGGGGATCGACCGGCCGGCCCCGACGGCGGCGACGGCTTGGGCGAGCCAGATCCGGGCCTCGGCTTCGGTGGCGAAGCGCTCCTCTCGTCGGCGGATGGCGCCGTGTTGCTCGGGAATGCTCGCGCACCATCCCCCTTGGCGGCGGCGGATCGACCCGGCGAGCGGCCGGCTCATCAGCTCGCCCTCTTTGCCAGCGTGTCGGTGGCGAGCTGGCGCAAGAAGGCCAGCTCGGCGTCCTGGCGGGCGACGAGGTCCTCCAAGGCGGCGATGCGGGCCTGGGCGCGGGCAAGCTCCATGCTGGTCGGCGGTGCACCGGCGCACTCGGATTCTGCTGGCGCCCGGGTCGGCGTATCGGGCACCGCCCCGGTGGCCGGGTCGTAGAGGCCGGCGACGACGAGGTCGGCGATCGGGATCATCCACGTGTGGCCATCGAGGCGGGCGCGGGGGAAGCGGCCGGCCTGGCGGGTCCGGACAATGGTGTCCTTGCTGCACCGGGCGAGGTCGGCCGCCTCGCGTTGGGTGACAGACCGGTCCATGCCTGCCTCGGGGGCGCGCTCGATGCTGCGGCGCAGCGCAGTGGTGGGCCGGGTCACCGGCGCGCTTCCGGTGTGGGTCTAGTCGTGGCCATCGTCGCTCGTCTTGCTCCTCGTCCTCGTCCTCTGCCAGCTCGTTCTCCGCTGGCCCGTTCTCTGGTGGCCCGTGCTCTGGTGGCGCCGGGCTCAACAGGAGGAGGCCTCAACTCGAAGCGAGAAGTCAAGGCCCCCGCACTTGCCGCCGGGAGGTCGCCCAGGGCGGCGCCAACCGCCACCGCCGTCACCACCGTCCGGCGAGCCGTGTCCCCATAGGGCCGGCTGGCTCCACCGGCAGGGGGGTTCCTCCGCGTCGCGGCGGTCATGCCGCGAGCTTCTGGGGCTCGGCTTGGTTGGTTGGCCGGTTGGCGAGGTTTCGGGGTTCTCGAAGAAGCCTCATCGACGCTGAACCCGAGGCGGCCGGCGGGTTTCTGAACACGAGGAGGTCCTCGTGGGCGATGACGAGGCGGGGGATGCCGCGGGCCCGGGCCTTGCGGACCGCTTCGAGGGCGAAGAACGACGTTCGTGGCACCAGCCCTTCGCCGCGCAAACCGGTGAGGAGGGCGACGTTGCGCTCGTAGAGCACGAGCCCGGCGTCCTCACCGACGCCGACGAGCTGGCCGGGTAGGTCGACGAGCTGGCCGTCGTGCCACCACGGTCGCACGGTCATGGCCACGTACCCGCCTAGGCGTAGCAGCTGGCGACAGCCGCTCAGGATCGTGCGCATCGCCTCCAAGAGCCCGGCGAGGCCGACATGGGCGAGGTTGGCCGGGTCGGTCGAGTACCGGTCGTGGGACTTGACGATGCCCTGGCCGGGTCTGGCGGTGACCCGGCCGTGCAGCGACGGCCCGTACGGCGGGGAGGTGAGCACGAGGGCGACCAGGCCGCGGACCGCGGGGTCGACGACACCGGGGAGGTGGCGGGCATCCCCACAGACCACCTCGCCATGTCCCGTCGCGCCTTGGCTGGCGGCGTAGGCGATGTTCGCCCGAGCAAGGGTGGCCCAGTTCTCCTCGTACTCGACGCCGATGGCGTCACGGCCGAGGTGGACGGCCTCGACCAGGGTCGAGCCGATCCCGGCCATCGGGTCACAGACGAGGTCGCCGGGTGCGCTGTAGGTGGCAATGGCGCGCGTGGCGATGGCGGGGAGCATCTTGGCCGGGTGGTGTCCGGAGATCTCCACGTAGCGCCCGGCGCGCTGGGCTCTGGCGTTGCGCTGGGCGGTGGGCCACACCGAAAGGGGGATGTCAGCGGGCATCGGGTACCTCCGAAGGGGAATCTGGGACACTGAAGACGGTCAGGTCCTCGTGGGCGACGAGATGAGCCGGTTCGCCACGCTCTCGGGCGTGACGAACCTGGATGGTCTGCCAGTAGGAGGGCCGCGCGACGAGGTCGCTGTCGCGGATCGCCGCGTGCAGGGCGATGACGTGGCCGAGGTAGGCGAACCCGGCCCCGGTGGCGAGGGTGACGGTGAGCCCGGCGAGGTCCAACGTGCGGCCCTTGCGCCGGGTGTTCTTGGTCACCACCACCAGGCGCCCGCCGGGGCGCAGCGCGGCGTGGCACGCCGCGTAGACCTCGGCCATCGCCGAGGCATAGGCGGGACCGCGGGCATGGCCGAGGTTGGCGCGGTCGGTCGAGTAGTTGAGGGTGTCGGGCGGGCACAGCCGCCCGCCGGCCAGCCAGGCCTGCTTGTCGATCATCCCGGCGTCGCACGCGTACGGCGGCGAGGTGACGACGAGGTCCACCCGGCCACAGAGATCACCGAGGATCTCGGGCAGGCGCCGGGCATCGCCCCGGCGGATCTCGGCGAGGTCTCGGCGCTCGCCTTCGAGCATGTGGTCGAGGTTGGCGGCAGCGAGGCTCACCCAGCGGGCTTCGAGCTCGACGCCGACGCCACGCCGCTCCAGGAGGGCGGCCTCGGCGAGGGTGGTGCCGATACCCGCTAAGGGGTCGACAACCAGGGCGCCGGGCTCGCAGTACTCGGCGATGATCCGCCGGGCGAGCTCGGGGAGCATCTTTCCGGGGTGCCGTGCGCACTCGGGCAGGTAGCGCCCGGCCCGTTGCCACTGGGCCGTGGTCTGGGCGACCGGCCAGACGGCGAGCGGCACGCCCCCGGGGGAACCTGGCTGGGTGGAGGGTGGTGGGGTGGTAGGCGGCTGGGGGGTGGTGATCGTGGTCATGGGCAGCCCACGACCGGACAAGCGTCACCTATAGAACAAGGGTCCGGGCCCTCTTTTTGGACATCGAATCTCGAGAATCGCTCGTCATTGGCCTTTCGGCGCCGCAGCCCGCAGGGCTCGTCTTTGGCCTTGAGGTGGTTGCCCGAGTGGAGGTAGGTCCTTTGGGACCCAACTCAACCCGAGCCCCAAAGGAGCCACCATGGGAGCCCCAGAGCACACCACCGACACCGACATCACCGACGCACTCACCGCTCTCCCCGACATCACCGCCGCCGAGGTCGCAGGAGCGCTCGGGATCGGCCGCTCGACCGCCGCCAAGCGCCTGGCGCGCCTCGAAGCCGCCGGCACCATCCGGCGCAACCCCGGCGGCCGCTCGGGCGGGGCCCGGGTCGCCGACCGCTGGTCGCTCGCCACCCCCGCCCCCGAGACCCGTCAGTCGGAGGGAGCGACGAGCGAGGAGCCGGCCGCCACCTCGGGCGAGGCTGCCTCTCCTTCCGAGCCCGACCCGAGCGATCCCGGGACCGGCGCAGGCGACCCCTCCGATGCGGCGGGGGATGCCAACGGGCGGCTCGCCCCCGGCGCGCTCGGCACCTTGGTCCGCGAGTACCTGGCGGCTCGGCCCGGGCAATCCTTCGGCCCGAGCGGGATCGGCAAGGCACTCGGCAGATCGGCGGGCGCGGTGTCCAATGCCCTCTCCACCATGGCGGCGGCCGGCGAGGTCCAGCTGGTGGCCGAGCGGCCACGGCGCTACCGGATCGCCCGGTAGCACGCGCCCGTTTCGGGGCACCGTGGCCGGCAGCCCAGGCCGCCCGACACACCGCTGTGAGGGACTACCCCGCGGCGAAAGGCGAGCGGGGTAGTCGAGTACCCCGAAGTGGGGTAGTCGCCCCGACGGCGAACCCCGCGGCCGCAACGAGACGCTCCGAAAGAAATCTTCGCGGCGCCGAGCGTGCCAGTACCCCGCGGTCTGCGCCGCTCGCGGGGTACGACTACCCCGCGGCGCTGAGCTGGGAGAACGCGCCGGGCGGCTTTGAGTACCCCGCGACTACCCCGATCCGGGGTAGTCGCCCGAAGTCGGCGGGCGGGGTCGATCCGGGGTAAAAGCGGGGTACCCCGCATGGCGCGATGGCGGCTCCCACCCAAAGGAGCCAGCCATGCCATCTCGACGCGAACTCACCGACTCGCCCTTCGACACGTTGGAGAAGACCTTCGATCTTCTCGTGACCGGGCCCCGCCCGCTCGCCCTCGACGGCACCACCATCTCGGGCCTCCCCGACCGGGAGATCCCCCTTGGCGAGCTGCAGGCGATGCTCCTGCACCCTTCCATGAGCTTTGCGGTCCGGGACCGGGTCGTCGGCGAGCTGGTCGCCCGGGCCAAGGCGGAGGGCGGCGCCTGGAGCGTCGGGCTGGCGGGGGTCCTCCTGCCCGGGCTTCGCCGTGCCGCCTGGCCGCTCGTCCAGTCCTGTCCCGACAAGGCCGACGACATCGAGGCCGAGACCCTCGCCGCGTTCTTGGCCGCGGTTGCCCGCTGCCAACCGGGGCGGGCGCGCCTCGCGGCGCGGCTGTGCTGGCTGGCCCGGATCGGCGCCACCCGGCTGCTGCGCACCGAGCTGGCCGAGGTGGGCCGGCCCGCCGGTGACCCGGTGTCGGCCGCCCCGCCCCGGCCGTGGAGCCATCCCGACTTCGTGCTCGACCACGCGGTGCGCGCCGAGATCATCAAGACCGCCGAGGCCGAGCTGATCGGGGCGACCCGCATCGGCGACGTCCCGATCGAAGACGCCGCCAACGCGCTCGGACTCGAGTACTGGGCGTGCGTCAAACGGCGCTACCGCGCCGAGCAAAAGCTCACCGCCTGGCTGACCTCCGATGAATATTCCTCGATCGAGATTGTCCAAAAAAGGGCCAAAACCCCTTGTTCTTCTAGTGGGAGTCGTCCCCGGCCGGACCGGAAAGCGGACCGGCGACCGGGCAAGCG
>JAJYWG010000032.1 GCA_021791615.1 Actinomycetes bacterium
GCACCTACGCGCACTTCCTCGAGGCGGCCGACCGGGAAGCGGCAAACGCGATGGGAGAGCTCGCTACGGGGTTCGGTCCGGTCATCGGTGGCCCGACGTCATCCACGTTGCCGACGGTCGAGGTGCCGCGGGCGACGACGGCGACCGAGGGCGCTGCATCGCCGATCCGGGAGTGACGGCGCTTCCCGTTTCGGCGGGCCGCTCCCGTCGCCAGCGGATGAGCGTGCGTCTGAACGAACGGGCCCCGCGAGACCCTGGCCGTCACCCCGCGGCAGCGGTGCCACCTCGGGTGACGACCGGCAGGGATCCCACTCCAGGCCGAGGCGCCAATGGTCGATGATGCTCAGATGGGCCGGCGACCACGAGGGCGACGAACGGCCGGTGGCGGTTCGGGCCTCTTCGAGTTCCGCATCCTCCTGTGGCTGGTCGTTGCTGCCTGTCTCCCGTTCACCGGTAGCGCCACCGTGTACCGGCACGTGTTCGGGCTCAGTTGGCCGGTGGCGGTGCCGCTCGGCATCGCCACGGGGGGCGCCTTCTACGTGGCCGTCATCTTCGGGTTGCGGAGGCTCAGGCGCCCGACGAAGGGGTCCATGTCCGCCCCGGCTTCGCTCCGAGAGTAGGTGCGGACCGCCCCATCCCCTGCCTCAGCCGTGGTGGGGAGGGGTGGGTCGCAAAGAGGCGCTGGCGGTATCAGATGGCGTGGAGAAGCTGTCGATTCTCGGGGCGCCCGATCGGCCCCAGGTAGGTGCTCGCCCCCCTCACCCCGTGCCCGTCAGCGAAGCCAGTGACGGCCCACGGACGAGCTGCGTTCCGGAGGCATCCACGGTCGTCGTGGGCCCGGCGGACGACGAGCCACCGGCGTGACGCGCGAGAGCTGCCGGTGACCCTCAGTCCGATCCCAACATGGCCAAGATCGAGCTGACCCGGGCCTGGATCGCAGCGGCAAACGCTGTGAACGTCATCGTGCGGTCGGGGTACCCCACGAGGTCACCGTCGCGCCAGGTGGTGGCCAAGCAGACTGCATCCACGTCGCCCTCGAGTCGCAGCCTCTGGAGCGCGACCCGGTACCGATCGATGTAGCTCGCATCGGCGAAGATGTCGTCTGCCGGGTAGGGCAGCTTGGGGAGCGGGCGGGGTTCGGTAGATACTGGATCCGCTTCCAGCAGCATCAGGTAGCCGAACCACGGTGGGATCTCGCCGAAGCGACCCTCGCGAGCCGCTCGGCGAAGGTCGAGGCTCTGCCCGACCATCTCCTCGATTCGGTTGTTGCAGTTGTTCCCGAACGAGCCCACCTGCGACTTCAGCTCGATGATGGCGGCGATCGCCCCCCGGTAGGTGACGACGACATCCCAGTTCTTCGAGAGGCGGTAGTAGCCGGGGAGGACCCGGTAGTTCCCGACCGGTGGGATGCCGGCGTCGGTGAACACGTCGGCGATCAGCACCGCCACGCCATCGAGGTGCTTGCCGCCGGTGACCGCTCCCCGAGTCCCCGCATCCAGTTTCCCCTTCAGGCGTTGCTGCTCGGCCTGATCGCCGCGAACGGCCCAGAAATTGTGTACGGCCTCCCGGAATCGCTCCTCGTATGCAGGAAGGTCAGGAGGCACGCAGAACGTCTCGGTACTCGTCCACGCCGTAGATCCTGATCGCGATCTCGGTGGCGGCGTCGGCGTCACGGGCCGAGAACGCGGCCGCGAGCGCAGCCCGGTCATCGGCAGAGATGTCGTCAGGCCTCGGCACCCGGATCCGCCGAAGGTACTGCGCCTGGAACCGCAGCGTTCCCCCGCGCATCTTGACGCAGTAGGCGCTGACGAAGGCCTCGGCGACCCGGGACATCAGGAGGCCGCCGAGCACCTCGAGATCCCACTTCTCCGAGGTGATCCAGTAGAGGTTGTGGTGAGGGTAGAGGGTTCCCGAGTCCAGCACCGGGTGGATCGTCATCTTCATGTCGGGGAAGAGCAGCTTGGGCGTGCCCGTCAGGGGCGACGACACCTTGTCGATCGTCCGGTACCAGTTCGCCGCCGAACGCTTGGCGACGTGCCGCCTCCCCAGCTCCGCGCCGTGGAGCTCCAGGTACTGGCGGAGGCGCGGATACGTCGCCAGATCGACAAGGGAGCCGTCTGCCTCCCACGGGTTGACGAGGAAGTGCCCCGACCACCGCAAGGTGCCGCTGGCGCCGTCGGCGGACACCGCCAAGGGCAGTAGGCGTTCGTGTTCTACCAGGTCAGGATCCTTCGTCACGAAGAGCCGATCGTTCCCGGTGGCGATCCCGATGCCGACCTTCGTCCCCGTTCCAGGGTCCTCGATGGGCGCGAACCGGGCGTTCAGGCTCTCCACCATCTCGATGGTCTTCGGATCGCCGCCGGGCCAGCTCTCCCCGCCTGCGAACCAGTGCCCCAGGCGCGTTCCCTCAAAGCTCGCCGCTTCTATGTGGTGCCGATTGCCGAGCGCCCACGTGACAAGCTTTCTTCCGTCGTCCTCGGCGAAATCTGCAGTCGCATCGGCGATGGCGACGTCCGCCTGGGCGCCACGACGGATGACCGTGATGGCCGGGTAGGCGGACACCGGCGTTTCGAACGCGTCGACATCGTGCATCGTGATCAGGGCCTGCATGGCATAGCCGCCGGAGATCAGTGATCTGAGCTCTCGGCCGTACTGGTTGCGCATCCAACGGTCGGCGCAGATGAACGTCAGTACGCCGCCCGGCCGCAGCGATCGGAGCCCCGCCTCGAAGAAGCCCACGTAGACGTCCGCCCTCCCCGTCATCGTCGGCCACGAGCTTCTGTAGGCCTGGTAGAGGTCGTTCGGGACATCCTCCGGACGGATGTAGGGCGGGTTCCCGATCACGAAGTCTGCTCCGTCCGTGATCCCCTCATCGACGAGGGTCAAGCGGGGTGGCCCCTCCAAGAGGTAGTCCGCGTGCATGACCCACGTTCGGGCGAGCGAACTCGCATCCCTCGGCGTCCAGCCCCCGTCGACGAGGGTGTCATGGACGACCCGCCGCGATTGGTTGACGTTGTCCAGGTCAAGATCGAGGGCGACGAGTGCCTGGCGTGCGTCCGTGATCGGACGACCGTGTGACCGACATGAGTTGCTCAGACGCTCCACCATCGGACGAAGGAAAGCCCCCGCGCCACATGCCGGCTCGACGGCTCGCATCGAGGCGAGATCGACGTCCACCGTGTATCCGGCCAGGTCGAGCATCATCTCGACGATCCAGCGGCGGGTGAAGACCTCCCCGGCCGGACGCTCCGGGTCGATTCGGGAAGTCGGTTCGACGAGGCTCACGGTCCGAGCGTAGACGGGGGGTATGCCGGCAGCGGCGGACGTCCCACCATCAGGAGTACGCGCCCAGTTCGACCTGGGGCTTCATCCCACCCGGCACGTAGCCCGGCGCCGCCGAGCCTCTGCCAGGAGGTTTGCAACCTCGCCGAGGCGATCGTGCCAGCACGATTCGACGAGGGATCGGTTCAGGACCGAGGCCGCAGGAGCCAGTCGGGCGACCAGCTCGTTCCCCAACGTCACTCCGTAACTGGCCGCCCAGAATTCGATGATCGGCGCCAGGATCGGACAGGCCGTCGGCCGCGACGAGAGGCTCGTGGTGATCGCGGCCGGCCTGGGGGTCACGAAGCCACCTTGGACGTCGTGGCCCTGCCCCGTGTTCATGGCGATGAGACTTCGCACGGTATCGACGGTCAGGCGGTGCCCGCCGCGGGCCCCTCGCACCGATCTGGCCGGTCCGACGGGGCGCAGCCACCCGTCCCGGACGCGATCCGAATCGGCAAATTGGCCCGCGGCATATGCAGCGAGCCAGAGGCCGAACATGACGTCCTGGGAGCCGTTCGTCCCGACGCGCACGGCACCGATGCGCTGGCCATCGGGGTCCACCGCCACAATCTCGTAGCCCATCTGCACGCTCTCGCTTCGATGTCGGTTTCGCTCGCGGTCACCCTATGCACCGGTTGCGACGTGAAGATCCACCGCAAGGCCGGCCGGCCGGATACTCGTTGACGGTCGGATGGCAACACAGGTCCCGGAGGGGACGACGAGGAGGAGTCACACACTTGCACTGAGGTGCGCCGCCCACCGCCCGTCGTGTCGATTGCGTGAGCGGACCCCGTTTGTTCCTCACGAAGCCAGGTCAGGCGATCGCCTACGATCATCCAGCGATGAGGACGGTAGGCGTCGATCTTGCCTCCCAGCCGGCCAAGACGGCGCTCTGCGAGGTTTCCTGGGAGACGCAGCCCGCTTCGGTGGCTGAACTGATCCTCGGAGTCGACGACGCCACCATCGGCAAGAGGATCGTGTCGGCCGACAAGCTGGGAATCGACGTACCGCTCGGCTGGCCACTCGCCTTCGTCGAGGCGGTCTCGCAGCATTCCGAGGATGGCTCGTGGCCGTCGGCCTACGACCACGAGGACACCACCGCTGTCCGCTTTCGCCGCACCGACCTCTGGCTGCAGAAGGAGCTCGGGCTGCACCTGCCCCTCTCGGTGTCAACCGACCGGATCGCCCTTCCCGCTATGCGGGCCGCGGCTCTGCTCTCCGGCCTGCCGAGCCACGTGGCGCTGGACGGCTCCGGGGTGGTGGTGGAGGTCTACCCGGCCGCCGCGCTCCGCCGGTGGGGCTTCCCATCTCAGAACTACAAGGGAAAGGACCACGAAGCAGGGCGACGGGAGCTGGTCGAGCGCTTCATTGAGACGGCGGCGTGGCTGTCCATCGGCAGTGACGAACTGGAGCTCTGCCGAAGGAGTGACGACGCCTTCGATGCGCTTGTCGCCGCGCTTGTCGCCCGTGCGGCAGCGGTCGGGCTCGTGGAGCCGATTCCTCCGGATGGGCAGGATGCCGCTCTCCGTGAGGGGTGGATCGCCGTTCCATGCATCGGTTCACTGGCCAAACTGACGCACGAATAGACGACGGTCTCCAACCAGGCCGCGAGTTCACCCCCAGCCCAACGGCGGGCCGACAGACGGCATCCAGGCCGGCCCGTCGGGCCGGCCGTCCCCATGGTGTCCTCCCCACCGGCCCGGGCCGTCAAGGTCGGCGGCCCAGTGCTTCCGGAGCCGGCTCCCCGACCTTGACCGCCCTCGCTGCGCCGGCCCGAGCGTGAGAAACCTCGAATTTCCTGGTGTGGACCTTCGCGTGGACCTTCTCGTGGACGTCCACAGCGCATCGTCGCCCCTATGACCAACGCCCCATACCCCACCACCGCATCCCCGGCCGCCGTTCCCGTCACGCTCTCACTGGCGATCGACGATCGGCTGGTCCTCACCGTGGCCGAGGCCGGCGAGCTGCTCGGCATCTCCCGGGCCTTCGCCTACGAGCTGGTCGCCCGTGGCGAGTTGCCCGTGGTCCGCCTGGGCCGTCGCCGGCTGGTCCCGAAGATCGCCCTGCTGGCCCTGGTGGGTCTCGACCCCGTCGCTCCCACCGGCGCGAGCGACCCCGCTGACGCCGCCTGATCGTCCGTGCTGTCCATCGGCAAGATGGTGTCCGGTGCCGAGGACTACTACCTGAAGACCGTCGCCGACGGTCGGGAGGAGTACTACACCGGCGCCGGCGAGGCTCCCGGCACGTGGCTGGGGTCGAGCGCCGCCCAACTCGGCCTTTCGGGCGAGGTGGCGCCCGATGACCTCCGCATGCTGTTGGCCGGCGTGGCCCCCGACGGCCGCTGCCTCACCACCGGGCGAGCGAAGTCGGCGGGACGGGTGGCCGGGTTCGACCTCACGTTCTCGGCCCCCAAGTCCGTCTCCCTCCTCTACGGCCTCGGCGACGACGAGGTGTCCGCCGCCACCAGGGACGCCCACGCAGACGCAGTGGCCGGCGCCCTCGACTACCTCGAGCGCCACGGCCTGCGCCTCCGCCGAGGGGCCGGCGGGGAACGCCGCATCGCCGCCACCGGGCTCGTCGCCGCGGCGTTCGTCCACCGGACCTCGCGCTCGGGGGACCCCCAGCTGCATACCCATGTGCTCGTGGCCAACTCTGCCCTCGGCGTCGACGGGACGTGGTCGGCGCCCGACGCTCGCCTCCTCTACTTCCACGCTCGGACGGCTGGCTTTCTCTACCAGGCCGCCCTCCGTGCCCAGCTGACCGAGCGCCTCGGGGTCGCCTTCGGTCCCGTGGTGAACGGCACGGCCGAGGTCGAGGGCGTGCCCCGGCCCCTCCTCCAGGTCTTCTCCACCCGACGTGCCGAGATCCGGCGCCATCTCGAGGAGCAGGGTGAGAGATCGGCGAGGGCTGCCGAGGTCGCCGCCCTCGCCACCCGGGCACCCAAGGAACCCGGAGCGGGCATCGACCCTGCCGCGTGCCTCACCCTGCGTGACCGGTGGCGCCAACGTGCCGCCGACCTTGGCCTGGCCTTGCCCGACCTCGCCCGCCTGCGGGCCGAACGTGCACATTGCGTCGGGCCGCCGGCCGCCGTTGACGACCTCGTCACCGAGCTCACCTCGCCCAGCGGCCTAACCGCCTCGGAGTCGACCTTCGAGCGTCGGGACGTTGTCCGGGCCGTGGCGGAACGCATGGCCAACGGCGCGTCACCGGTCGAGGTCGAGAGGATCGCTGACGCCGTTCTCGCCGCTCCCGAGGTGACCCCCCTCGCCCGGGTGGGCCGAGGAGGGGAGCTCCTGCACACGACGGCCGAGCTGCTCGACGTCGAGCGCGCCCTGCTCGACCAGGCCACGGCGGCGCGATGTGCCGGGCGTGGGCTCGTCGGTCCTCACGACCTGGCGGATGCGCTCGCCGACTTCCCCGTGCTCGCTGGCGAGCAGCGGGACATGGTGGCTCGGCTGACAACCTCCGGCGCAGGGGTCGACGTCGTGGTCGGCAAAGCGGGTGCCGGCAAGACGACCGCCCTCGCTGCAGCCGTGGGGGCTTGGACGCGTGCCGGTTATGACGTCTGGGGTGTTGCGCTCTCGGCCCGGGCCGCTATCGGGCTCGGTGACGGCACCGGTGTCCCGGCCACGACGATCACCCGGTTCGTGCGTGACCTCGACGCCGGGAGCGCACACCTCAGTGATCGTTCCGTCGTGGTGGTCGACGAGGCTGGCATGGTCGGCACCCGTTCGCTCGCGGGCCTCGTCGGGCGCTGCGGCGTTGCTGGCGCCAAGCTCGTCCTGGTCGGGGACCACCGCCAGCTTCCCGAGATCGAGGCCGGTGGCGCCTTCGCTGCGCTCGTCCATCGGATCGGCGCAGCCCGCCTCACCGAGAACCGACGCCAGGAGCAGGCATGGGAACGCCTCGCCCTCGACGAGCTCCGCCACGGTGACCCCGGCCACGGACTGGACACCTTCATCGAGAACGACCGAGCTCATGCCGCACCCACCGCGCGCGAAGCGATGGCGGCCATGGTCGCCAGGTGGGCGACATCGGCGGCGACCGGCGAGGAGGTGGCCATGCTCGCTGTCAATCGCAGGGACGTCGACGTGCTGAACGCCATGGCACGGACCGAGCTCCGATCCCGAGGTCAGCTCGGCGCCGACGTGGCCACGGTCGACGGGCTCGGCCTGGCCGTCGGGGACCGGGTCCTGTGCCTGCGCAACGACCGAGCCCTTGCCATCGCCAACGGCACCCTCGGCGTGGTCGATGCCGTCGACGAACGCACCGGCGTGACGGTGACGACAGCGCAAGGCCTGCGCCAGCTCCCGTGGAGCTACGTCGAGGACGGGCACCTCGCCCACGGGTACGCGACAACGGTCCACAAGTCCCAGGGAGCAACCGTCGATCGTGCCTTCGTGCTGGCCACCGCCTCCCTCACCCGCGAGGCGGGCTACGTCGCCATGAGCAGGGCCCGCCGAGGGACGGAGCTCTTCGTCCCATCGGGAGCCTTCGAGGACGGCATCGACCGGGACCCGGCGGCCGAGCCCGCACGCGACGCCTTCGATGGTGTGGCCCGCCGCCTGCGCACCTCCCGAGCGAAGCAGCTCGCCCACGCCGACGTGAACCCCTGGCCCCGACCCAGTGCCACGACCACCTCAGTGCGCGAGGAGGCAATCGGCGCGGACGTCCGGACGATCCCGAGCCCGGCGGACCCGCGAAGCCGGCCCGAGGACCGCTACCTTGGAGCCGTGCTCGGACGGCGGCCGGCATTCCTCGACGAGCGTGCGGTCTACGACGACCTGGCCGCGGCGATCACGGACTACCGGACGCACCACGGCATCGACGGCGACGATGCCCTCGGACCCCCGCCCCTTGCAGCGGCCTCCCGGCTGGCCTTCGACGACCTGGCCCGGCGGATCTCGACCTATCAGCGGCGGCTCGGCCGGGAGATCGCCCTCGACCACAGCGATCGGGGGCTCGGCCGGTGAGGCGGCGCGGCAAGGCCCCGGTCACGGCCGATCCCGGGTTCCCCGACTTCCCCGGCCGACCGTGGTTCGGCCTGTACGTGGGCGAGGGCCGAGATGCGACGGGCGCGTCCAACATGCAGTTCGCCGGGATCCAGCAGAGCGTGCTGGTCCTCGGCCCACCCCGGTCGGGCAAGACGAGCACCGTGGTCGTGCCTGCCGTGCTCGCCGCTCCCGCCGCGGTCGTCTCGACGTCGACCAAGCCGGACGTGTTGGCCGCCACGGTCGGATGGCGCCGGCAGCTCGGGAACTGCTTCGTCTTCGATCCGACCGGTGCTGTCCCACTGCCCGACGGAGCACTCCCGCTGCGGTGGTCGCCAGTCATCGGCTGCGACCAGTTCGAGACGGCCGTGGCCCGGGCCCACGCCCTGGCCTCCGCCGGACGTCCGCTCGCACCCATGAGCGAGGCCTCCCACTGGGTGGAGCGGGCCGAGGCCCTCCTCGCCCCGTTGCTGTTCGTCGCCGCCCGCCGTGGACGGGACATGGGCGTCGTGTGCCGGTGGGTGCTCTCCCGGGACGTGCGCGAGCCGCTCGCTGCGCTCGAGGCCGAGGGTCACGACATGGCGATGTCCGTGCTGGCCGGGGTGGCGGCAACGGAGGACCGGGAGCGGTCCGGGATCTTCTCCACCGCGGCAGGCGTGCTCGCCGCCTACCGATCCGAGGCCGCCCTCGAGTCGGCCCGCCATCCGAACTTCGACCCCGACGACTTCACGGCGTCGGCCGACGCTGCCTTCATCTGTGCCCCGGCCCACGCACAGGACCGTCTGGCCCCGATCATCGTGGCCCTCCTCGACCAGCTGCGTGCCTCGACGTACGCACGACCCTTCTATGCGGCACCGGTGGTGTTCGCCCTCGACGAGGTCGCCGGCATCGCCCCATTGCCGGCGTTGCCCGCCATGGCGGCCGACGGTGCCAGTCAAGGGCTCGTCACGCTCGCCTGCTTGCAGGACCTCTCACAAGCCCGAGGCAGGTGGGGCGAGGCAGCCGACGGGTTCTTCTCCCTCTTCAACACCAAGGTCCTCTTCCCCGGTATCGCCGACCACCGGACGCTCCAGCTCGTCTCGGCCATGGCGGGCGACAAGCAGGTGCAGGTCCGTTCGGTGAACCGGCCCGATCCGTTGATGAACCTCCTGGCCAAGCACAAGGCAACCCCGTCGGTCACGACGTCGGTCACCTGGCGGCCCCGGCTCCCGGTGGACGTAGTGGCTCGGGGGTTTCCCGGCGCTGCGCTCGTCCTCTCCGGTGCCTACCCCTTCTGGGTCGCCACCGTCCCCTGGTGGAACCATCCGACGTGGTCCCAGTACGCGAACGCCAGCCGATGACGACCTGAGCTCGCGATGGTGGTCGGGCGTCGATCACGAAGCTCTCTGAGGGTCGTTGTGTCAGGTGACACCTCGGGCCGCCAGGACGACGCGCAGGACGAGCGAGGCAATCGCGGCCACCACCATGGCTACGAAGATGCCGATGCACCCGGCGAACACCTTGGCCACGCCCGACCCCGATGCAACAGCGAACCCCACGGCGAAGCCGACGACGAGGAGGCCGAGAAAGCCGTAGGTGACGCCCCTCCGCATGCGCCGTAGGCGTTCCTGCGTGAGAGCACGCACGTCGACGTGCGCGGGCAGCGGGCCCTGGTAGTGCGTCTGGTGCCCGGACCGGTCCACCAGCGTGAGACGGACGTCCCCGTCGGGACCGAGCTCGTAGGTCAGGGCGCCGGGACCGGGCACCGTCCACCCCGTCGCCCGCGTGCCGGCGGGGTTCCAGCCCCCTCCGAGGTAGCCGACCCGGAACTGGACGGTCCCACCTTTGCTGCGGAGCCGGCGGGCGATCCCCAGCGGCGTCCGTCGTCGGATCCACAGCACCATCAACATCATGTAAAGCGCGAGGAAGACCGTTCCTCCGATCGCTCCGATCTCGACGGCGCTGGTGATGCCGCTCTGCATCGTCACGCTCCGATCGGCCCGGAGAGCACGTCGTCAGCGAGCTCGCCGAGGGCAGCTTTGGCTTCCAGTTGTGCCCGCTCAAGCTCCCCGTGCCCGCGATCGCCGGCCAGGCTCACGTGTAACCGCCACAGGTCCAGGTCGAATGGAACGGCGAGCAGTCCTCCGCGAACGGCAGCTGCGGCGCTGGCAGCGTCGTCGCCATCGAGGCACAGGACTGCGAGTCGGCGGGCCACACCAGCGATCGCTGACTCCATCTCGGACACCAGTAGCTCGCTGTAGACCCAGCCAAACGAGCCAGGCGGTGTCGACGCGAACGGACGCCCTCGGACGAGCCCGAGGGCCTCTTCGAGTTGGCTGCGATCGGCATTGGTCCCGGCGAGCCGGACGAACGCTGCCCAGTCGGTGGTCACGGTGGCGGCCAGACGATAACCGGCGCCGGTCGCCGGCGGCACGTTCGCACCTCCAAGGCATCGACGCAGCAGCGACACGTAGGTGCGCAGGCTCTTGGCCGACGCCTCCCGGTCGCCATCGGGCCAGAGGGCGGCTCGGAGCTGGTCGCTCGGGATCGGGCGGTCGGGGTGCAGCGCCAGGTAGCACGCCAGCTCGACCACGATCGCTCGCGACGGGGCCTCCTGCCAACCGTCCACGTCAACGCTGCCGAGCACGTTCACGCGCACTCCGAGCGGTTCCGCCTCCGGCTCGTCGGCCCCGAGCGCTGGCAGATCGGGAGACGGCGTGGCGACGTCGGGGAGCGCCGTGGCTGGGAGGTCGACACCGTCGTCGGGGGACGCAGCCATGGAGGCCTCCGCACCCTCGTTGGCGATGGGGCCGCTGGCCTCGTCCTCAGCGAGGTCATCCTCGTCGTCGAAGCCATCGTCGAGCCCCCATGCCTCCCTGCGGAAGGAGTCGATGATCCGTTCAGCGGTCTCGTCGTCGAGGTCGACTGACAACGCCTTGGGCGGGGCCGAACGAGACGGCTGCGACGGATCGAGTCGATCGGTTCGTGCGGCACGAGCTCCATCAGTGATCCAGAGCCAACGCCCGGCAGGATCGCGAGCCGACACGTACGGGCCCCCGTAGGCCTCGGTCTCGCTGCCGCCGCCAAGCGCCGCCACGGGACGACATTATGCCGTTGGAGACTGACGAGTACGGTTCAATCGCCCACCGGCAAGCCACCTCCATGATCATCTCGACCAAGAGCCGATCTGGGCGGACCTTCGGCACCGTCGCTATCGAGCAGCGGAGCGTTGGTCGTGCAGCGCCGCATCGTGACCGCCATTGTCTCGTCAGCTGTGCGCGAACCCAAGCAGATCGCCGGTTCTGCGCTCCCTCCAGACCCTCGGCTTGGCCCCCGGCCGCGTTATTCTCTGCTGCAGGTGGGTCGCGGTCGGTAGACCGACGGTTGTCGCTGGAGCGGGATCGATGCTCCCTGCCGATTATGAGCTCGCCCAGGGATGCCTTCGAGCCGCCCAAGGGTGGTGTGAAGCGCTCAGGCCCTACTGCCAGGCGGCAGCTGAAGATGCCGTTTGCCCGTTGTCCCGCCTCCTGCGGAGAACAGACGGAAAGTATGGGATGCGAGCCCTAGGGTGGTGGCATGACTCAACCCCTGAACCAAGTCCTCATGCGCCTCACGCGCCGCTCGGAGACCAATGACCCTTCAAAGCTGGTAAACACCTTCGTGGACGTTGGCCACCTCTTCGCTTTGCTGTCGTCCCGAGACCATCAGATCTTCTACGGCCGGCGTGGGACTGGAAAGACTCACGCGCTACTATACCTGGCGGATAAGGTACAGGCTGAGCACGACTGGGCCGTGTACATCGATCTTCGTCGGCTGGGCTCTTCCGGCGGGATCTACGCGGATGAATCGTTACCCCTTCCCGAACGGGGGACACGCCTGCTACTCGACGCACTCGGCCGGCTGCACGATGCAATCACCGATCTTGTGCTTGAGGCGTCCTACACAAATGAAAATGACTTCGCCGCGAGTATGCGTATACTGGAATCACTTGCCGACGCTGTGACCCAAGTACGCATTGAAGGTTCTATGGAGGTCAATACTTCCAGGTCGAGTGCGCAAGAAGAGCGAAGAGGCTCAAACGCTCACCTTTCCTGCAGCCCGCAATCTGTTGGACTTGGAATCGGCTCATCGTCATCAAACGCGAGCGGAGCGAAGGAGTCAGTTACCCTCCACCAGGCTGGTGTAGCGCGGCACTCTGTTCATTTCGGCAATGTGTCGACTGTATTGGAGCGGCTAGTGGAAGCGCTTCCCTGCCAGCGCCTATGGATCTTGCTGGACGAGTGGAGCACTCTTCCCCTTGAACTGCAGCCATACCTTGCAGATCTGCTTCGTCGCTCGGTGTTCCCAGTGCCTGGGATCACGGTAAAGATCGGCGCTATCGAGCAGAGGTCGACATTCCGGGTTCAGAGGGAGCAGGGAGACTACATCGGGATCGAGGTTGGTGCCGATGCTTCCGCTGACCTCGACCTAGACGACTTCATGGTTTTTGGAAACGATGCCGAGCAGGCTAAGGAGTTTTTCCGAGAGCTGTTATTCCGTCACGTCGCCTCAGAAATCGAACAGAAATACGAAGATTACGAGAAAGCCCCCCGTAACGCACAGGACTTTTTGCGACTTGCGTTCACGCAGACCGGTGTATTTGAGGAACTTGTACGTGCTGCCGAAGGTGTTCCCCGAGATGCTATGAACATTCTTTCGTTGGCAGCGCAGGCTGCTGGAAACGATGCAATCTCGATGCCCAACATCCGATCTGCGGCAAGAAAATGGTACTTGCGAGACAAGGAACAGGCGGTTTCCGCTAACCCAGACGCCGCGCTCTTGCTGCACTGGATAATCGATCAAGTCATCGGGCAGAAGCGCACTAAGGGGTTTCTTCTTGACCAAGAAGGTGTCGGGCACCCATTGATCGGCTACCTATACGACGGTCGAGTGCTCCACATCGTACGCCGTGGAATCAGCTCTCGGGACCGCCCTGGTGTCAGGTTCCTTGCCTACGCCCTCGACTTTGGTTGCTATGTGCATCTGACCGCGGCGCAGGCTCCGACGAGCCTCCTTGCCATCGAGGGCGATGAAGGTCGCAAGCAGCTCGTAGACGTACCCGGCGATGACTACCGATCGATCCGCACTGCTCTACTCGACCTCTCGGCCTTCGAGCGCTCGCAGAGAGAGCCAAAGCAAGGTCAGCTGCTCGCCGACTCGGAGCGCGGGGCGTGAGCCACCTGAGCCCAAGCCGGACGTATAGCGCCCCGCTCAGAACGTCACCAACCCGGCTATTGAAGAAGCGCCGAACGGCACCTCTCGACGCGCTGCACCACTTTACTCCCAGGTTCCGGAACCTCTTCATCACGACACAATGAGCCGCCGCGCGAGTTCGCCTTTCACCAAGAGCGCAGGGAGGGGTTGCCCGAGCCTTTGGAGCGCCCAGTCGAGCCAGGTTTCCTCACCCCTGTACCAGCTGGCCGGATCCAGTGCCAGGTGTGGGGGCAGTAGGAGCCCCGGCCCCGACGGGACTGGGATCGTGAAGGTCCGGCGTCGTCGTGCACCTGGGAGCCGGCGCTCCTGGAAGTCGGCGCCCGTGCGAGGGTCCCGGACCCCGATCTCCCTGCGAGAGGGGCCCAGTCCGCGGCGGCGCCGGTGCTCTTCACGACGCCGCGGACATGGTTGTAGGGAAGGAGCTCGGCCACGATGTTCTGCTGGAGCGCAGCGAGCTGCTGCTCCGGCGTCCAGTGGACAGCGGGCGTGAGCATGAGTAACCCGGTGTATTCCTCGATCCTGATCCAGGTCAGTCCGGCACCCTCGGTCTGCTGGGCCTTCGTGTGGAGTCGTTCAGCAAACCGCGGCCACATGTCGCCACCCAAGGCCGGGCCGGTCAAGACAGGAGCATCGGTTGGCCGCTCGCCGCTCGAGTAGGCAGTTCCGCTGGCGATGCCGACGTCGAAGCTCTGGTGCCGCCCGGTCTCCTTGCAGCGTCGAGCGAGGTCGAGGATCTCTGCCGAAAGATCCTCGAGGGCTTTGACGTCGAGGATCCGATGAATGGCTACGCTCAACTCTACGCCGAACTCCCTCTCGGCTGTCGAGACGAGATCGCCGATGCGGAAGTGCTGGCGATCGAGTTCCCGAGTTCGCCGATCGGCACTGCGAACCGTAACCTCTATGGTGTAGCGCATCGTGCCCTTCGTCACCCTGAGGTCGGGGATCGTGCCGCGGTCAGTAGGGACGTCGACTTCGACGTTCCAGTCGGCCTTATGTGCGAGCCCGATCACTTCGAGTAGCAGATCGAGGTGATCGAACTCCGAGGAGTTGTCCGAGTCGCGAATCCCTCGGGGCCATCCGCCAACTGGTGGCGAAGCTGATCGCCGAGGATCGCGATCTGGGCAGCACGCTCGATGAGGCGGATGACAGCCGCGGGGGAGCTGAGGGGCCAGTCAGCGAGGGTCATGACCGGAACACAGCGAGCTGCGGCTTGGCGGCGGAGCCACTCGTCGCCGTAGAAGCCGGCCACCTGGTCGACTGCCCACTCGACAAGCGGGCGCCCCTCGGGGACGACGGCCGTACGCTCGATCGGTCCGGCCCAGTCAGCCCAGGAGGACAACTCCAGGCTGCCTGAGTCGCCAAAGGTCATGACCCAATATCGCACACGGGTGTCTCAGAATCGTCGCTTCTCTCGGCCGGCTGCTTGTCAACGGCCAGTTCGATCTTTTCGCGGGTGGCCAACTAAAAGTCCTCACCCCTCGCACTGCGATCAGGACGTTCGTGTCGTGTGACCACCCCCTCTCTGGCGGGCTTCGCGCATGCGGAAGGACTCGCCGTCGGTGAGCACCACGACG
>JAJYWG010000532.1 GCA_021791615.1 Actinomycetes bacterium
AGCCGGGGCCCGCGCTGTGATGAGTGCGGCCGTCCCGGCGCGACGACGACCGCCCGAGATGCCTCGGGCCTCCTCGGGCGCGTGTGTGCCTCCTGCGCGCGCCTCGCCGAGGACGAGCGCCGCTACGGCGAGCGGGCGGCGGCACTGCGACTATTGTCGGGGTAGGCGGTCGGGGCGCCGGTACGAACGGCGTGGCGGAGTGTGACAACGGAGCCAGCGTGACGAGGCTCGCCCCCGGCCTGGCGATCAGCGTCGTCGTGCCGACGCACAACGAGGAGGAACTCCTTGTCGGCACCGTCGGTGCGATCCTCCCGGGGCTATCGGCCCGGGCGTGACGCATGAGTGGTCAGCGGCCATGTTGCAAGTCCAAGCTTGACTCAAGGCAGGTCGCCTTCACCTCCCGCACACTCCCCTTGGGGACCGGCCGAAACCTTACATCTTGAGGCTGCCTTCCGTTAGCCCCCTCGTAAAATACCGCTGCGTAAGGACGTAAATGGTGACGATAGGGGCAGACACGAAGAGCGCCCCCGCGGCGAGTCCCGGCACGTCGCTCACATGGCCTCCCTGGAACGCGTTCAAGTCCAGCGTCGCCGTCGTAATGTTGGATCCCGCAAGCATGATGAGCGGAAGCATGAACGAATTCCACGTCCAGAGGGTCAGCAGCAATACCAACACGAGCACCGCCGAGCGGACCAATGGCAGGCCAATACGAGCCAGGATAGAGAAGCTGTTCGCCCCGTCCACCCTTGCTGATTCGACAAGTTCCCGAGGCAGAGAGAGAAACACTGATCGCATCCAAAACGTGCCAAAGGAGATTGACAAGGCGGAGCTAGGCAAGATGAACGCCCATACTGTACTCGAGAGCGTGAGGAAACGAAACTCGTAGTACATCGGGATCAGCACGGACGCGTAGGGCAGGAGCATACCGAACATGAAAAGGTAAAAGAGCGGCGTCCGAGCTCTGAACCGCATGGTCGCAAACGCGTAGCCCGCGGGCACAGCGCACACTGTCGCTATGGCTACCGTCGACGCAGTGAGTACCGCTGACCACGACAGCGCCCCAGCGAAGTCACCCTGGTCCCACGATTGTGCGATATTCGCAAATCCTGGGTGCGTTGGTAGTCCGATCCCGCCGATGGCCGCACCCGGGGGGTTCAGAGACACCAGAATCACTCCGACGATTGGGGCGACAGCAACCAACGACGCGATAGTCAGGAGAGCGTATGACACTGTTCTTGATGCCCGGTACATTTGACCTAACGCCTGCTCCGTCTATCCAACGCCAAAATCCCGATTGCGACAAGGAATACGATGACGCCAAGCACCACCCCCATAGCTGCCGCGGCGCCGATCTGAAAATCCGTAAACGCCAGCGTAAAGGCAGAGTATGCGGGCACGATCGTCGACGTGCCGGGACCGCCCAGCGTTATGATGTAGACAATGTCGAATGTTGTGAGCGCACTGGTAACGGTGATGACCGCTACGACGAGCAGTTCATTGCGCAAGCCAGGCAGCGTCACAGCAAAGAACTCCCTGACGGGTCCGGCACCATCAACTCGGGCCGCATCGTACAGGCTTTGTGGGATCTTCTCAACACCTGCCATGAAGATCACCATCGCGAAGCCGTAACCTATCCAGGTCCCGATGATACCGATTGCTGGCAGAGCCCAGGTGAAGGAGCCAAGCCATGCCTGTGCCAGGGAACTCGCGCCAACGTCCCGCAAGATACTATTGACTGGACCATTTTCACCAAGTACCCATTCCCACACTACGGCTACCGCGACAAGCGGGATCACTTGTGGAAGGAAAAGGACTGTCCTGTAAACAGTCAAGCCGCGTATTGCGACCCGAGTCATGAGGGCAACGAGAAGAAGGGCGAGTGCAATAGGAAGAACAGCAAAGAATAAGATGAGGATTGCGGAATGGTAGAACGCTGACAGCAATTGCGGGTTCTTGACGATCTCTATGTAATTGGAAAGGCCCGCAAACGTGAGCGGTCCTGCCCCGCTCCAATTGAAGAACGATACGTAGATCGCATAGCCTAGAGGAACGAGGAGAAATGCCGAGAGGATGGAGAGCGCTGGCGCTATATAGGCGTAGCCGACAGCGCGTGGCTCCAGGCTTGCGCCGCGCGACAGACGAGTCCGCTGCGCCGTGGTAGCCAGTACGCCCATAGGTTCCCTCCCGCGTCCAACGCGCCAAGGACGCGTGAACCTGGCCTCATGGCCAGACTGCTCTCGTCGGGGTACCTCGGTTCCGCGGGCAGTCACGACCTGCCCCTCCTAGTGACACGCGCGGAGCCCTCTGTGGCCGTGCGTAGCGACGCCCGGCACGGCCACAGAGGGCCTATGCGGCTATGGTTCCAACGTCGGCTCGCCGAGCAGCCTTGCGCTGACAGCTGTCAATTGCAACCGAGGGCACGGATGCATGGCAGCTGGCACTCTGCCCAAAACAGACAGTCTCTAGCTCTTTGCCAGGCTCTTTCGGAAGGTCGAGTAGTCCTGCTCCAATTGCACAGCGAACTGCGTCGGCGTGATCCTGTGGGCAGTCAGCTCCGGCATCAAGCCGAGGAGCTGGTCGAAATAGTCAGGTGTCGCCCAGTCGGGGTACGGCATCGGCGCACTTCCCTTTGCAGCCGCCAACCAGCCAGCCGCGACGACTCGCGTGAGCCCCTTAGCCACAGTCAGCTCGTCGGGGACGGTCGTGGCCGGGAGCTGGTTAGCAGCCAGGTACATGCGCGCGACCTTTTGACTTATCAAGAAGTTGAGGAACTCCGCGGCAAGGGCGTGGTGAGGCGCGTGGGTCGGGATGACGAGGAGCTGACCACCAGTTGCGATCCCTTCTGGCCCGTGGGCAGAGGTTGCCGACGGCAGCGGGATCATGCCGACGTGGTCTTCCACTGAGGTCAGGCTGGCTGTTATCCAGCTGCCAGCCTCGAGGAACAGGGCCTTGCCGGCAGCGAACTGGGCGACGGCGGCAGTGAGGGGCAGGCCGCTATAGCCAGGCGAGAAGTACCCGTCGTCTGCCCACTGCACAAGGGTCTTCGCCGAGTTGATCACTACCGGGGAGTCCCACGACTCATTGCCGACTCCATCGACGAGGTTGCGCACGTACTGCAGGGACGGTGCCTGGGCCAGCATCTCGAGCCACCAGAGGTGGAGTAAGAGGTCGTCACCCGAGCCCGCTCCGGTGGCGATCGGGATGATACCCGCGGTCTTCGCCAGCGCGAGGTCGTGAGTGAACTCCGCGAAGGTCGTGGGGACCGGCTGGCCTATCTTCTTCAGGAGGTCCGTGTTGTAATAGATCCCGACCCAGTCACCGGTCACACATACGCCGTAGAGATGGCCCGATCCAATCGTCGTCAGGCTCTGGCGGCCGTCTATCGCGAGCAGCGTCGGGCTTTGCAGCGTGTCCCAGTGGTACTTCGCCGCGTAACTGTCGAGATTCGTGACAAGGTTGTCCTTCACGAGTTGTCCCAGCGACGCGTAACCTTGGTTCACGGCAAAGACGGAAGGCGGGTTTGGTGCCGACAACGACAGGACGCTGGTTGCCTCAAGCTGGGCGAACGTCTGCGACCTGATCACTATCTTCACTCCGGGGTGCGCGCTCTCGAACGCCTTTGCCACGGCCTCCAGCGTCGGGATACGCCCGGGAGTGCCGATCCACCCGTCTTCTACGACGAGTGTCACCGGGGTGCTGGCCCCCCGGCTACGGGCGGTCGACGGCTGGCCTGCAGCAGCGACCGACGACATGCCGACGGTAAGGAGCAGCGCTGCTCCCGCCCCCCCCATTGCCCTTTGCAGTACGTGAGGTGGTCGTCTCATACTTATCCTCCTTGTTCTCGTTGCGGTATAGGAGCTCAGTGGCGCTGCTCGCGTGCGGCCCGCCAAACGCGACGTCGTGCCGGACGCGGCGGCGTGGGGCACGGGCAGGCTCGCCGACTCCCGTGCCAAAGAGTGGGTGCGACGAGGGCGATGCGCCGGAGGCGCGCTAGGGACAGAGGCCCCGGTCGGCCGATCCAGGCCAACGCCGGGACGCGGCTCCAGCGAAGGGATGTCTCGCGCGAGCACTGGCCGAGCATTCCAGCGCCGGGTTACGCGGAGGCGACGAGCGCGCGTCGGCACTCCACGAGGCGCCTGAACAGTTCGTGAACGGTTCGCGCCGGGTCCGATGCCGTGGAACCTCGGCGTTGGCGTGTGCGGTCACCTGCCCAACGGATCTCCCGATCGGTTACAAGTCGAATGTACCGGACGCTCCGGCGGACCCATGCCGTCTCTCGCCAGGAGCTTGGTTGCGGTGTTCGCCTTGGTGCTGTGCGCATCGCTCTCCTTCGTTGCGTACGGCGATCAGACGCCGTGTGGGGGCCGGCTCAGGGGTGATCGCGCGGTCGCGTAGTAGGAGCCGGTCCAAGAGGGGTGGTCGGGGTCCAGCCCTGCTGCCACCGCCAACGCTGCACTTAGTCCACATGCGGCGGGGAACGTGACGAGGCTGGCGAGGCGCTCGTCGCATGCGGTCGCCGACGGGGCCCGCACGACAGTGGCCCCAGTACCCGCGCAGACTGCCTCAGCCTCGGATAGCTGTTCGTCTTGGGGGAGAACAGGTAGCGAGAAGACGAGGTCACCTTCCTTGAGAGGGTACATGGACGACGTGGCGCCCTCTCTGGTTTCGGCTCCTTCTGCAGGCACCGCTGCTACCTCCTTCATCAGCAGCGCCGCTTCGAGAGCTGCGGTCCAGCCCTGGCCAGAACCGAACGTGATGGCAGCGCGGGGTCGGGCCAACCCCTCGCCCACAAGCTCATCGAGCCACCGCTCTGCCTGAGAGATGGCGGCCGCCACAAGGTCCGGGGCACCCTCTATGGCCGTCCCGAGCCCCGCATCGGCACTGATCCGGGCCCACAGCGCGAGCGCGGTGAGAATCGCGCCGCAGAATACCTGTGTGTGCGTGACGGCGCGTTGAGCACGGACTGTGTACAGCGCGCACGCTGCGGCCCGCCGCCCGAGGGTCGAGTCCGCTTTGGCGGTGAGGGCGACGTAAGGGACTCGGTCGAGCTGGCTTGCTGCCTCTACTACATCTCGAAATTCTCCCGAAGAAGAGACGGCCAGCAACACGTCGTCTTCTCGCCATTGGAACTGACCCGCGGCGAGCATCCCTGCTGGGACGGCCAAGATCTCCGGCGCTCGGGTAGGTCCACGTAGGGATGCGAGCCACAGCGCGTGAGCGACGTAGTAAGCGGCGCCATTCCCGCTCGCCACCACTCTCCCTGCTCGCCCACTGGCGAGAAGTTCTGCCGCTTCATCGAAGCCTATCGAAGAAGCCAAGGAACCCGACAGACTCTCTGGGATCTCGGACACGTCACGCCACAGTCCCGTCATCGCCCAGAGCCGCCTTGCCTCGACGCTCATGGATGGGCTCGTTCCTTCTCAACAGGCGCCGAGCGCCACGACGACTCTGGCCCAACCCTCTTACTGGCAACTCTCTCGGGATCGAGCGACGCAATCCCGTTAGAACCGCCAACCCACCACCGGCCACCGTCAGTGCGGATCGCACGAGGACGCGGCGCGTACACTGCGGTTCGGGCGTCATGCCTGAACACCGCAGGCACCTGCCACGAAGCGCGGTGCTCATTCGGCACGAAGACCCTCCTGTCCGTGCTTGTGAACGCCCCCAGCGTGTCCGGCGGCTCGATCTGCCCGTCTCGCCCTGATCGGTGCTGGGTGAGCAGTGGGGCGCACTAGAGTCGCCTGGAACCGGTAACGATCGTGCGGATACGCGGACCAGTGCAGCTCAAAAGGCTCGCCATGCTGGTTAAAGGTGACCTGCGTGGTGTGCAGCAACGGAGTTCCGGTGGGGATCTCGAGAAGCTGAGCCTCCCTGGCGGTCGCTGAACGAGCCTCGACCGTGTAGTCGGCACGAGCTGCGATGACGCCGCAGAGTCGTTCGATGACCCGGTAGATCGACTCATGAGCGAGGTCAAGCGAACGCAAGTCCTCCGGCAAGCCGCCCAACCGAGCCAGCGCGAATCGGCTGGACTGTAGAACCGTCGGCACGCCGTCCATGAGCCGTAACCGGTCGAGCAGAAGTAGCACCGATCCGGGGGCAACTCGGAGAGCATCGGCTTCGTCCAATGTGGCCGGGCGAGAGTCCAGGCTGAGCACGCGTGCGCTTGGTACCAACCCTCGTCGCTCGGCCAGCTCGCTGAAGCTCAACAGGGCGTTTGGCGGCTCACTAAGGGGTCCACGTGCTCGTACGTACCACCCGCGTCCCCATGACGGCGAGACCAGCCCGGCTTCGGCAAGGGCAGCAAGTGCCCGGCGCAGGGTCACTCTGCTGACACCGAACGCGTCGCACAGCGCACGCTCAGTAGCCAACCGACCGGTCAGCTGGCCGGCCGCGATCTGGCTAGCCAACTCGGCGGCGATCTGTGCATAACGCGGCTCTGTCTCGAGAACGCCGCTATGTATCTCACTCGTAGGCCTCATTATACCTCTCCATACCTCCTCGGCGTCAAGTCCTTCAGACGCGGCACATGCCCTCCCACCCACCTCCGGGGAGCTCGGTGATGCGGATCGACAGAGAAGCCGACCCTGGGCTCACGGGATTCCCTGGCAGGTGCCAGTCAGGGAAGGGTCGTGCGTGGTTCTTCGCGAAGTGTCGAAGCAGCATCTCCGCAGCGCCCGACGGGGCGACGGCCTACGAGGCCGGCGGCGCGCTGTCGATGCCCAGGACCTCCTCCGAGAGCTCCATCGACGCCGCACAATGGGGGGCCTAGAGATATCATGAGATCTATGAGAGGACATACGAGGTTAAGTCCCGCTCATTCTCCCCGCGAGGAGATCCTCCTGCTCGGTTGTCCCGAGTTTGCGCCACGACGCTCGCATGGCAGGTCGGCGATCAGCGCTCCGACGGCCACCCTGCTCACGGTACCCTCGCCAGGAGTCCGGGTCGTCTCGACCGATCGACTTTCGCCTCCCCCGCCCGGGCGGTGCCGATGAGGCCGATGCCCGTCCTCGCCCTGGACGGTGGCAACACGAAATCGGTCGCTGTTGTCGCGACTTCGGAAGGCGACATCCTGGGCTCAGCGGCCGTAGACGGCTGTGGGGATATCTACGGCGCCGTGTCAGAGGACGCTGCGCTGACGGTGCTCTCTGAGGTTGCTCACCAGGCGATGCAGTCTGCGGGTGTTCGAGCTGGGCACATAGCCCTGATGACCGCGAGCTTGGCGGGCGCCGACTGGCCAGAGGACTTCGCGTTGTACAGGCGCGAGCTACGCCGGCGAGTCGGCCTATCCAAGGAGGTTCACGTCATGAACGATGGTCTCGGGCCCTTGCGGCTGGGCAACAGCTCTGGCACCGGTGTTGCCGTCGTGGCAGGGACCGGTGCCGCCGTGGGGGCTCGAGGCCCGGACGGTCAGACCTGGCACGCCAGCTTCTGGCTTCGCCTTTCGGCTCCGGGCTCGCTTGGGCGGCTAGGCCTTGAGGCCGTCTATCAGGCAGCTTTGGGACTCGGACCACCAACTGCCTTGACGAGTCGACTGCTCAGTCAGTACCGGGAGCCCGACGTGGAAAAGTTGCTCCACGCTTGCACCCGACGCGACAACGCCTTGTCTGGAGACGCCCTGAAAGGCGCCGCACGTGTCGTCCTGGACGCGGATGGAGCGGGAGACGAGGTTGCCGGTTCGATCGTTGACAGCTACGCAGCCGAACTGGCTGGCTATGCGGCCGTCGCAGCCAGCAAGGTCGACATGACGGGAAGCTTCCCGGTTGTGCTATTGGGCGGCCTGCTTGACCACCAGACTTCCCGTTTGCCGAGCGTGCTCGCCAAACATGTCCGTGAACGAGAGCATCGGGCCGAACCTGTCTTCCCGAAGGTGGTCCCGGTGGCTGGCGTGGTCCTTGAGGCGATAGCGCTCCGTTCCGGAACGCTCACAGAGCAGGTCCGAAGCCGCGTTCTTGCCTCACCAGAGATGCGAACCTTAGGGCGACGTCAAGAGGCCGACGGACCCTAGTCACCTGGCCTCTGACTTGCGCCACTGCAAACCTCGACGAGCCCTGCGGTGGCGCGTCGTTAGGCGTGTTGTCCCGAATGAGGTCGGCGAAGGTGACGAGTTCCTCGAGTGGGCCCGTCGCATGCGGCCGCGACACGACACGATCGTCGAGGCGGTGGCTGAGTGTCGGTGCTGCGCTATGTGCGTCGAGCTCGCCGAGTCAGGACACCTCTGCCCGAGGTGCCTGAAACGCGAGCGACACGTCGAACGAGGACGCCTTCTCACGAAGCCGTTTGTACACCCGGAGCCGCCGCTTCAACGCATCGAGTGCTGCGCACACTGCGGTCGGACTGTTCGACCGGGTCGTCGGACTGCGGCGCCTCGCGTTCCCCAAGGCGGATGGAGATCGAGCCCTCCCGGCGTCGGCGGCCACCTACACGATCGGAGCTCGTCGACCTCGAGCTCGCGCCGCTCGACCTCACTCGACGCAAAAGACGGCCGGCTGATGGACGATCCCCGGTGGGTGAGGTCCGCGAGGCGGCGGTCGATCGCCGGGCCGCCTCGTCGGCGCGAACTGGCAGGAAGCGCTTGGTCGGGACGCCAATACTCCAGTCGTGGCGGAGCAGCGCGGGCGCGTGAGACGCCTTCGGCCGCGCCTGGTCCTGAGTGTCGTGCTGCCGGCGTACAACGAGGAGGAGCTTCTTGTCGGCACGGTCGAGGCGATCGTCGCAGGGCTGTCGGCGCGCGCGCTTGTTTTCGAGGTCCTGATCGTCGAGAACGGCTCGGTCGATGCGACGCCTGTTCTCGCCCGCGAGCTCGCAACGGCCCACCCCGAGGTGTCGGTGCTCGAGCTTCGCCACGCCGACTACGGCCTCGCCCTCGCCGCGGGCATCGGGTCGGCGAAGGGGGAGCACATCTGCTGTTTCGATGTCGACCACTACGACCTTCGCTTCCTCGATGCGGCCCTGGCGCTCGTCCATCGCAGGGGAGTCGGCGTGGTGCTCGGCTCGAAGCGGGCCGCCGGCTCGCTCGACCGGCGGCCCCTCGCCCGACGGGTGCTCAGCTGGGGCTCCAGCGGTCTGTGCCGTCGGGTGCTCGCCATGCGCGCGAGCGACGCGCATGGGATGAAGCTGCTCGTGCGGTCCGAGGTCGGGCCGCTTGTCCGCAGGTGCCGCTCGCGCGGGAGCGTGTTCGATGTCGAGCTCGTCGTGCGTGCCGAACGAGCCGGCATCGGCGTCGCCGAGCTGCCGGTCTGCGTCACAGCGCGGCGGCCGGCGCGCCTCGCGGCCTGGCGGCGGGTGCCGGAGGCGTTGTCCGGCGTGCTGTGGCTCGGCCGGGCCCTCCGACACGAGGCGCGACTGGCTGGGTGTGCGGGGAGCGGGCACGCGGTGGCGGGAGTCGAGGTCGCGGCGCGAGGGCGCCAGCAGCTCGCCGGGAAACCCGACGGTGCGTGAGACTGGGCGGTGCGCGCTCGGCCAGGTCATTGTCATGGCGCAGAAGAGCCCGTCGAGGCTGACACGGCAGGGGCAGGCGGCACGGCAGGAGCTGCTCACGACCAAGGCGCTTATCGCGCTGCTCGAGCAGGTCGATCCCGAGGGCAACCGGAAGGTGCTGCTCCAGCCTGCCTGGGGCCCGGGCTCGTTCGCGGTCGACGCCCGGGTCGAGCCCCTCTGGGACGACGGGGACTGCGTTGTCGTCCACGGGCGCGCATGACCGCGGCGTGCGCGGCCTCGGGCCGGCTGTTCGATGCCAACGCCGCACGCGCACACCGCTCGCGAAGACGTTGCTCGCGAGCAGGGCGCGCGGTGCTCGTCGAGCCCTGTGGCGCTGCAGTGCGGGCCGCCTGGACGATCCTCAGCACGGCGGCGAGGCGCGCGCGAGAGCGCGGACGGCTGTTGGACTCCAGCGCTCGCGGCAGCGGCCGGTCGCGGCGCGACTGTGGCGAGTGGTGCTACCCCGAGTGGTGCTATCCCGGCGTGAGCTGCGTGGGATGCAGCCGAGGCACGCCGCGGGCCCGTGCGGAGGATGCACCCGTCGACGAAAGCGGGTGCTGCCATGACGACTAGGTCGGCGGCGGCGTTCCCCGGGGAGGACGGTGACAGCTGGTGGATCGCCGGTCACGTGAGTGACGCGGAGGCCATCGCGGCTGCGCGGCACTGCGACGGCGAGGGTCTGTGCGGCGCCGAGCTGAAGGACATCGGAGACGACGAGCTGTGCGTGACACGGGGCTGGTGGCGCGACGCCCACGACCCGGCGGACGACGAGCGCTGGGAACGGTGCGCCGAGGGTGACGAGGGCGCGGAGCCCTGGACGTTGGTCGAGCTGTGACCGCGCAGAGTGGGCCGTGCGCCGGCCGGCGGGGTCGGGTCGTGACGAACGAGACGACCTCGGCGGCGGACGAGCCCGACCAGGAGATGGTGGACTACCGCCTCGGCTGTGAGGACGACGACGGGCGGCCTGTCTTTCCTGGCTGTGCGGACCCCGACGGGCGCTGTGGTTGCGGGCAGGGATGAACGGCGGGGCCCGAGCAACGCAGGTCCGCGACCGCCCCCTCCCAAAGCCCTGGCCGCGACGGCCGCCGCACGCCGAGCGCTTAATGCGCGTCCTGGTGCGGCAGGTCCGGGGGTCGCGAATTACATGTCTGTCCTTATCACGGGAACGCAAGGTCGCCTGGGTCGTTGCGCCGCTAACCCGTGTGGGAATCCAGGCTAGTTGTTGATGAGGCCGCCAGGGTCATAGACGACCACCGTCCCCGCCACCTTGTCGTGGAGTGCCTGGTGCTCGCGTCCGGACACAAACATGATGAAGGAGACAAGCTCGGTGATCCAGCCGAGGATGTTCTCGGCAATGCCGCCAATGATCTCGCGCAGCGCCATCCGCCAGAAATGGGCGCACTCACCTCTGTCGGGATACCACGCCTTCATCTTCAGCACCTTGAGTGCCGGGGTCGTCCCTTGGCTCCAGCAGACGAGGCCCCAGATCACATACCCGATGAACAGCGTGACGATGCAGAGGACGATCGACAGAAACCACGCACCGATCCGGCGCCCGACCGGAGCAAGCACAACCCCCTCCGGAAGACCGAGCTCCCGGTCAATCTCGACAAGTCCTGGCGCCCGCATCTGCATCTCGGACACGCCTCTCTGGTGCGCGGGACCTTGATCTCTGCTCTCATGGCCCTCGCTATATACGACAGTTCCATCGGTATCCACCACGGTGCCTCCTGTCCGTCAGTGTCCCTTCCGCCTAACGGCGTAGGTGGGCGAGTACTTGATATCGACCGATCGATTCATGCCGATCGCCAAGTTTGAAGCTGATGCAATACGACTGTCAATAACTCAAGGGCGGGTTGGCGTCAGAGAACAGACGATCCGCCAGAGAGCTGCGGCGCCACAGTCGGAGGCTCCTTCGGGGCTGTCATGGCCGGCCCAGATCGGAGGCGGCAGCAGTCCCGGCACACCAGGACGAGGGCGCCACGCACACGAACTACCTCGGCGAGCTCTACGACGGGCGCGCCGAGGAGGTGCTGGCCGCGGTGAGGGCGCGGGAGGTGCTAGGCGCGGGCAGCGACGGCACGTGACGGCGCGATGGGCCTGCGTCGTCGGCCCCTACGAGGCCTGCACGCCCTCAACCGGTGCTTCGCCGAGGACGTCCACGGCGCGCGCAGCCTCTTTCGCGCTCCTCCATCGCTGCTGAGCTCGACAGCGGCTTGCGTGCGTGCCGGCTGTTCCGATCTCGAGTGCGAAGGGCCATTCGCGTCGGCCCCGCGCCGGCGCACATCGCGGAGGGCGACGTCGCTCCGGCCGCCTCCGAGGAGGGGCTGGGGGCTGGCCGGCACGCAGCGGCGCGGACGCCGGCCCCCAGCCGCGGGCCAGCTACGGGTGCGGCCTCACGGGGCGTCCCACCAGGACACCCCGACGTCGGCCCAGGGCCTGCTCCACAGCATCTGTCGGACCGTCCCTGGTCTGAGCTCTGACGGGCAAGCGTTGTTGTCCTCGTCGTCATCATCGCCCGGCCAGAAGTCGGACTCGGGCCCAACAGACGGCGGCATGTGCATCCTTGGGTCTGGCTCGGGGTGCTCGTCGGCCCAGGTGACCGGCTCGTCGATGTCGTCGAGCTCGCCCGCGTACCCCGTTGCGCGGCTGAGCTCGGCGCGCAGTCGTCGGTCGTCGTTGCGCCATTTCGCATCGAACTCTGCGTCGTCCAACGGCTCGACCCGTACCTGAACTCCTTTCTCGTACCATGACCCCGCTGCCCGCTGCTGCTGCTTTTCTCGGTCCATACTTCGTAAGAGGGCGGCGGCGAAGCGAACGCGCGCTGGCAGGGGTCACGGTCGCGGCGCGAGGGCGACGGAGACTGAGCGGTGCGCGGTTGGCCGGGACTTTGTCATGGCACAGAAGAGCTGGTCGAGGCTGGCACAGCAGGGGAAGGCGGCAGGGCAGGAGCTGCTCACGACCGAGGCGCTCATCGCGCTGCTCGAGCAGGTCGATCCCGAGGGCAACCGGAAGGTGCTGCTCCAGCCTGCCTGGGGCCCGGGCTCGTTCGCGGTCGACGCCCGGGTCGAGCCCACCTGGGACGACGGGGACTGCGTTGTCGTCCGAGGGCGGTCCTGATGGACCGGGCAGGAGGGTACGAGACTGCGAGGCGCCTCGTCGCGGTCGAGGCGGCGATGACGCCGGGTCGGTGGGAGCCCCGGCGTGGGCACGAGGGCTTCGACATCTCGCCGGTCACCGACGACGCCGGGATGCGGGCTGCGGACGCCGCGGGCCTGGCGCTGTTGCGCAACGCGCTCCCCGCGATGATCCGGCTCGTCGAAGCGGCCGAGACGGTCGCGGGGTACGAGGAAAAGGCGGTCGGCGCGGGGCCGCACGCGCTGATCAGCCGCGCGCTCGATGACCTCCGGGCAGCGCTCGATGGCTTAGCCGGGCGAGGTCGAGGGGATCGGCGGTGAGAAGCTGCGTGTGACCCGCGGGTCGTGGCGCGATGCCCAGGACCTGGCGGACGACGAGCGCTGGGCGCGGTGCGCCGTGGCCGACAAGCGGCCTGAGCACCAGGGCTCAGACGGCGTAGCTCTGCACAGGGCCGGAGATGACCGGAAGGCCCTCGGGCCACCAACTCGGTCGCTTGATGCCCGCCTCTCGGACAAGGACGCCTTCGACGATTCCGCGAGCCCATTCCTCGAGGACGGCTCGTTTGGCCTTCGCGTCCACCGTGTAGGGGTGGGGCAGGGCGCGATGCTCGAGGGAGGCGCCGAGGTGGCACATCCGCTAGGCGCTCGAACAACGCTCGGCCTCTGAGTCGAAACTCCCGTAGAGCGCGCAGTAGGCGAACTCGCCATCTGCGACAAGCCGTCTCGCATCCCACCGCACCTGCGTCCCCTCGCCAACCAAGGCGCACTCGAGCATCTCGGGACCCCTGCCCGGCACCGAAGCGCCAACGAGCAGTTGCATGAACTGCTCGGCGGGGGCGTCTGGCCCTAGGAGTGCCCGCCAGTCGATGTATGCCTTACGGAGCGGGTCGGAGTTCTCGGACACGAACAGGCGCAGCACATCTTCAACCTCAGCGCCCAGGCTGAGCGCCTCGCTGAGCGCCGCCGCGAAATCGCACCCGTCGTGGTGGGCAACCCCGGTGATCGCCCCAAGCCGGTTGTCGACGCGGATGACCTTCTGGTGTCGTCCCTGCATGCGCACCCCGCCATGCTGATCGACCTCGACGAGGATCGAGTCGGCTGCGATCGCGGCCGCGCGCCGTCCCGCCAGCACCACCGCAAGGCTCACGGGCGGACCGCCTCGCGCGGTGATCGGCGAGGCGGCGTCGAGCCGTGCGGCGAACTCCATGTCGGTGGTATCGGCTACCGGGCGGACGGCACGGCATCCATCGCCCACTTGGCCGGTTGATCTCGGCCCAGTCCCCGCTGCGGGGCTCTTCGTGGGCCGGACAGTGGGCGGAGCGGCGCTCAGGCGGTGGTGGGACGTGAGGAGCATCATCTTGTCCGGCGTCGTCGGCAGCCGTGCCTACGGCCTGTCGACGCCGGAGAGCGACGTCGACCGGCTCGGGTTCTTCGTGACCCCGACCGACCTGCTGCTCGGCCTGCACCGACCGGCCGAGACGCAGGTGCGGACCACGCCGGACGTGACCTTGCACGAGGTCGGCAAGGCGGTGCGCCTGCTGCTCGGTGCGAACCCGACCGTGACCGAGCTGCTGTGGCTGGACGAGCACGAGGTCTCGACCTGCTACGGCGAGGACCTGGTCAGGCTTCGCACGTCGTTCCTCTCAGCGCGAACGGTGCGCAACGCCTACCTCGGCTACGCGACCCAACAGCTCCGCCGGCTCGCGGGCGTCGAGGACGCCGCGGCGGGGGCAGCACGCATCGAGAAGCACGCCCGGCACCTGCGGCGGCTCCTCGAGCAGGGGATGCAGCTGTGGCGGCGCGGCGAGCTCAGCGTCAGGGTCGAGGACCCGCAGGCGTACTTCGACTTCGGCAAGGCCGTCGTGGCACACCGAAAGGTCGCGGCTGCGCTGCTCGCCCGGTACGAGGAGGCGTTCGACTCGACAGCGACGGTGCTTCCCGACAAGCCTGACGAGCGTGCGATCAACAGCTGGCTCGTGCGGCTGCGGATCGCGTTCTTGCCGGGCTGAGGGTCCACTCGGCGGCTTTGGCAGCGGCATGACCATGCGCGCAGGAGGTGGACAGATGCACACCAACGGCCCCGGCGGCCTGCCCGCCGTCGTCCCCCACGTCGGCGAGCCGCCGCGGGTCGCACCCCGGCCGGTGTTCGATCGGGTGGCACGAGAGGAGGCCGAGGATGCCTTTCTCGTCCCGGGCGCGACCCGCGCCCAGGGCGCGGGCAGCCGGGCCGTCGAGGAGGCGCCGGATCCGTGGCGGACCTGTTTCGAGCGGGACTACGACCGGATCACCCACTCGAGCGTCTTCCGACGGCTCGCGGGCAAGACCCAGGTGTTCGTCCACCCGCCGGACATGGCACGGACCCGCCTCACCCACGCGCTCGAGGTCGAGCAGATCGCCGTCGCGATCGCCCGCGCGGCCCGGCTCAACGTCACCCTCGTCGCGGCGGCCGCGCGCGCACACGACTGCGGGCACGGGCCCTTCGGCCACAAGAGCGAGGCGG
>JAJYWG010000293.1 GCA_021791615.1 Actinomycetes bacterium
AGAGAGCAGGCTGATCGCTTCGGAACGGCGCCACGGGCGACTAGTGTTTCGTCGTCCGGGGGTGTAGCTCAGCTGGTAGAGCGCTACGTTCGCAATGTAGAGGCCGAGGGTTCGAGTCCCTTCACCTCCACCGTATATTTTGGTGGACCCCTCCGAAAGCCCACGATTTCGTGGGCTTTCGTGCTGTTTCGGTGCATTCCGACGGGGTTATCCACAGGTTTATCGACGGAATTTGTCGACGGGTTATCAAAGTTGCCCTATGAAGCATTACGCAGGCGAGCACGCGCCACCCCGCGAGCACGCTGGTTCTTTGGGACCGGGCCGCTTGGCTGGCGTGGCGGTGCCGTGTGCAGCCCTACCGCAGCCGTGGCGGTCGCCCTGATCACGATGGTGGGCTCCGGCGAGCAAGCTGAGAGACTATCGGGGGACGACTGATTCCCTTGGGCGGAGCCGAAGGCGTGGCCGATCGGCAGCTCGCCGATGCGCGGAGGGACCCGCTCCTGGCCCACGGTCGAGAGGCGGTCGTGGCGGATTGGTGGGCGGCGATGGGGGCCGCAGAGCGTGCGCGCACGCAGGCTGATTGAGGCCTGCATGAGGTGGCTCGATCTGAGGTCCACGAAGAGCGTCGCCTTGATGCGAGTGGTCACACGGATCCCGCCGATCCACACCGACGAGTAGCCATCGAAGCGGCGCGTCAGCGTCCGTGATCGGGGCGAATCGTTGCATGCCCACGGGGCCCGAGGCTGCGCCAGCGCGATCCTCCCGTTGGCGCGACGACTACCGGGCCACCCGGCCCAAGGTCGAACGCAAACTCGCTCACCTGATGCGGTGCAAGCATGGTGGCCGGAACGCCCGCGTCCGCGGGACGAAAGGATCGCCGACGAATTCCGTCTCCTTGCCGCCGCAGCCAACCTGGCGCGCTTTGCCGTGCTCAGAGCGCACTCGAAGGGTGCGATGTGGGCGGGTCCCGGGGGCCTGAAATGCCCAAGGGGCTCCCGAGGACCCCCAGCGTCACCCCAGAGGCAAGAAGCGACAACTACCACCAGTGAAATTCCCCGAACTGCCACGTTCGCGGCCCCAGGGTGGCCGAGCACAGCGGTTCTCCCGTGACCCTCGCCCCCCCTTTCCTTCGGAGAACCCTGTACGTCGTACGTCGTACGTCGTACGTCGCACTATTGCAACCGGTTCGCAAGACCGTCTAGTTTCGGTTGGTGCTGAAATCGCGCGTCGTGTGTGGCAGGGCCGGAGACCGTTCGTGACTGTTGAGACCACCGGGCCGCCGGCAGGGGGTACCCCGGACAGGGCGAACGAACGCCAGTTGGTCCAGTCGTTTCACTTGTCGGACCTGGTGCCGTTGTCGGTGTCGAGCGTGGGGCCGATGTTCTCCGTGGCCGCGACGGGTGGCGTCATGGCCGCCCAGGCTGGTTGGTGGACGCTGCCCGCGATCGCCATTCTGGCGGTCCCGTTCATCGTCTCTAGCTTCGTGTTCCGCCTATTGAACCGGCACTTCCCCCATGCGGGCGCCTCGTACCATTGGTCGGCCCGTGTCATAGGCCGGGGTGTGTCGCGCTATCAGGCGTGGATCCTGATTCTGGCCTACTTCTTCTCGATCCCTCCGATCGCGATCCCGGCCGGCTCGTACACGCTGGAGTTGATCGCGCCCGGGTACCGCGCGCCGGCAGTGGTCCAGATGGGCGTCACGCTGTTCTGGATCGGGTTCGCCGCGGTCCCGTTGCTGCTCGGAGGGCGGCCCACCGCCCGGATCACCCAGGTCTTCTTCGTGGTGGAGATGGTCTCACTCGCCGGCTTCGGGATCATCGGCGGCGTCAGCTGGAGCCGCCTGTCGGTCCCGATCCACTTCGGGGCACCCCCGATCGGGGGGATCTTGATCGTGGCGGTGGTTGCCGCCACGATCCTCGACGGCTGGGAGATCGACAGTTACGCCGCCGAAGAGTCCCAGCGACCACGCCACCATCCCGGTATCGGCGGCGTCGTCGGCGCCTTCGGCGCCCTCGCGTTTTACGCCATCCTCTACCCTCTCATGCTCGGGGAGACGCCGCTGCACCTGCTGGCCAACTCCACGGATCCTCTCGCCGTGTGGTCCCACCGCCTGCTGCCCAACGCCCCCTGGGCGATGCTGATCCCGATCCTCTTGTCAACGGCCGGTGGCCTGTGGCTCACCAGCTTCATCCTGACCCGGGCCTTGTACGCCATGGGGAGGGAACACCTGATCCCAGGAGGTTTCGCCAAGCTCAACCGCTACCACGTACCCCACGTCGCCATCATTGCCGCCCTGGGCCTCGCCGCCGTGGTGGTCGCCCTGCAGCTGTTCGTCTCCCCCCTCGGATCGTTCTTCACCCTGGTGCTCTCCGCCGCCGGGTTCTTCCTGCTGGCCGAGTTCTTCTTGGACTCGGTCACCGCGACGGTGTTCCTCACTGTCGGTCACAATCGACTCCCCGACGTCCAACTCCAGCCCCATAGTCACCGAGCCCTCCTCGCAGGTTCGCTGTTCTCAAGCCTGATCATGGGCACGCTGCTGGTTACCTTCTTCATCTACGGCCCCAAGGCCATCGGTGGCGGCATCGACGAGACCCTCGCGGCCCTACTTGGCGCCGGGTTCGCGTTTGCCTGGTGGACTCGGCGACGGACCTTCGGACCTGTCGTCTTCGCCGGAAACGAAATCGCCGTGCACGCATCCCGGGCACCATGATCGCCCCAGCCGGAGTGGACGACACCGACGCCGGGCGTCGAGTCGCCTCCGACGACATCATCGCGATGCTCCGGGCCAAAGGCGGGCGCGCCACCAGCACCTATGTCGCCAACACCTCCACGTTCCCCTCCGAGCCCCGCCTACACCGAGTTTGACCACGCTCAGGGTTCTGGCAGCTCTAGAAATGGAGGGGATCAGCTCGCGGAGCGTGCTTCTACCCTTGCCAGCTTGTCGACTAGACCCTCGAGCACCTGGTCCTGAGCGAGTAGGTGCTCTTGAATCTTCACCGCCTCATGGAGCACAGCATCGGCATCGTTGTAGGTGGCCTCGGATCGCTTGTCAGCCGCGGCCGCCAGGACGTTCTGGCCGACGATGATCACCGACAGCAGGACCAACTGGAGGAAGGTCTGTGAGATCCACGACACCAACGTCACGGCGTTGTGGCTATTGATGGCCTGAGGCAGGCTGATGATGGCCAGGCCGGCAAACGCGTAGGCACACCACATGGTGCCGACCCCGTTGGTCACTTTCACCGCGAACCAGGCGTTGAACCGAGCGGCGGCATTGCCCGTGGGGAGTTGGTCTGCAACCTTGACAGGTTCTGTCGGCGGCCCCTCCAGCTTGGTTTTCGTCCGGTGGTGGGGGATGTAGTCGTAGATGGCATGGTCGGTCATCGCATAGCTCCTTTTGGTGGTGATGGCTCGTGTCCATGACAACGGCCGGGAACACATCATGACCTGGGCTCTGACCGGCACCCCCACAGCAGACCCACGCCGATGGCCACCCCGACAAGGACGAGGACGCCCCCGCCGACCAGCTCGCTCCGTTGCCCAAGCCGCGTCCCGAGCCCGTCCACCGAGCTCGAGGCCCAGCAACGAGAGGGCGACGCTGACCGTGGTGACGGCGGCGACCACGAGGTCGACGTGATAAGCGCCGAGGGCGAAACCGAGACCAGATTGTCGATGCTGAGCGCCCCACCGATCAGGACGAGGTGACGCTCAGTTCTGGGCCCTTGGTCTCCCCTTGGTCGCCGAGGAGACCGCTCACGATGGCATAGGCACCGGCGGCACCCAGCAGTGCGCCAGCGGCCGGTTTGGCAGTGCCGCTCAGACCATGAGCCAGCGCGCGGCCGAGCAGGAGCCGACGACCGGTATGAGGCTCTCGAAGACCCCGAAGATCAGGGCGACTCGAAGACGCAGTTTCCGGTCGACACCGGCGACACCGAGCGCGTCGAAGCGGCGAAGTTGTCCAGCCCGACCGACATCGCAACCTGGGGCAGTGCGATCACCATTGGGAGGGTAATCGGCCTGGCAGGACTCCCAATCCCCCATCGGACACATCGAGATTGAGCCTCCGCCTAGGCCGTTGTTCGGGTCTGGCTCAGTGGGCGCCGCTGGTTGACGTGACTGACGGCGTCCGGGGTACAATGTCGACGACATGTAACGACCCCGATCCGAGGAGGTGAGCCAGATGACGTCCGAACCTCCCAGTACCTGGCGCCCTCCATCGTTCGATCGAGTCTGACGCCTTCGTTGCAGCGCATCTCTTGTTGCTGATCAGCATCTGATGCCCGTCGGGCTCGTCCTGGAGCGTCGTTCGTCTGCTTTGCGGATCGCTTCTAGGTGACGTTGGAGAGCACACCCGACCACCTGCGCCTCATCCGTCATTCCTTGGGACTCTGTGTCCCTTGTCGTTCTCGCGCCCGCCGCAGCCATCACCTTGCGCGCTCAGGGCGCCCAATCCCCTGAAGGGACTTTCCATGACTTTCCTCATCTCAATGCGATTTTCCGTCACTGCACATCCGACGTGGCTCGACTCTCGATCGCCATCGATCGAACTCTCTGACCGGACCTCCCGTCACGTCTTGGGGAGGTGCCGTCGATGAGCACTGCACTCAACGCCACTGCATTCGAAGACGCGGCTGTGCTCGACCAGGCCCACGTCGGCGATATTCGCGGCGCCCTGGGCACGATCCCTCTCCGGGATGTCGCTCCCCGGCGCCGCCTCTCGGCCAAGGCCAAGACCCTCCTCGCAATCGTCGGGCCAGGGCTGATCGTCATGGTCGGTGACAACGACGCCGGAGCGTTCAGCACCTACACGCAGGCTGGACAGAACTACGGGACTCACCTGCTCTGGACCCTGCTGCTGCTGGTCCCGATGCTCTATGTCTGCCAAGAGATGGTGCTGCGCCTCGGCGCTGTCTCCGGCGTTGGGCATGCCCGGCTCATCCTTGAGCGGTTCGGCAAGTTCTGGGGAGCGTTCAGCGTCATTGACCTTTTCATCCTGAACGCCCTGACCATTGTGACCGAGTTCATCGGCGTTACGCTTGCCGTCGGATATCTGGGACTGCCCAAGATCCCTTCAGTCATCCTGGCCGGCGGCGTGATTGTTGGGGCGGTGAGCACTGGGAGCTTCCGGCGTTTCGAACGCATCTGCCTGGTCCTCATCGTCGGATCGTTCGTGCTCATCCCGATCTACCTCATGGTGCACCCGTCCATCGGACAGATGGCCCACAACTTCATCGTGCCGGGCTTTCCACACGGCGCCCAGGTCTCGACCGTCATGCTCCTCATCATCGGGATCGTCGGCACCACCGTCGCTCCATGGCAGCTCTTCTTCCAGCAGTCCTACATCATCGACAAGCGGATCACGCCTCGGTTCATCAACTACGAGCGTGTCGACCTATGGATCGGGATCGGGATCGTGGTGGTGGGTGCGGCCGCCATGTTTGGCTTCTCAGCTGGCGTCTTCGCCGGACATCCCGAGTTCGGGAACTTCACCAATGCTGGTGGCGTGGCTGCCGGGCTCGGCAAGTACGTCTCACGCCTGGCCGGTGACCTCTTCGCCATTGCATTGTTGGACGCCAGCGTCATCGGTGCCTCAGCCGTGGGTCTGGCGACGGCTTATGCCAGCTCGGATGTGCTGGGCTTCAACCACTCGTTGCACCGTCCGGTGAGAAAGGCCAAGGGCTTCTACGCCTGCTACGCCGGATTGATGGCGGTGTCCGCTGCGCTGGTCGTCATTCCCGGTGTGCCGCTCGGACTTCTGACCGAGGGGGTCCAGACGTTGGCCGGCGTGCTGCTTCCCAGCGCAGTGGTGTTCTTGCTGCTGCTCTGCAATGACAAGGCCGTACTGGGACCGTGGGTCAACGGCAAGAAGCTCAATCTTTTGACCTCGGCGGTCGTCTGGGTGCTCGTCTTGTTGTCCGTCATCCTCACGGCGAGCGTGCTGTATCCGAACATCACGGGCACCCAGATCGAGCTGGTTCTCGGAGCTGGTTCGGGGTTCGGAATTCTCCTGGGCGCCTTCCTGCTGATCCAGGCGCGGCGAACGGCCCGGCGCACGGTGACCGTTCCCGTGGAGTGGGAGGACCGGAGATCGTGGAGGATGCCTGCGCTCAACCTGTTGGCAAAGCCTGTCATGTCGACCCAACGCAAGATTGGCCTTATGACGCTGCGCGGCTATCTGATCGTGGCCTTCGGCCTTGTGGTGGTGAAGATTGTCCAAGTAGCGATCCACGGGTGATGGGATAGGCGATGACAACCCTCTGTGCACTATCAACTCCGTCGGATCGTCCGGCCCCTCGATGGCGCCACTCTCTGCACTCCGGGGCGCAGGTCCTTCGTTCTTCGCAGTTCCGTCGGCCACGCTTCGGGTCTCACTCACTGCCTGGTTCCACACCTTGGGGCCTACCGTCGACCCCCTCATGAGACCTCCTGAGCCTGAGGTCTGGCCCGAACGAGTCGACGATGAACCGATTCATTGTCAGCACCCCAGACAGTGAGCTGCCGGACTACGGGGGCGAGTCGCGATGACGCACGCTCTCGGGGCCACCATCGGTGTCGAGCGCCAATGGCGCCAGAGCATGGCCGGGCTGTCCCAGTCGCACTCTGCCGATGAGCAGCACTGCAAGATTTTCGGTCAACGCTTCCAGCGCCGACACGCACCGGCCGCGATCCCGTGACGGTGACCGCTACCGGGTGCAGCCAGTCGACTCCGGCGAGGGCGAAGCCGGTTCAGTCTCGGGCCAGGCGATAGGGGATCCTTGCCACGTTGACGTTGGTCCGGCGACGCAGCACGTTGGCGAGCACGACGCCGCGCTGGTTCTGCAGCAGCCGGTGTCGAAGCTTGCGGGGTTCCACTTCGGGGATCAGGATCATCACCTGCCGGCCACCAATCTCGGCTGAGCCGAGATACTCCAGCATCGGTGCCGCCACCGAGCGGGAGTGTGGGCGCAACACGACGAGGCGGACCCCGGGGTTCCAACGATCCCATTCGGCCTGCAATGTTGCGGCGCGCTCGTCGTCGAACTGTACGCTGACCGCCACCACCTCGTGACCGAGGGAGAGCGCGGTGCCAAGCGCGGCCTCGGTCATGCGTGACACCGCTGCCACCGTCACGAGGACCAGCTCCTCGCTAACATGGGGGATCCCCGGGACCGATCCCAAGCCCAGCTCGGCCCCGACGTCGTTGTAGTACTTGGCGATGCGGGAGAACAGCAGGATGAGCGCCGGGATGGCGATCACGACCACCCAGGCGCCCCCGGCGAACTTGGTCACCAAGAAGATGACCGTGGCCACTGCGGTCATCGCCGCCCCGGTCCCGTTGAGACCGGCACGAGCCCACCAACGCCGGGGCTTCTGTTGATGCCAGTGCCGGACCAAGCCGATCTGTGAGAGGGTGAAACCGGTGAAGACCCCGATGGCGTAGAGGGGGATGAGCGAGTTGGTGTTGGCGTTGACCGCGACCAGCAGCAACCCCGCCAGCACGGCGAGGACCACCACTCCGTAGCGGTAGACAGGTCGGTCGGCCCTGAGCCCGAACACGTGCGGGACCAGATTGTCCCGGGCGAGCAGGCTGGCCAGCACCGGCAGGCCGCCAAAGGAGGTGTTCGCGGCCAGCGCCAGGATCACCGTGGTCGACAGGTCGACCACGTAGTAGATCGGTCCCCGGCCCACCGACGCGCCGGTGATCTGGCTGAGCACCGTCTGGTTGGCCGTCGGTCCGACGTGGAAGCGGACGGTGAGGATCGCGAGGCCCAGCAACATGGTGCCGAGGATCGCCCCGAGGATCACCTCGGTCCGCATGGCCCGACGGGCCCTCGGGGCACGGAAAGCCGGCACGTCGTTGGCGATGGCCTCGACCCCGGTGAGCGCGCTGCAGCCGGCCGCGAAGGCCTTCAGGAGCAGCAGCACCCCCACGGCGGCGGCGACCTTCGGGATCACGACGGGGTGCATGCCGGAGTTGGCGGCTGGATGGGAACGCAGTAACCCGGCGACGATGACCACGTAGATCCCGACCACGAACACTGCCGTCGGCAACAAGAAGGTCCGCGCGCTGGTGGCGATGCCGCGGAGGTTGAGGGCGGTCAGCGCCACCAAGAACGCCAGTGAGAGGTCAAGGCTGTCAGGGGCGAGCCCAGGAAAGGCCGACACCAGCGCTGCCACCCCGGCCGAGATCGACACGGCCACGGTGAGCACGTAGTCGACCACGAGCGAAGCCGCCGCCAAGCGACTGGCATGAGGACCGAGGTTGGCCTTGGAAACGGCGTAACAGCCGCCCCCGTCGGGGTAGGCCTCGATGACCTGGCGGTAGGAGAACACCAAGATGATCAGGAGGACGACGATGGCGATGGTGATCGGCTCGATCTTGGCCAGTGCCCCCGCACCGGCGGTGGCCAACACGACGAGCATGGCTTCGGGTCCGTAGGCCACCGAGCTGATCGCGTCGAGGGACAGCGCCGGGATGCCCTCGATGCTCGTGATCTGACCGCGTTCGGCGTCCTTGGACTCCGTAGTCGCTGCCCCGTCCTCGCCGCTCGTGGTCGTGGCGCCTCCCCCCCTCGGGGCGCCCTCGGCTGTCGGCTCTCCGGTCACCCAGGGTCTCCGGTCACCGTCTTGTCAATCCTGGGGCGATGTCGCACGCAGTGATCTTCGCATGGCGTCGGCTTCCTTCCCGGTTCCGGCGAGTTCTGTGAGGTCGAACCCACGAAGCTGGGCGGTCTTGACGAGGACCGGGCGAGCGAGGTCGGCGGCCGTGTAGTGGTGCTCCACCGGGGGTCGCGGGTGTCCCGTCGATCAGCACGTCGTGATAGCGCTCGCCGTCGGTGTCGCGTAGGCGTTGGATGGCTCGGGAAGCGCCGAGCAAGGAGCAGGCCTACCGCGCCTCGTCGGCAGCTTTTGAACAAGCCCTTGCTACAGCCAACGTTGCGGATCCGGCGTTGGCGGCCACGATGGTCGACCCGCAGCACCCAGCCCTACACAAGTCGAAGCTTTCGCCTGAGTTACCCGGCGACGTGATCGCTCTCGCTGGTGCGCATGCCAAAGTTGGGCCGGGACGGTTACCGCAACGACGACCGGTGATCGCTGGCTCCAGGTGGGACCGGCCAAGCGTCGGAGGACCGAGCCGATCATCGCCTACCGACGGGACGTTGATACAGCAACGAGTGTAGTATCCGACGGTGCCTGTTGCCGCTGCGACCCGGCTCGATGCCCTCGCCCGCGTGGGTCGGGCGCTGGCCGACCCGACCCGGTGCCGCCTGCTGCTGGCGCTCCTCGACGGGCCAGCCCATCCGAGTGAGTTGGCCAACCGCCTGGGCCTGGGCCGGGCGAACACCAGCAACCACCTGAGCTGCTTGCGAGGCTGCGGTCTGGTGCTCGGCGAACCCGAGGGCCGCCAGGTCCGCTACCAGCTCGCCGACGCGAACCTGGCGCACGCTCTTCGCGACCTGGCTGACGTGGTGCTCGCAGTCGATGTCGACCAGCCGTGCCTCAACGACAACGACCGGCGTACGGCGGCGACAGCCGAGCCGCATTGCTGATGGGTCACGATCACGGTGCTTCGACCGCGGCAGTGGCGCAGCGGGGCCGGCTGACCCTCGTGCTCGGGATCACGGTCACGGTCCTGGCGGCAGAGATCATCGGCGGAGTGCTGGCGCATTCGCTCGTGCTGATCGCCGATGCCGGGCACATGGCGGCGGACGCCGCGGGGATGGGGCTGTCCCTCCTGGCGGTGTGGTTCGCCGGCCGGCCGACCAGCGAGACGCGTACTTTCGGGTACCAGCGAGGGGAGATCCTTGCCGCGGTGGTCAACGCTGCGCTGCTGTTCGGCGTCGGCGCCTTCATCCTCATCGAGGCAGCCCGCCGGCTGGCCCACCCGGAGACTTCGACACCATCGTTGATGCTCGTCTTCGGGATCATCGCCCTGGCTGGCAACGCCGCCAGCCTGGCGCTGCTTCGACGCGGCCAGGCCGAGAGCTTGAACGTCCGTGGGGCGTTCCTCGAGGTGCTCTCCGACCTGCTCGGCGCCGCCGCGGTGCTCGTCGCTGCGGCGGTCATCGCCGGCACGGGATTTGAGCGGGCAGACGCGGTGGCGTCGATCCTCATCGGCGCGTTGATCCTGCCCCGCACCGTCAAGCTGCTGCGCGATGCCGTTGACGTGCTGCTCGAAGCGACCCCGAAGCATGTCGACCTGAACGAGGTCCGCGACCACATCCGGGAGACCCCGGGGGTGCTCGATGTGCACGACCTGCACGCCTGGACTATCACGAGCGGCGTACCGGTCCTTTCTGCGCACGTCGTCGCCATCGACGAGGTGCTGGCCGACGGCGGTGGTGCCCGGGTGCTCGACCGGCTTGCCGAGTGCATGGCCGGGCATTTCGACGTCGAGCACTGCACGTTCCAGCTCGAGCCGGCCAGCCACCGCGACCACGAGCACGCCGCCCACCCGTGAGCCTTGCCGCGTCACCGAGCCCAGTTCAGCGTGCGCGGCGCCTCGAAGCGGTAACCGTCGGATGGAACGCCGTCGAGGCCGGCGTCGCCGTGGTGAGTGGCCTGCTCGCCGGCTCCGTGGCGCTCACCGGTTTCGGGCTGGACTCTGCCATCGAAGTCGTCTCGGCGCTTATCGTGCTCAGCCGGCTGCGGGCCGCGCTGGCTGGCCGCGCCGCGGACGAGGAGCGGGAGCGGCGGGCGCTTCGCGCCCTCGCCGTCACGTTCTTCGCCCTCGCTGCGTATGTGACCGCCGACGGCATCCACGGCCTGGCGACGGCCAGCCGACCCGACACGAGCCCTGCGGGGATCGCCGTCAGTGCGGCCGCGCTCGTGGTCATGCCCGCGCTGGCCTACGTCAAGCAGGCCACGGGACGGCGCATTGACGGACCCCTCGGCGCGCTGGTGCTCACCGACGCCGCCGAGACCCGGCTTTGTGCCCTCTTGGCCGCGTCGACGCTCGGCAGTCTGGTCGCCTACAGCTTCGCCGGCTGGTGGTGGGCCGACCCGGCCGCCGGCTTCGTCGTCGTCGGCTTCGCCCTCCGGGAGGGCTGGAAAGCCTGGCACGGCGAGTCGTGCTGCGGTGATTGACCCGAACCCCGAACCCAGCGCGACCATCAGTCCCAAGTGTGCGGCGTGATGCTATAGGCCGTTGGGGAAGGAGACCGACTCGGGGGCAACGAGCGGGGTGCCGACCTCCAGCTGGATCTGCGCGTGGGCGTTCAGCGGAATATCGCGGGGGTTGGCCTCGTAACGCTTGCCGTTGTATATGGCGGTGACAGGTCCCGTCGCCGGGCCAACCTGGTTCGGCCCGAGTGGTTGGCCCCACTCGTCGAAGAAGTCACCGAGGGTGTAGGTGCGCTGGACGGGCGACTCGATGTGGATGACACCGTCCGCGGCATGGGTGTGGAGCCAGTAGAAGCAACTCCCACTGGAGACGAACGGGCCCTGGGGTGAGTTCTGCGATTGTGCCCCCGGGATGCCGATCCCGGCAGGAATTTGGCGGGGGGAGCCGTTGACGAAGATCGTGAGGTGGGCGTGGATGTGGAACAAGGTCTGCTCGTTGGAGAGGCATTGGATGCCGTCGACGGTCTGGCCGGCGGCACTCAGGGCAGCGCTGGCAAGCGGCGGGCCGTTCGGGATCGGAATTCCTTCGGGCCCGGTCGACCCCATGGATCCGACCGGTTGCAACGTGCCGAGAGACGCCAGAGACCCGAGCTTGAGCGTCGGGGTGCCCCCAGTGTCGGAGCTCGAAGCGGTGCTCGAACCGGAGCCGGCGTGCGACACTACGATCCCGATCCCGGTACCCAGGCCGGCGAGCACCACGGCCCCGACGATTGCGGTTCCGATCCGCTGGCGACGCCGACGGCCTTCGAGCGCCTTCAGCGCTTCGGAGTGGCGCTGTGCCTCGGCTCGTCGTAGTGCCCTCGTTCGCTTCCCACTGGTCACGCCTCGGTCTCCTCTTCCTTTCGCACGTGACCGGACACCGAGGATGGCACCGGAAGCTTCCTGTGGCGGCGATGAGCCGTCGCCCGATCGACCAGTTCACTACGACAGTGTGTCGCTATCATAACGACGGTGGCCCTGTGGCCTCAACGAGACCCGAGGCGGCGAATGCTGGTATGGACAAGAACACGATCTCGACAACGGTGCTTGGTCCCGGCACGGCCGTCGTGGCCGCCAAAGGCCTCTCCTGACGAGTACGAGCGCCGCTCGGCGCTTCGCTCAGCCGGCGCGAGCGAAGCGCAGCCGACGGGCTACGCGCCTGGATGCGAGAGCCGTTTGCGGGCGTACTACTCTTCATCGTAGTTGGCAGGCGAGAGAGGTGACCGGAGTCGAAGATGGCCAAGCTGGCGATGGGAGAGCTGGAGGCAGTGGTCATGGACGTCCTCTGGGACGCGGCCGAACCCCTGACGCCCGGCCAGGTCCACGAGGTTCTGTCGGGTGAGCGCTCGCTGGCCTACACCACGGTGATGACGATCTTGGCGCGCCTCTGGCGGAAGGGTCGTCTCGAGCGAGAGCAACGCGGCCGCGCCTATGCGTACCGTCCCCTCTTGGGCCGCGAGGCCTACGCTGCGTCCCGCATGGACGAGCTGCTCGGCGGCACCAAGGATCGTCCGCTGGCGCTGAGCTACTTTATCGCCGGGCTCAAGCCTGGTGACCGGGCTCGGCTGCGCCGGTTGTTGGACGGCGGCGGCGAGCGGAGCTGAGGCGCGATGGGCGTGGTGCTCGCGCTCGGGGGCCTTGGCCTCGTCGCCCTGCCTGGCCTCCTCCGGCCGCTCGGGCGACGCCTCGAGCCGAGGGACTGGGCCCGGCTGTGTGCGGCGGCACTTGGAGGCGGCCTCGTCGTCTTCGAGCTGGGTCTCGTCCTCTACGCCGCTCCCACGGTCCTGCCGGCCATCGGCGCGTTCGGTCTTGCCTCGATCTGCCGGCACATGCTCGGCGGTGTGACCCCGGGTGGGCCCGTCGCCGGTTGGGGAGCCGGCTCCCTGGCTGTCGTGGTTGCCGGCTCGGTCGGGCTGAGCGTGATGCGGGGACGTCGGATCCGCCGTCGCACCCGGGTCGAGTCGTGGCTCGGCGAGCATTCCCGTCTGGGTCGCCACGAGCTAGTCGTGCTGGAGCGTGAGGACATGGTGGCACTGAGCGTGGACTGCCGCGGCGGCCAGGTGGTCGTCTCCTCGGCGCTGGTGGACACGCTGGATGCAGACGAGCTCGGCGTGGTGCTCGCCCACGAGGCAGCCCACCTCGACCACCGGCACCAGCGCTACTTGAATCTCGCGAGTGCTGTTCGCCACGGTCTTGCCTTCTTCCCCCTGGCCACAAGGAGCGTCGCGGTGCTGGTGGTTGCCTTGGAGCGCTGGGCCGACGAGGTGGCTGCCGCGGCCACCGAAGACGGTCGTGACCGCTTGCGTGGCGCGCTGCGCCAAGTGACGGCATCGATGATCGGAATCGAGGTCGCCGCCTTCTCGGCCGCCGACACGCTCGCCGAGCGCCTCGCGGCCCTCGATAACCCGCAGCCCGGTCTAGCGCTCGCCTCGCTCGGGTTGCTCTACAGCCCCGGCTTCGCCCTCGGCGTTGCCTCGGCGGCGGGGCTCGGGGTCTGGATCAGCAACCTGCAGATGCTGATCCAGATGTCCGGCCGCTGCCCGCTCTGACCAACTGGCTCGACCCGAGGTGGCTAACTACGCTGTGTCGTAGATGACCCCGCTCCTGCTCCCGCTCTTTGCGCTCGTCGGCGGCATGATCTCGTTCACCTCGCCGTGCTGCCTGCCCCTGTTGCCGGGCTATGTCTCCTACATCTCGGGGCTCCCGGTGTCCGAGCTGGGCCGGGCCCAGGCCCGGGCGCTGACCCTTCGAGCTGCCTTGTTGTTCGTCGCCGGGTTCACCCTCGTGTTCACCGTCCTCGGGGTGGCCGCCGGGCTGTTGGGGTCGCTCGTCGTCCGTGAGCTGCCGCTCGTCATGGACATAGCTGGCGCAGGGATGATTGTCCTCGGCCTGGCCATGGCCGGGGTGCTGCGGATCCCGTGGCTGTACCGCGAGCGACGCTTCGCCCTCCATCGCCTGCCCACCGGCCCGAAGGCCGCCTTCGGGGTGGGCATGGCCTTCGCCGCGGGCTGGACGCCCTGCATCGGTCCAGTGCTGGCCACGATCCTGGCCACCGCTGCAGCCACCCGCACCGCCGCGTGGGGGGCGCTGCTACTGGCGCTCTTTTCGGTCGGTCTCGGACTGCCGTTCATCGCCCTGGCGCTCGGCCTGAACCGGGCCAGGGGGTCGCTGGCCTGGCTGCGTCGTCACGGGCGGGCCATCGAGGTGCTCGGAGGCCTGCTGCTCGTGGGCGTCGGGGTGCTGTTCGTCACCGGTGCTTGGCGGTCGTTCTTCGTCCCGCTTCAGCGGGAGTTCGCCCGCTTCGGGTGGCCGCCGGTCTAGGGACGCCACCAGCCCGAACCCCCGCCGGCCGGCGGCAGCCTGGCCGCTCGACGCCTCGGCCTCGCAACTACTACAGTGCATCGGAGTTGATGCCGATATCGGCACTGTTGACGGTGCCGATCGAGTGGCCCGACGAGAACAGGAGGGAACCCGCGCAATGGGCAGCCAAGCAATCTTCGGCCATTCGCTGCTCGCCGTCGCCTCCGTTGGCGGAGCCAGCCAGCTCCTCGTCGGCACCACCATCATCGCCGCCTTCTTCGCTGGCGTCGTCGCCTTGTTCGCGCCGTGCTGCGTGTCGGTGATGCTCCCCGCGTATCTCGCCACCGGGGTGCACCGTCGGCGGGGGCTCATCGCCATGACCTTCGTCTTCGCCGCCGGGGTCGGTGCCGTGATCCTGCCGATCGCCTTCGGGGCGACCGTTCTCAGCCGGCTCATCAGCGGCGAGCATACGATCGTCTACTCGGTGATGGCGGTCGTGATGCTGGCCATGGGCGTCGCCATGGCGGGGGGCTACCGGCTGCCGATCCCGATGCTCGGCGTACGGGCCCGTCAGGGTCGC
>JAJYWG010000483.1 GCA_021791615.1 Actinomycetes bacterium
CTCCTCGCCCAGTCGGCCATCGACCGGATCACCAGCGCGGCGTGGGAGCTCGTGATCGAGGGCGAGTCCTACCGCAAGAGGGAGAAGCCGACCCTCGGGTCCATGGCGATGGTCCCCGAGGCGGCGCACGCCCCCCGGCGCCGGAGCCTCACGAGTTGACAGCACCACCACCGGCCGGGATCATCGTGCCGGCCGGTGGTGGAGGTCCCCAGGGTGGTCCCATGCTGCTGGCGAAGGACTGGTCCCATGCTGCTGGCGAGCGACAGGCGGCGGTGACCCTGCTCGTGGAGTTCAGCTCTTCGAGGCCGACGTAGGCAGCGACCACACTGACGTGCGCTTCCTCTCGGGTCACCCGGATCATCCACACCTGCAGCTGCAGCCGCCTTGGGCCACGACCTCGATGGGGATACGCACTCGTCAGCCCGGTGAGAGGAGTGGACGGTCAGGGCTGGGTGCGGCATCAGAGCGTATCTTCGAGAGCAGCGGGCCCTTGGCGAAATCCAATATGAAGGTAGTGAGGAGGACGGCTGCGAGGACCGAACCAACGTCCCCAATGGAGACAGCGGCCATCAAGATTCCCCGCGTGGCAAGGACCGTCACCAAGATCAGGTCGACGGTCGTCGCTCCCAGCATCCATACGCTCGGGCGGGAGGACCATAAGTGCCGACGTTCGCGGACGAGATAGATGGTGGCCTGTCCGGTAGCCACCAGCATGACGAACACAAGCGTCTGGGCAGGGGCAAGGGAAAGGCCGAGTACGTCACGTCCAAGGAAGAACGTACCGAAAGCAAACAGAAGCCAAGGAATCGCGACGCCTAGAGAGGCGACGGACAGGGCGGGAATCTGCCAGCGGTCAGGGCCGGGCGAGAACCCTACTCGGTCGGTGGCAAGGGACATCGTGACGAAATCATTCGCAAAAAGGAGCAGGAGAACCAACCGCGGCGTCGTGACAAACGATCCGGTGGCCAGGAGCCCCAGCCCCAGAAACAGGGAGACCTGGAACGTCTTGGCGATCTTGTTCAAGGTGTACGTCAGCATCCTCTGGTAGACGCGTCGCCCGGTTTCTACCGCGGCCACCACATTCGACAGCCCCTCTGAAGTAAGCACGAGGCTTGCGGCATCCTTCGCGACGTCGGTCGCGTTTGAGACCGCAATGCCGACTTCGGCTCGTTTGAGGGCGGGGGCGTCATTGACTCCGTCTCCGGTCATACCCACCACGTGTCCGGAGCGTTGTCCTCGCTCCACGAGCATCAGCTTGTCCTCAGGAAGGACTCCGGCCAACAAGTCGAAATCGATCTCATCGTCTTCGTGGGTATGCAAATCCTCATTCGACCCGAGTCGCTCGCCGATGCCGACCTGGCGGGCCACTGCCACTGCGGTGGCGGGGGCGTCACCGGTCACCATGACGACACGGACTCCCAGCTCGCTGAGCCGCGCCACCAGGGCAGGCGAGTCGCTGCGTACTGGATCACCCAGGGAGAGCAGGCCCACCATCTCGAGCGAGTCGATTCCGGCGGCGACAGCCAAAACCCGGTTGCCCCCCGAAGCCAAGCTCGCTACGGTGACTGTCAAGTCCTCAGGCGAATGTGATGCCAGCGACGCCACCACCGCCGGCGTGCCTTTCATCACTCGAACGTCTCGGCCATCGACCTCTAGAGTGGCTTCCGACCGCTTCGTAGCTGGATCGAACGGGACAAAGGCTCGTCGCCTCCCCGCTTGGCTCACAGAGGTGGTTGCGTGCAGGATCGCCAGATCGATCGGATCTTGCGTGGCTTCGTCAGAGGCAGCGGCTGCCATCGAGAGGATCTCAGAGCTCGAATGGCCTCCAAAGGGATGGAGGTCCACAACGGACAATCGGTTCTCGGTGATGGTGCCCGTCTTGTCGGTGCACAGGAGGTCCATAGCGGCTGCCTCTTCTATGGCCGACAGGTGGGTGACGAGGACACCAGAACGGACCAGTTCAAGCGCCCCCACCGACGTCGCCAGCGTGAACGTGGCGGGCAATGCCACCGGAACCGTGGCAACTATGAGGATCAGTACGAATGGAAGAAGCTCGCGTGCGGGCACGTGTGCCACGACTCCATACACGATGATGGCGACGACAAGGGCGCCGTCGAGGGCGAGTAGTGCCCAGACAATCTTGAAGATCGTCTCTTCCAGGTGGGTTGCCGTCTTGGCCGTACGGACAAGCTGAGCAGTATGGCCAAAGAAGGTTCGGGAGCCGGTGGCCGTAACTTCACCGGTTGCCTCGCCGCGGTCCACCAGCGATCCCGAGTAACAGGTGCCGCGGGACTTCACTTCGACATCAGCCGACTCTCCAGTCAGCACTGACTGATCGACCGATACGGTACCGGAGATAACGCTGAGGTCGGCCGGGACGACGTCACCCACTCGAATGTGCACAAGATCACCGGGCACGAGTTGGTCTGCGTCGATCACCCGCCAGTGGGCATCACGTCGCACCCTGGCATGGATGGCGAGGCGACTGCGCAGCAATGACAAGGCATCCGCGGCGCGGCCCTCTTGGACAAAGCTCAGCGCACCATTGAAGACGATCAGGGCCGCGACAATGATTGCTTCGATACGCTTTCCAGCGATCAATTCCAGGACGACGGCTGCTTCCAGCAGATATGGAACTGGGCCAGTGAGCTTTGAAATGAGAGTTCGCAGGAGATGCCGCTGTTCGGCTTCGAAGGAATTGGGACCATACCGACGGAGGCGTTCCGCTGCCTCGGCCAACGTCAGGCCTGGAGGCAATTCGTCGAGAGGAAGTGCTGTGCTCTCGGGTACGACGGTCGGACCGGGCACCATCGGCGAGGGCGCGCCATCCACGGTGTCACTGCGCCGTCGATCGGGCTCAGGGGCTGTGCGCACTGGCAGAGCTTCGCGCCATCGAGACGGAGACGGCCAGGGTCCCACGGCCCAGCCCGGGTTCACGCTCTTCAGACGACTGAAGCCGACGCCACGAGGTCAATTCGGCCGCTCCCCGCCCCCCCGGCCTGCTACCTGGGCTCACCGGAGTTTGAGCGCCACCGCCAAGTGTCCATATCGAGCCCATCGAAGGCATCGAAGGCGTGGACGTTCTCGCCCCGGCGGATCCTGGAAAACAGCTCGAGGCTGCGCCTGGCAGTGCAGTGCCGTGAAGCAGCGCGCAGGCTGGAAAGCGATCGGATCCCTAGCCGGCAACCCACAGAGAGATGAGATGGAGCGCGCGGGCTTGCCGCGGCCTGGCAGACTGGGGAGGACGGTGAGCCGGCCAGGTGGCCGCGGCTCGGATCGCGCCGGCTAGCCGGCCGGGACCGGGTCGAGGAAGGTCGGGGCTCCACAGGGCAGGGTGCTGGCTAACGGCCAGTCGGGGCGACCCGCAGGAAAGTGCCACAGAAAACAGACCGCCGATGGCGGGCTCCGGCCCGCACAGGCAACGGTGAAACGGTGCGGTAAGAGCGCACCAGCGGTTCGGGCGACCGGATCGGCTCGGTAAACCCCACCCGGAGCAAGGCCAAGCGTGGGACGTGGGCGGCCCGTCCGTTCCCGTCAGGGAAAGTCCCCAGGTAGGCCGCTGAGATGGATGGCCACCCAGGCTCCGAGAGGAGCTGGACAGAACCCCGCCTACAGGCCGGCTCACCGTCAACGTTCGCCGACGCCGGGCGGGACCGTCGACGCTCTGGGCAACGTTCGGTGGGTCGATTGTCGGCGCTCACTCAGGCGACGACGACCCTAGTCACGGTGGTGAAGCTGCACAGGTAGGCATCACCGGAGAAACCAACCGCTGGGAACAGGACGCTCTGGAGCGGGCTACCCGTGCCCACCCGGGCCAATTCCTTCCCGGTTTCCACATCCAGGACCACGGCGTCTTCACTTCCGCGGTCCCGATCGAAATCGGCGGTGAGGAGCTCGCCGGTGTCGGGCCACAGCACCATGTGGGATCCGTGGTCCTGCCGGCGACGCCATCGGGGGACGAGCTTGCCGCCGGGAGCAATGGTGAAGGCCTGGATGACGCCGTTCCCCGAGTCGAACCCCACGGCCACCCCTCGCACGTCGTCCACCACCGGAGGGTTCGCCACCAGCCCGCCGGGACCGTCACCCACCTGCGCCGAGCTCATGGTGCCATCGGCCAGGTCCACCCGCACCAGGTGCAGGGGCGCGGTGGAGAGCCCATGGCCGCGCAGGGTGCCCGAGTACCCTTCTGATCCGTCTCCATCGTCCAGGAACCAGGCGGCGCCTGCCGCCAAGACGCAGTCCCAGCCGTAGGTCTGGCCCTGTCTTACCCGGTACGGGACGCGGAACTCGGGGTCGGCGGTCAGGGATCCATCCCACCGGGCTCGCAGCAGGCTGGTGTCGCCCACCACGTAGACGGTGTCCCCGATGGCCGACAGGCGGGCGACCGATGGCTCGACCATGGGGCACGTTGCCACCACTTCGAGAGTGACCGGGTCCAGCGCCACGAGCTCGGTCGGCTGGCGGCACTCCGGGGCCACGGCCACGCCGGGTCGTGACCCGGCGAAGTCCTTGGTGACCAAGGTGCCATCAGGCATGATGACGAACCCGTTATACGGGCGCGGGCAGGAGAGGGTGGTCCGGGCCTGGATGCTGAGATCGGGTGCGAGACGGTGGACATGGTTGCCGAAGACCACGTAGAGCGACCCGTTGGCGTGGACGGCCAGGCTCCCAGGCCATGCCGGCCCACCCGGGAGCATCTCAGAGGTGGCCATCGGTTCCAAGGTGACCGGGTCGATCTGCTCGACGAATGACACGGCTGCGTCGCCTCCGGTGTGCCGGAGAAGGTAGAGCTCTCCGGGATCCCGAGTCACCACCATGGTGGAGGCGGGAGCCGATCGCCACGTGGCGGCGAGCGTGCCGCCGGACAGGAGCAAGCCCGGACCCGGCGAAGCCGCAGACGGCTCCTGCCGGCGCTCCGGTCCCCCATCTTCACATGGCCAAGGACCCTTCCAATAGCCCAGCACGTCCTACACCGGCGCCTCGAGCTGTGGACGGGGCGTTCTGACCCGAGGTTGGTGGCTCCAAAGATCGACCAGGAGGTCGTCTCGGACGCCACTGAGCGCCGGGTCGTCCCACCTGTTCGTCCGCTGGAGCGGGTCCTCCACGAGCGAGTAAAGCTCGCCTTCGGTCCCGTCGTGAGAGGTGCCAGGCAGGTAGGCGGTGCACACCCAGCTGTCACGGGTGATGGTCCGCACGCGCACCGACACGCCGAACAGCTCACTGTCCCACGCCGTCAACACCCGTTCGAACCCCCGGGAGTCGGCATCATCGTCGTCCAACGGGAGTGGAGATCCGGCCATCCAGGTCGGTGGAGTGATCCCGGCGATCGAGCAGAACGTCGGCGCCAGATCGACCAGCCCGACCGGGCGATGGACGACGGCGGGGGTCGGCAAGATCTTCGGGGCCGGACACCAGACCAGGGGGAGGCGCATGAGCCCGTCGACGTGATAGGGCCCCTTGAACAGGAGGCCGAAGTCCCCCTGAAGATCCCCGTGGTCGGTGGTGAACACCACGTCGACGTCATCTTCCCACCCACGCTCGGCGATTCGCGTCAATACCCGGCCGAGCGCCTCGTCTATCAGCTCGCATTCGACTGCGTTCCTGGCGTTCACTTCCCGGATCTGCTCGGGCGTGAGCGTGGCGGGAACCCACGTGGCCGGCGCCTCGTAGTTCGAGACCAGATCACCGCGATACCACTGCCCCCAGTGCCGCGGTTTATTGTCAAGAATGCGTTCACGTTCACTCCGTGTCGCTGGATAAGCGGCCGGTAGCGGAACCTCGCGCCAGTCCACCCGTCGCATCTCGTCCTCGGGTGGATCCCACGGGTGGTGGGGATCGGGGAAGCTCATCCAGCAGAACCAGTCATCGTCGGACTCAAGTGAGTCAAGCCACGTGATCGTGCGGTCGGCTACCCAGTCAGTGTGGTACAGGTCACGGGGAATGGGGTTGACGGTGACTTGAGGCGCTCCAGTCTCGCCGCCGCCGGCGGCATTCACCTGCATGGCAGAGTCCAGAACCTGGTAGTAACCCCCCACGGCCTCAGGGTGTTCGGCAGCCAGCCATCGGGCGTAGTGCAAGGGGCCGGTTGGTCCGTGAGCTGCCGTCTCCATATGCTCGAATCCCCGGTGCGCACCACCCGTTGGTGCGGGTGCTCCCCCGCTCAGGGCATTCTCGGCAAACCGCAAGAACGGGTCCAGGTACGGCTGGAAGTGGGCCTTTCCCACCAGCGCCGTCCGGTACCCGGCCCGTCGAAGCTCCTCGGCGACCGAGGGAGCACCAACCGGAAGGGGCACGCCGTTCATCCACACGCCGTGGGTCGCCGGATGCTGGCCGGTCAAGATGGTCGAACGTGATGGCATGCACACCACGCTCTGGGGATGGGCCCGCTCGAAGCGGACACCCTTCATGGCCAGAGTGTCCACGACCGGAGTGCGAGCCACCTGCCCGCCGTTGCATCCCAAGGTGTCGTATCGCTGCTGGTCGGTCGTGACGAAGAGGATCTTGCGTCTCGAGCTCACCGATCCCCCTCCAGGACTTCATTGAGGTGCTCCAGGGCTGCTCCGGCTGCTCCGGCAATGACCAGGGCCAGGGTGGCGGGCTCGGCGTCGGTGCCATAGACCACGAGGCAAGATCCGTCGCCGACATCCAGCACGTCGATCGTGCCGAGATGCTCCTTCAAGAACGGAGCCGTGATGCGGTACTGGAACCGCCGCTGCAGTGGGTCCACAGTCAAGATCTTCTCGGGCATCTCAATCCCGGCGGCGGTCGTAATGACCCTCCGATCGCCCTCCACATTGCACGACACGATCCCCGAGAACCACTCATGGACGCGTGCCGGATCACCGACCAGGTCCCACACCTCCTTCGGAGGCCGGTCGATCCGTGCCTGTCGTCGGACCGAGGCCCTGATCGGCGTCATCTGAACGCCAGGACGGCCGCCACGGCGCGGGTCATCGCCGCCGCGGCCCCTTCGAGGTCCAGCCCCTGATCCTCTTGGAGGAGCTGAACAGACTCGAACGAGCAGAGCACGTCGAGTGCGGCCAGCGTGGCTGCAGCATCGGAGTCGGTCATGGCCCCGAGCTCGGGTGCGAACACCTGGTCGAGCTGTTGACGCAACACCTTGCGATTGCGACGTAACTCGCCGGCCAAAGTGCTCTGGAACGGTGCTCGCAGGCGTATGACCGTGGCAGCCGGTGCCACGGCCCCGAACAGCTCGAGACGCTGACGCACTACCGACTCGATGCGGTCGGCCAACGTGGCACTGGGGACCACGTCCAATTCGAACAGAGGGCGCGCCCGCTCCAGCTGACGTTGGACGGCGGCGCGGCACAGGTCGTCGAGGTCGGCGAAGTATCGGAACAGCGAGCGCGGCGAGCAACCAGCTCTCGACGCCACCTTCGCGGCACTCGGTCGCAGGCACCCCTCTGCGTAGAGGTCGAGAAGTGCGTCCACCACCATCTCACGGTTCCCGTCCCGCCGGAGACGCCGTCCGTCACGGGTGGCAACCTGGTCCCGGTGACTCCGAGGTGCGGTGGTGCGATCTCCTTCACGCTCGGGAACGTCGACAAGGGTGTCCCCTCGCACCGTCACCGGCGCCTCTCGGTGCCGGAGCTTGCACCGTCGCCATGGGCCGCGATCGAGTCGATGGGAACGACTTTGCCCCGGTTGATGCTCACCCAGTCCCGTGCCTCCAAGTAGGGCCGGAAGGCGTCCAGGATGACTCGTTCGTCCTCACTGGTCTTTGGGCGCTGGAGCTCGTAGAGGCGGGGGAACTCGGTCCACGCCACCACGGCTTCCCACAACCTGACAGCGGCAGCTCCGCTCGGGGGGTCCACGAGCACCGGTCCGAACAGGCACTGCCCGTCGGGGAAGAAGAGGGTCGGCACCCCAAACCCACCGGCGTCAGTCACCCGCCGGTGCTCGGAGAGAACCTCGTCGTTCGTCGTCGGATCGGCGATGGCCCGGTCCACCAGCTCGGGATCGAATCCCATCTCCTCCAGCAGCGACCGAGCAACCTGGGGAACGTGGGGCTTGAGGCCTTCTTCATGGAGCGCCCGGCCGGCTCGCTCGTACCAGGCGTCCAGGTCGTCCATGGCATGACGACGCAGAAGGGCTCCCACCCGCATCATCGACCAGCCGTACGACCATTCCCGCTCCCAGGGGTGTTTCTTCCCCTCACCACGGTTGACCTCTTCCAAGCTGAAAAAGCGCCAGTTCACCGTCAGTCCGGTCTGCCTCCGGACTTCCCTGATCCAACACGAGGTCTGGTAGGCGTACGGGCACATGACGTCGAAGTGGAAGTCCACAGCGTCCGGACTCCCGAGCCGGTGGTCTTCCGAGCTCACCAGCCCGTCGGCCCCCCCTTCCCCTTCGCTCACAACCCGACACCACCGGCCGCCACGGGGTGCGGACTGGGAATCGGCGCCTCCGACCTCCCACAGCACACTCTCGAACGGGGCCGAGTGAACCTCACCGGGCCATCCTAACAGTTGACACAATGTATGACAAGTGATTGCATGGTGGCATGGGCTCACCCAAGGCGCCGCCTGTCCGCCGGGGATGCCCGTTCAAGAGGTGCACTCCCGCCGGGCGAGGGCGCCTCGGATCGGTGGCACGGCAGTGACGTGGCCAGCACCGTGACGCCGGCCGGATCGGATGAGGATCGGTGAACGCCGAGCCGGAGTTCGGAGGACGCATAGGAAGGACCTACCGGGAATCGGTACCGTCCTGGCCACCACCACCGGGCGGCCTCGGCGGACCCGACGTGGTGCTGATCGTCCTCGACGACACCGGCTTTGCCCATTTCGGCTGTTACGGCTCCACTCTGGCCACCCCAGCCGTCGATGCCCTGGCCGGTGGAGGTCTTCGTTACACCGGCTTCCACACCACGGCTCTGTGCTCCCCGTCCCGCGCATGCCTCCTCACCGGTCGTAACCACCACAGCGTGGGCATGCGCGGGATATCCAACTGGAACACCGGCTATCCCCATATGCGCGGCGGGATCAGCCCACGGGCTGCGACCGTAGGCGAGGTGCTCCGGTCGCACGGCTACGCCACCTACGCCGCCGGCAAGTGGCACCTGGCCCCGATGATCGAGACCTCGGCAGCCGGTCCCCACACCAATTGGCCTCTGCAGAAGGGCTTCGATCGCTACTACGGGTTCCTACAGGGAGAGACCGACCAGTTCTTCCCCGAGCTCACCCACGACAACCACCACGTGACACCGCCGGCCGGTCCCGAGAACGGCTATCACGTGAGCGAGGACATCGTGGATCGATCCATGGACTGGATCCGGGATCTCGCTTCGGTCCGTCCCGACCGGCCGTTCTTCCTCTACTTGGCATTCGGGGCCACCCATGCCCCCCACCAGTCTCCGGCGGAGTTCCGGGAACGGTGGCGGGGGAAGTTCGACGAGGGCTACGACGTCATCCGCAGACGGTGGTACGAGCGCCAGCTGGAGATGGGGATCATCCCCGAAGGGACCATGCTCGCACCGCGAAACCCTGGCGTGCCGCCCTGGGGGGAGTTGACGACAGCTCAACGAGTCTTCTCGTGCCGGCTCCAGGAGGCGTTCGCCGCGATGATCGAGCACACCGATGCGCAGATCGGTCGGCTGGTTGAATTCCTGCGGTCCCTGGGACGTCTCGACAACACGTTGCTCATGGTGGTGTCTGACAACGGGGCCAGCCAGGAGGGCGGACCTCTGGGCGTCATGGACGAGTTCAGCTTCTTCAACATGTTGGGAGAGGACATCGATGACCTCGTGGCCGACCGCCTCGATGACATCGGTGGACCCCGCTCGCATTCGAATTACCCGTGGGGCTGGGCCCAGGCCGGGAATTCTCCCCTGCGCTGGTACAAGCAGAACACTTACGGGGGTGGGGTCCGGGACCCGCTCATAGTGCACTGGCCGGCGGGGATCGATTCGACCGTCCAGATCCGGCGACAGTTCTGCCATGCCGTGGACGTCACTCCCACCATCCTGGACGTGACCGGTGCCCCACTGCCAGAGAACTTCGGAGGTCACCCTCAGCTCCCCCTCCACGGTCGCTCCCTTCGACCCACCTTCTCCGACCCAACGGCACCACCACCACGATCGATCCAGTACTTCGAGCAGATGGGTCACCGCGGCATCTGGATCGACGGCTGGAAGGCCACCACCTACCACCGTCCAGGGCAACCCTATGACCTGGAAGAATGGGAGCTCTTCCACCTGGACGACGACTTCTCAGAGTGCCACGACCTCTCCTCTGATCAACCCGAGCGCCTGCGGAGCATGGTCGACGCCTGGTGGGCCCAAGCCGGTGCCATGGGCGTGCTCCCCTTGGACGACCGCACCATCGAGCTGTTTGGCGCGGACGTGCGCCAGACATCACCTCATGCGTCCCTTCGTTACGAGTACCGACCGCCGCTTTCGCACATCCCAGCCGACGCCGCTCCCCTCCTCGGCGGCCGCCCCTGGACCATCACCGCCGAAGTGCTGGTCGACTTCCACCCTACGGGCGTGCTCTACGCCCGAGGCAGTCACAACGTGGGACACGCGTTCTTCATGGACCACAGCCACCTGCACTTCGACTACAACGCCCTCGGACGCCACTTTCGAGCCAGCGCTCCGGCCAACCTCACGCAGGGGCGTCACGTGCTCGAAGCCAGGTTCGATCGAAACGGTGCAACGGGCGTCCTGAGCGTGGTGGTCGACGGTGAGGAGGGTGCCCGGGTGCCCGTTCCCCAGATCGTCAGGATGCTCGGTTCCACCGGCATGGACATCGGCTGCGACCGGCTCTCCGTTGTCGTTGACGATTACCAGGGGCCCAATGAGTTCACCGGCGCGATCGAACGCGTGGTGTTCGAGCTCCGTGGCCGGCGATCAAGTGAGGACGTAGCGGCCACCGCCCACACTGAGATGGGGAGGGAATGACCGAACCCGTGGTCACTCCCCGATAGAGCATCGAATCTTCCTCTCTATCTCGCCACGCGGTAGCGCACGCCGCTCTCTTCATGTGACCTTCGGCCCTGGAGCGCCGACCCACGCGTCCTTATCGTGGAGCTAAGCGGCGAGAGGCACCCTTGGCCCGCGCCGATGGAGGTCGTGGCTGGTGGACGCGAGATCCGGTGGGGCGCTGCACTCGAGGCTCGGGCGCACCCGAACATCTGGGACGTCGCACTGCTGCACAGAGGGTGCCCCCCGTACGCGCGAATGCGGGCGTGGCGGTGGTGGCAGGGCGGTGTGGTCGGCGGGTGCCCCCCGTACGCGGGAATGCGGGCAACAGGTGCCACACATCCGGTTGGGCCCGTCACCGCACCTGGATCCGGTACGTCTGAACACGACGACATCGCACCCGCCCCGGGGCCCCACGGTAGGGCGCGGCTCCGAATGAGATCCGCGCTATCCCAGAGAGATCGCAGATGGACGGTCTTGACCATCCTGTGCATCAGCCTCCTTGTAGTCAGCTTGGACGACACGGTCCTCAACGTTGCCTTGCCCGATATCGTCCGGTCACTTCGCGCATCGTCAAGTGATCTGCAGTGGGTGGTCGATACGTATGCAGTGGTCTTTGCCGGGCTACTGCTCGTATTGGGCAGTTTCGGAGACCGCTTCGGACGCAAGTGGGTCCTGCTGGCCGGCCTTGTCGTATTCGGCTCGAGCTCGGCAGCTTCGGCCTTCGCCTCGGCTCCAGAGGGATTAATTGCCGCCCGCGCGGTCATGGGTGTCGGCGCGGCGGCCATCATGCCGTCCACCCTTTCAATCCTCACCAACGTGTTCATCGACGCCGATGACCGGTCTCGGGCCATCGGAATCTGGTCGGGCACCACCGGACTCGGCGTTGCCGTCGGACCGGTCGTCGGCGGATGGCTGCTCGCCAACTTCTGGTGGGGCTCCGTGTTCCTGGTGAACGTGCCAATCTGCATCGTGGCGATCGTCGCTGTTGCGGTGATCGTTCCTAACTCCCGCGACGAGGCGGCGAAACGTCCGGACCTCCCGGGTGCTGCCCTTTCCACGGCAGGTATCGCCCTGCTGCTCTGGGGGATCATCGAAGCTCCGACACAAGGATGGTCGTCCGCCAAGGTCACGGGGACCGTATGCGTGGGGCTCGTGCTGTTGGCTGGCTTCGTGCTCTGGGAGCGGCGCTCAGATCACCCCTTGCTCGAAATGAGCCTATTCCGATCTCATCGGTTCACGGGAGCGGTGAGCGCCATGGCCCTTGTGATCTTCGGGCTCATGGGAGGGCTCTTCCTCTTCACCCAGTACCTGCAGTTCTCACTCGGATTCAGTGCCCTTGAGACGGGGTTACGCATTGCACCAATCGCGCTGGTGCTGATGGCCGTCGCGCCGATCTCCAGCTTCCTCGATCGGCATATAGGCACGAAACCGGTCGTCGCGACCGGGATGGCGCTCGTCGCCGTAGCATTCGCCCTTCTGACTTCGACCACTACTGCGAGCAGCTACTGGCAGTCGTTCCCCGCGTTTCTCTTGATGGGAGTAGGGGTCGGACTGGCATTCGCTCCGTGTACCGAGGCCGTGATGGGGTCGGTACCACTCGACCGGGCGGGTGTCGGGTCGGCCACGAACAGCGCGTCCCTTCAGATCGGTGGTGCGACCGGGGTCGCAGTCCTCGGCAGCCTCCTGAATTCCCGCTACAAGGCGCAGATGTCGCACATCCTCGTGCCGTACCACCTGTCCCACTCCATCTCCACGCTCATCGAAAGCTCACTCGGAGGAGCACTCGCCGTGGCGGCTCAAGCACCGGGACACCTCGGTACGCTCCTCGCATCGGCGGCGCGCGGAGCGTTCGTGAGCGGCATGGACCTGGCCGTCACCGCCGCGACGGGTGTCGTTGCAGCAGCGGTGCTCCTCGTCGTCGCCGTACTGCCCAATCGGCCGCACCATCCTCGTAGGGAGAATCCACCACCGGCAGTCCTCGGACGCGGGGACCCCGGTCGCTCCAGACCGTGACAGTTCCGCCACCGCACCCGAGCTGATACCGCTAGGCTGACATTGACGGAATCCTGGTGCGTCGGACACTGAGACCTCTCCTTGCCGCCCGCACGCGACCAGGCGCCCGTCCCACAGCTTGTGCGGGAGTCGGGCGCCTCGCCTCAGTTGTCACCCCGGAACTGACAGTCGCAGGGCTGTGCACCTCCGGACCATCACGGCCCGATGCCGCTCCAGCGCCCCTGTGTAGCGAACGCATTTCGGCGGTCAACGGTGCCTCGGAGCCCTTCAGCCATCAGCTCCGGTGCGGAATCCCCAATCGGGTGACTCTAGTCATCGGACCTTGCCACCTCCTTTCAGATCCACTCGGTGATCCACTTCCTATAACAGCGGGATGCCTCCAGCTATGCCCGGAAATGACTCTCGAGTCATGGGCTCATTCGCTCGATTGGCCATGGCCCTCCTCGGATATCGTCCACGAGGGAAGTCCCGCCACCGGGCAGGGATTTCGCCGTTCACTCGGGACGACCGAACCCTTCGACGGCGAGGACGAGAAAGAGCCCGGCGAAGCAGCAGACGAACCCGATCTCGAGCGAGATGGGGAGCGTGTAGCCGAACAAGCTCACACCGGTCGAGAACCGCTCGGCGGCTGCCGGCGGCATCCGCTGAGCGGCGAAGACGACATGTCGTAGCGGGTCCACCGCGTACGTGAGGGGGTTGAGCCGGGTGATGACCCCGAGCCATGCGGGGAGTCCCTTCAGGGGGAAGAGCGCCCCGGAGAGGAACAGCATGGGAAAGAGGAGCAGCTGCATCACGACTTGGAACGCCTCGATCTTCTGGATCCTGCTGGCGATGAAGACCCCGAAGGTGGTCATCGCCACTGCCATGAGCAGCTCCAGGCCGACCACCTCAAAGACAAGCGCTACGTTAAGCCGGACTCCGATGAGCGGAGCAAGAGCCAGCATGACGGTGCCCTGGGCGGCAGCGATGCTGGCGCCACCCAGGGTCTTGCCGATCACAAGCGATGCCCGGCTCACGGGAGCCACGACCATCTCGCGCAAGAAGCCGAACTCCCGATCCCAGACGATCGAGATCGCCGAGAAGATTGCGGTCATGACCACTGACATGGCGACAATGCCGGGAAACACGAACTTCTTGAATGTGAAGCCAGCAGTCGTCCCGACCAGAGTGGTCATCCCGTAACCGAGAACGAACAGGAAGAGGATCGGCTGCATGAAGCTGGACAGGATCCTCGTCCGGGTACGAGCAAAGCGGATGAGCTCGCGCTCCCACACCATCCAGATGGTCCGCACCTCTCCCCGGAGGTCGCCACGTTCGTCTGACAGGGCTGGCACAGCAGAAGCGACGCTGGTCACGGGATCCTCCTAACGGTGCCGAGCGCGCGCCCGCATTGCCATAGGCAAGGTGCGCTCGGCATGCTCATCTCGGATCTGACGGCCGGTGAAGTGCAGGAATACGTCGTCGAGCGTCGGGCGGTGGACGTGGACATTGCGGATCGGCGTGGCGGCGATATCGATGAGCCGTGCGACCTGGGATTCGCCGTCGGGGGTGAACACGACGACCGCATCGGAACCCATTTTCACGTTGTAGCCAGCCTGTGACAGTCGCGACGCGACGAGGTCGTTATCCGCCGACGCCAGCTCGACCGTATCGGCCGCCACCTGGCGTTTCAGGGCTGCGGGCGAATCGAGTGCGACGATCGAGCCGTGGTCGATAATCGCGATGCGGTGGTGGCGTCCATCCCTTGGTGTAAATGTCAGCGGGCGTAGGTTCCTTCGAGAAGGTAACTACTCAGGTCCGCGCGAAGTCCCAGTTGAGAGGCACCGGAGGTCGTGCCGGCGCGTCAGGCGGGTGACGGTGTCGGCGGGAGCCATAGTGTGCCGGTGAAGACCCCGCG
>JAJYWG010000112.1 GCA_021791615.1 Actinomycetes bacterium
CCGCCGTTCGCCGTTCCCTCGGGGAGTGACCGGACTTCCGGCTCCGTCCCTGGGTTCCCCTGGGCCGGACGGGCCGAGGCCGGTACCATCGAAGCGTATGGGCATGGCCATGGGGATGGAACCGCCGGTTGGCTGCTGTGGCCCAGCTGAGGTCGTGGCACGCTCGGTCGACGACGAGATGCTGGCGGCGATGGCCAAGGCCTTGGGGCATCCCATGCGGGTGCGGATCCTCCGGTTGCTGGCCGAGCGCCAGGCATGCGTGACGGGAGACCTGGTGGCCGAGCTGCCGTTGGCCCAGTCGACGATCTCGGAGCATCTCCGGATCCTGCGGGAAGCCCGGCTCGTCCAGGGTGAGATCGAGGGGCCGCGGACCTCCTACTGCGTTGACCGGGCCGGTCTGGCCGCCCTGCAGGAAGCCGTCTCCTCGCTCTGAGCTCGGACGGCCCACCGCCGGCGGGCCGTCTCGCCGATGGGTGTCGCCCATTGCCTCGCCCGGTTGTGTCCGTGTGCGGTCCCCGCGCTGTGCCCCGGTGTGGTGGCGCAGCTATAGTCATTGTCAATCGACGATTGACGATCACCGTAGGAGGTCCTGATGACGACGGTAGAAGTGTTCGATCCACCCATGTGCTGCTCGACTGGGGTCTGTGGCCCAAGCGTCGACCCGGCGCTCGCCGCGTTCGCAGCTGACCTCGGGCGTCTCTCCGAGCAGGGCGTGGTCATCGAGCGGCACAACCTGTCCCAGGAGCCAAAGGTGTTTGCCGAGAGCGATCTTGTGCGCGAGCTGCTCGCCCAGCGCGGTGACGAGGCGTTGCCGGTGGTGGTGGTGGACGGCGCGTTGCGCTCGTCGGGACGGTACCCGTTGTGGGGAGAGCTCGAGGCGTGGACGAGGGAAGCGGCCGGCACAGGTGGCGGGCTAGACGCCAGGACGGCCGAGCACGTGGCGATGGGCGGGGCGGTCGGGTCGGGGACCGACAGCGCCGACGATGTCCCGACCGTGGCGTGCTGCGGCGAGGCAGCTGCTGATGCCGAAGGCCCGTCCGCCCAGACGTCAGGGGGTTGTTGTGTCGGCGGACTGGAGGTCACCGAAGTGCCCCTGGTCGGGACGAGGACCAGCGGAGGCTGTTGTGGTTGAGGTGGCCGGCAGGCAAGAGACAACCACCCGTCCCGGTAGGGAGGACGTCGTCGACGGCCCGTCGGCCGAAACGACGACCGCGGTGCTTGGTGGCCTGTTGGCATCCGCCCCCCGCTTCCTCTTCTTCACCGGCAAGGGCGGGGTGGGCAAGACGTCGACGTCGTCGGCCGTCGCGCTGGCCTTGGCTGACGCAGGACGCCGGGTGCTTCTGGTCTCGACCGACCCGGCGTCGAACCTCGATGAGGTGCTCGGGGTCACTCTCGGTGCGTCCCCCGAGCCGGTGTCAGCTGCGCCGGGGCTCGACGCGATGAACATCGACCCGATGGCCGCCGCCGCGGCCTATCGCGAGCGGGTCGTCGGCCCGTACCGCGGCGTGCTGCCCGTGTCTGCAGTGGCCAGTATCGAGGAGCAACTGTCAGGCGCATGCACGGTGGAGATCGCCGCCTTCGACGAGTTCACCGCCCTCTTGGCCGACCCGTCTACCACGTCCGCCTACGACCATGTCGTCTTCGACACCGCCCCGACCGGGCACACCCTGCGCCTCCTGTCGTTGCCAGCAGCCTGGAGCACCTTCATCGACACCAACACCGTAGGGACCTCGTGCATCGGGCCGCTGTCGGGCCTCACCAGCCAGCATGATCGCTACCAGGCCGCGGTGGCCGCCCTGTCCGACGGCGATCGCACGGTGCTCGTCCTGGTGGCGCGCCCTGACTCTCTGGCACTTGCCGAGGCAGCGCGCGCCGCTGCGGAGCTCAGGGTGCTTGGCGTGGCCAACCAGCGTCTCGTGGTCAACGGCGTGCTCCCCGAGGGAAGGTCCGACGACCCGTTGGCCGACGCGCTCTCCGCCCGGGCGGCAGCGGCGCTCGACGTGTTGCCGACGGAACTTGCCGGTCTTCCTCGTGACGACGTGCCCCTGGTGGCCTCCGGCCTCGTCGGGGTGCCGGCACTGCGAGCACTCCTCGTCGGTGGCGTGCTGGCTGATGACCAACCGGCCGGAGCCCTGCCCGAGACGACCTCGCTCAGCGAGCTGGTCGGTCAGCTGGCCGGACGTGGGCGCGGGCTCGTCCTCATGATGGGGAAGGGCGGCGTGGGCAAGACCACGTTGGCGGCGGCAGTCGCCCTCGAGCTGGCGCGCTCCGGGCACGTGGTGGAGCTCACTACCACCGATCCGGCCGCTCATCTCGACGCCGTGCTCGCCGCCGGACACGAGGGGGTCGAACGTGTCGTCGTGAGCAGGATCGACCCCGAGCACGAGACCGCCGCCTACATGGCCGAGGTGCTTGGAGATGCCGGCGCCGAGCTGGACGACGCTGGTCGTGCCGTGCTCGACGAAGACCTTCGTTCGCCGTGCACTGCTGAGATCGCGGTCTTCCGGGCGTTCGCTCGCACGGTGGCCGGCGCCACGGATCGGTTCGTCGTCTTGGACACGGCCCCGACGGGCCACACGCTGCTCCTCCTCGACGCGGCCCGCTCGTACCACCGTGAGATCGGTCATCGGAGCGGTGTCGTCCCACCCGAGGTCGACGCACTGCTCGATCGGCTGACGGATCCCGGGTTCACCTCCGTGCTCGTCGTCACCGTGCCCGAAGCCACGCCGATCCACGAGGCCGCCTCCCTGCAAGAGGACCTTCGCCGGGCAGGCATCGAGCCGTTCGCCTGGGTGGCCAACCAGTGCCTCGCTGTCACGGGGACGAACGACCCACTGCTCGCCGCTCGCGCCGTGGCAGAGACCCGGAGGCTGGCCGAGGTCGCCAGCCGCTTTGCCACGCGGCTGACGCTCGTCCCGATGCTGGCCGAGGCCCCGACCGGCACCGAGGCGCTCTACCGTCTGCTCGCCGCGCCGGTCGAGGTCGTGGCGTGAGACCTTCGGGTCCGACTGGCTCCTGCTGGCGGCATCTTGCTGCTCACGCCGTTGGTCTCGTTCATCCCGTTCATCCCGTTCATCCCGGGCGGGCTCAGCACCAAGGAGGCCGGCGATGGCCAAGGTCGTGATCCATCTCTTCCACGCCGACGAGGACTCGCTCTCCGCCGGTTCCCATGTCGCCGAGCGGGTCCGTCAGGTGGCCGGGGAAGACGGCGTCGACCTCGAGGTCTACTGCTTCGGGCCGGCCCAGGGTGCCCTCGGCGACACCTCAGAGGAGCCGACCCGTGCCGAGTACAACCGTCAGATCGACGAGCTGGTGGCGGCTGGCGTGCCGGTCGGGGCCTGCCTCAATGCGGCCCGTGCGGCAGGGACCGAGCAGGCGCTCACCGAGCGCGGCATCACCTTGCAGTACGCCCGCGACGCCTACGTCCGCTTCGCGCTCGAGGGCGCGACCGTGCTCAACTTCTGATCCGATGGCCGACGACCCCGACGCACGCCACCTGTTCGCGGCAACGTCAGTGGCACGAAGCGACGGTGGCCGGTGGTACGTGCCGGCCTGGCTCGACGTTCCTGGCCTCCCCACCTTCGAAGTGGTCGACACCCGCTCGGCCCAGGGTCGGCTCGATCCCCGGCCCAAGCACGTGACCGTCGCCGACCTCGTCCTGTTCCACGGGCACGCCTGCGACGGGCTCGTGCGCGGCGTGTGGGCCATGCGGGCCCTTGCCGACCTCGCCTTTGGCGCCGCGCCCCTCGATCGCAGTGACCTCCTCGTCGTGGCGAAGGGCTCGCCGTGCCTGGGTGACGTCGCCGCCTATCTCACTGGCGGTCGTGCCCGCTACGGCACGCTCCGTTTCGACGACACCCTGGGCGTGGGCTTCCGGCTGCAGGTACGCTCGACCGGTGAGTGCTTCGACGTGCGTGAGGAGCCCGGCTTCTTCCCCGAGCGGATCGCCGCGTGGGAGACAGCGCTGCTCGGCGATCTCGACGAGACTGCGAAACGCGAGCTGCTCGCCGTCCACGAGACCGCCCAGTGGGACTGGGTGCGCCAGGTGCTGCTCCCGAGCGCACCAAGCGACCACTACCGGGCCCGACGCCTGGAGCACCTCGACCTGCCACCGGCCCTCGCCGAAGCCCGGCGCACCGACACCGTCAACCGGTCCGTCGACCCGCCGAGCGAGGCGACGAGCCCCTACGAACCGGCCCTCGACGCCAGCGGTTCAGTGACGTCCGACGAGGGACCATGGGCCCGGCGCTACGAGGCGGGCCCTGGCTGACTTGACCACGTGGCGCGCCCTCAGACCGGGAGGGGCGGCCGCGTGGTGGCGGGGTGCGTCCCACGGCGCGAGGGCAACGCCGACGGCCGGCGGCAACGTCGACGGCCAGACGACTATGCAGCGTGGCCGCTGCCCGTAGACGGTCGATCCAGCGGAGCCGCGCCCGCAGGCTCGGTCGCACCGGTTGCCGCAGCGGGCACCGGGTGTGGCGAGGCAAGCAGACCGAGGGCGGCGACGTAGGCGAGCAGCGCGGCGAAGGCCACGAAGACGATGGCCGCGAAGACCCAGAAGCTCACCGTGTAGCTGACCGAGGTGGCAACCAGCCCCACGATGGGCATGAACGCCGCCATGATCATCATCCCCGAGGAGAAGAACGCGGTCGACGAGGCCACCTCGTGGGCCTTGAAGGTGGTGTTGGCCACCTGCAGGCCGATCGGCCACAGCATGCCCTCGGGGATCCCCGCCAGGGGGAACACCAGGTAGAACAGGCCGTGCGCGTAGGGAGTGAGCGCCAGGGCGAGCGCGGCGGCAGCGGCGAAGCCCATGGCGATGACCATCACCGCTACCTTGTTGGTAATCGGCGAGCGCACCATGACGACGAAGCGGGCGCCCAGGTTGAACACGAACATGCCCGCGATCAGGTAGAAGATGTCCCGGGCGGAGAAGCCGAGCGTCTTGCCGTAGAGGACCCCGAAGGACAGGACGATGAAGTAGGGGACCTTGTTGCCGAGTGCCGCGATGAGCGAGGCGTTGAAGGTGGCGTTCTTGTTGCGGAACAAGAACGCGAGCCCACCAGGTCCCTTGTCACCGTCCTCGGCGGAACGGTGCCCCACGTATTTCAGGGCCAGGGTCCCGCGCATCGGGATGAGGAGGAGGGCAGCCACCCCGGCCATGATGGCGAAGAGGGCGAAGATGTCCTTGATCCCGAGCACGCCGATCAGCACGCCGGTGGTGAACGGGGCGATGATGAGCGCGGTCGAGACCCAGAAGGAGAACCCCGCCTGGTCGATCTGGCGCTGACCGGGGTCGACCGAGGCCATGCCGGCCATGGTCATGAGCGCGTCCATGTAGATGCCGGTCAACAGGCCGTCGAAGGTCATGAGCACGTCGACCTCGACCGCGCCGTGGACCACCAGGTAGAGCGGCATCGTCGCCCCCAGGGCGACCAGGCAGATCGCCACCACCCCGCGCAGGCGGGCGGGGGGGACACGGTGGACCAAGAACGCAGCCAGCCCGAACGCCACGCCGAAGAGGGCGAAGGCGATCCCCGTGGCGGTCGCGTCCATGCCGAAGCGCCCGGTCGCGTAGCCGATGCTCGTTTGGTAGAACTGCAGGAGGTAGCGCGACAAGAACGCGGTGGCGATGACCAGCCACTCCGTCGTGCTGATGAGCCCGACAGCAAGGCCGACCTTGCGCACGTTGAACCGGTGTGGCTGCGTGTCGGGGGTCATGCGGCGCCTCCTGGGAACATCGATCGTCTTCGATCAACGCTGACGTCATGGGCAGCGCAGCGACAGGGCCGAAGGTCACCTCCGAGGGTCGAGACGGCCCCGACGGCGACCGTGTCGCCCGGTCAGACCTTCGTGACGGTGACCCGGGTCCCGAAGTAGGCGACGCCACCACCGATGGGGTCCTCGCAGGCGATCGTCCACCCGGGGCCGGCCGAGAGGCTCGGGTCGAGTCGGGTCACCTGAACGAGGTGGAACGGGGCGTTGCGCAGGCTGTCACCTTCGAAGCGCTTGCCGTTCACCACCCACGTGCCCGAGCCGTACTGCCAGTGCCCGAACTCGTCAGCGTAGGTGACGACTCCGGGCCGGATGCCGGCCATGACCCGCACCCGGCCTGTACCTCCCGTGGGATAAGTCGACGAGGCCACTTCGACCAGGTCGCCGTCGGTGACGCCGAGCCGTTTGGCGTCGATCGGGTTCATCTCCAAGAACGCCTCGGGCATGAGCTCGAGCAGCCATGGGTCGGCGATGGTGCGTGACTTGGAGTGGAAGGGCTGCTTGTGGGTCGACATGACGTAGGGGAAGGCGCGACGGGAGTCGGCCGTGTCGACGAGCGTGCCGTCCATCAGGCGTTCTGGCTCGTAGCTGGCGGTGCCGGGGAACGCCTCGCCGGTGAGGGCGTTGTGGGTGGCTGCCGCCGTCGCGTTGTAGATCTGGCAGGGCAAGCCTTTGGATCCCCAGCGATGCGCAGTCCAGGCCGGCTTCGTGGGCGCGACGCTCAACAAGTCGAGCTGGCGGTGGAAGATCTGACGGAGCTCGCTCGGTGTCGCCTGCCCGGACTGACGGGCCCAGGCCTCTACCCCGGTGTCGACGAGCTGGGCGTCGACCACGGCGCGCAGCACCTCGAGGGTGGTCGGGTTCGGTTCGTAGCCCACTACGAAGTCCTCGAACCGTCCACCTCGAGCCAGCACGTAGGCCACCTTGGCCCACTCCGACGGTCGTAGCGCAGCGGGGTGCCGTTGGCGCAGCGCTGCCACCGTCTCGAGGTCCTTGCCGGCGGCATCCGGTACCGGGCCGGACGGCACCAGTCCCATGGAGCTGGGTGCGAGAAAGCTCGGGTCGTGGGCGATGTTGGCCACCTGCTTCAAGTAGAAGTCTTCACGGGTGTCGAGCGAGCCACCTTCCATAAAGGCGTTTCGTCCGAAACCGGGCAGCCCGGTCGCCTTGGCGACGTCGATCAGGAACTGCTCCATGCACATGGCGTAGCCGGCAGGTGTCGTGTTGGTGAGAGGTTCGATGACCGGCTGGCGTACACCCTGGGCGGTGGTGGGGTAGGTGGGGTAGCCGGGCGGTACACCCCAGTCCTCCAGATAGCTGGTATCGGGGACGATGTAGTCCGCGTAGGCGGAGCTCTCGGCGATCACGATGTCGGAAGCGATGTAGAGCGGTACCTTGTCGAGATCGGTGACCAGGCGGTGCCAGGGCAGCTCTTCGTCCGGGGAGCCACCCACTCCCGGGGTGCTCCACGCCGGGTTGGCCATGTGCTGGAAGAGGATCTTGATCGGGTACGGATAGCCTTGGTAGGCACCGGCGAAGATCTCGGGCCAGACGCCGACGCCAAAGGGGAACCACGGCCGCGGCGCCGGGAACGGGGTCTTGCCGGCGGCGACGGCCGCCTTGTACGCGTCGGACTTCTCGTAGAACGAGCCTTCGCGACTGATGGCGACTCCCCCGGGAACGCCCTTCGGTTGACCCGGCCACTTTCCCAGGTCATAGGGGGCGCCGGGCTTGGACCCCATGAAGTCGGCGGCCCCGCCGCCGGCAATGTAGCCGCCGGCCCAGTCGATGTTGCCGACCAAGAAGTTGAGCATCATGATGGCTCGTCCCGCCTGCACGCCGTTGGTGTGCATGACCGGTCCCCGGTAGAAGTCGGCGACGGCTTGGCGTCCGTGCGCGGTGAACTCGGTTGCCAGGGAGGTGATGACGTCGGACGACACGCCGGCCAGGCTGGCGTACTCGTCGATGCTGTACGCCCGGGCGCTCCGGTAGAGCTCTTGGAAGCCGGTTCGGCACTCGATCCCGTTGACGACCACCGGGGTGGTGCTCAGGTTGCCGGTGGGCCAGAGGCTGGCTGTGGCGACCGCCGAGGCGACCACCGCAGAGCTGCTCGTCGAGTCCCAGACCACCTGCGCGCTCGCGTTGCTCCCGCTCTGGCCGATGTCGGCGCCGAGGAGGAACTGGCCCTGGCGGGGATGGCCGGGCTGGGTGACGACGAGCCAGGTCGCGTTGGAGAAGTTCGGCTCGCCGGCCGCGGTGGCCGCTGCCGCGCTCGGGATCTGGAGGAACGAGCGGTTGTAGGACCCCTGTTCGACGATCTGGCGGATCATCCCCATGGCCAAGGCCCCGTCGCCACCTGGTTTCACCACGACCCACTGGTCGGCGAACAGGTTGGCGTTCCCCATGCGGACGTCCACCATCACGTACTTGAGCGTCCCGCGGGCGTTCGCCTCGGCGACGTTGCGCCCCAGCGTCTGCATGGGGAAGTTCGCCTCGGTGATGTTCGTGCCGAACCAGATGATGAACTGGGCGTTCTGGATGTCCGGCTTCAACATGGCGGTCGACGGGTCGAGCGCCAACTGGGTGGCCACGTGGTGGTTCAGGTCACAGATGGCGACGTGCGGCATGGTGTTGACCGTTCCGAAGGCCGCGCCGAATCGCTTGATGAAGTTGTTCTCCCCGTCCTCGGCTCGGCCCCAGAACATCACCAGTCCGTTGGTCTTCGGGCCGAAGTCCGGGTTGGCCGGGTCAATGGGGGTGGTGCGGGCCGCGCCGCCCTCCCACAGCTCGGCGAACCCCTCCACGTGACGGTCCTCCTCGCCGGGGACGTGGCTGAACAGGCGCCCTCCGTTGACCACCTCGCTGATCAGCTGGGTCCAGCTGATCGTCTCCCACTGTCCCGACCCTCTCGGCCCGCTGCGCTTCAAGGGAGTGACGATGCGGTAGGGGTCATACACCGTCTGGCGCCCACCATGTCCTCGCGGGCATAGCGAATGCTGGCTCGGCCAAGTGGCAGCTACCTCGGTCGCCGTGGCGTACGGCGCGTGCGGCTGGGTGCCGTTTGGGTGGTAAGCGTTGCCGTCAAGCTTCTCGAGCACCCCGTTGAACACCGAACCGACCAGGCCACAGTCGCTATGACACTGCTTGCAGACGCTGACCACCCGTCCGACTCCCGGCCAGTTGACCACCCGACTGGGAAACACGTACTGACCGTCACGGTGGAAGGCGTTGCCGAGCCACGGGTCGAGCCCCCAGGCGGTGACCCCGGCGGCGGCACCGGTGATCGCCCCCCCCTTGATGAGGGATCGCCGGCTGAAGCGGTGATCGAGCGGTGAGCCGTCGCCGACGGGACGGCCAGTCTCTCCCGTGTCCCTGGCGTGCTCGTCGACTTCCCCCTGCGGCGAGGTCATGTCGACGTCGGGGGTCTCGTCACTGGATGCCACTGTGGTCTCGCTTTCTTGTCGCTCCGAGGAGTCCAGGAGCGGAGCCGTCCTCGAGCACTCCCATGAGGCTGGTCGACGGCACCGGGGTGGGCTGGTTGGCCGGGCTGGTTGTCGCCGGGGTGGTCGGCACGGGTCCCGCCGCCGGCGGCGTCACGGCCGGCTCCGTCGTTCCCTCGAAGCCGGCCTTCCACGGGAAGATCCAGGCGAACAGCAGGAAGAGCAAGAAGGCCACGCCGAACACGCCGAGCACGGTCTGCACCGAGTCGTAGCCGGTCCACACGAGCGGGTAGCTCACGATGTCGTTGGTGACCTTGGAGGCCATCTGCCCGCCGGCGACGACGTTCCAGCGCATCATGTACACGCCCATCAGCACGAGGACGGCCATCACGCCCGAGTTGACGATCGACGCCCGCCCTCGTCTCGTGGCCAACGCCACCAGGGGCACGACGACTCCCAGAGCGAGCTGGAAGAGGAAGTACGTCCAGAACAGTGGTCCGTGGAAGTACAAGCGGCTGAACCACTCGTAGGTCTCCTCGGGAGCATAAGCCCGTACCCCGCTCATAAGTAGCTCGATCATGTCGAGGTAGAAGTCGAACAGCAACGCCCCGATGAGCCACATGTTCAGCTCGGAGACAATCTCCCGGTCGATCTTCCACCCGTTCCACTTGGCGATGCCGAAGTAGGCGACCTGGACGAGCGCGATGCCCGACACGATCGCCGACACGATGAAGATCACCGGCATCATCGGGCTCGACCACAGGGCGCGGGACTTCATCGATCCGAAGATGAACCCGATGTAGCCGTGGAAGAGGAAGGCGATGAGAATGCCGATGCCTGCCGTCCACCGTACGATCCGCTCGTCGCGGCGGAGCGACCGACGGTCCCTGCTGCGTGCACCCAGGGTGAGCAGCCCGGCGATCTTCGCCCGAACTGGGCGTTCAGCCCACTCGGCCCGTGCCGCGTTGTCGGCCCGGAACACCGCGTAGAGCTCGACGAGCATGAGGACCACGTAGCTGATCCAGATGAGGAGGAAGAGCGCCATCGGTGACCAGGGAACGTGCATCCGGGTGATCAGCTCGTAGACCCGGCTGGGCTGGCGCGCGTCACCCCAGATGGTGAGCGGCGCGGCGAGCAGGAGCGCGAAGCTGAGGATCGCCGCGACCGGAGCGAGCGGGGCGAGACGTTTGCGCCCGAAGAGCTGGCTCAGGGTCGCCACCACGAAGGAACCGGCCACCAGCCCGGAGATGTAGGGATAGGTGACGATCATCAGGCCCCAGTACCCCTGTTCGAGGCCGGACCCGTAGTAGTTGGTCGGGGAAAGGGGCATGGTTCAGCGCTCCCGTTGCTTGGTGCAGCTTGCCGGCAGAGGTGTCTCTACGGAGGGTGCCATGGCTACCCCTGCCCACCCGTCGCCGCAGGTGGCGGTGTGCTCCCGCTGAGCGTGGCGTAGTCGGTGCTGTTCAGGTTGGCGGTGTAGGGGTAGACGGTGTTGGCCGTCGAGTTCTCGTCGTAGACCTCCTGCTCACGGTCGATATAGAAGACCTGGGGGTCGGTGCCGAGGTCTTCTTTCAGGACCGTGGTCGCCTGCGTGGCGAGCAGAACCGACACCTCGGAGGTCGGGTCGTTCCTGTCGCCGAAGACCCGTGCGTGCGTCGGGCATGACGTCACGCACGCCGGCAGCAGCCCCCGGTCGAGGCGGTGGGCACAGAAGGTGCACTTGTCGGCGGTCTGCTGGATCGGGTTGAAGAACCGAGCGTTGTAAGGGCAGGCCTGGATGCAGTAGCCGCAGCCGATGCAGAGGTCGTAGTCGATCATCACGATGCCGTCGGCCCGCTTGAAGGTTGCCTTCACCGGGCAGACGTCCACGCAGGGGGGGTGGTCGCAGTGGTTGCAGATGAGCGGCATGGACGACCGCTTCACCTCGGACCGGAAGTTGCCGGCGTCAGTGACGATCGGGCCGGCGGGGTCGGGCACCATGGAACCGGTCTCGACCACGTCCACCCAGGTCCGGAAGACGCCGACCGGGACGTTGTTCTCGTCCTTGCAGGCGACGACACACGCCTGGCAGCCGATGCAGCGTCGCTCGTCGATGACCATCGCCCAGTGGTGGGGCTGGGCGATGGTCGTGCCGAGCCGCCAGAAGTTGTCGTGGGCGATGGGCAGGTTCTTCGAGTTCAGGATGGTGCGCATCCACTGCTGCCAGCCGTCGTTGACGTTCAGCTCGGGCACCAGCCAACTGGCCCAGCGAGGCCTGGTCCGGTAGTAAGCGAGCAGTCGTGCCATCTGGGCGGCGGCCGGCCGGGCCACCGGCTTGATGGTGGTGGCTGCGGCGCGCCCAACCCAGCCCCCCGCCGTGCCGGCTGCGGCGGCGATGGCCGTCAAGGCCCCGAGAAAGCCCCGCCGCGAGACCGTGTGCTTCGCCCCGACCTGAGATGACAGCTGCGGGTTGTCCATGCACCTATCGATGAGGGAAGCCAAGGGAGCGGGCCAGGGTCGAAGGTCCCGAATGTTCGCGTCGAGCGGTCAGCAGGCAGCTAGGCCTTCGAGGATCCGTGCCGTGACTACGCCACGGTCCGCCTCGGCGTCGACCCGCACGAGGATGCCCCGATGCTCGTAGCGCTCGATGACCGGCATCAGGTCCGCGTCGAAGAGGGCGAGGCGACGGTCGATCGTCTCGGGTGTGTCGTCGCTCCGTCCCTCCAGTGCCGACCGGTCGAGGAGCCGCTGTCGGCACACGTCGGCAGGCACGTCGAGGAGGACCGCGACCTGAGGCTGGACGGCCGAGGGGAAATGCTCCTCGAACGCGGCGGCCTGGGCCAGGTCACGAGGGAAGCCGTCGAGGACGTAGCCCCCGGTGGCCACTGCCTGCTCCAGCTTCCGAGCGAGGATGGCCACCACGACTTCGTCGGCCACCAGGTCGCCGTGCGCGAGCACCGAGGCGATGTGCCCGCCGAGCGACGAGCCCGAAGCGACCTCGTCGCGCAACAACGCACCGGTGGCCACGTACGCCACGCCGAACTGTCCTGCGAGCAGCCTGCCCTGGGTGCTCTTGCCGGCGCCCGGGCGAGCAAGCAGGACGACCCGGCGCACTGCCACAGTCGTCTCTACCGCAGTCGTCTCTGCCACAGGCTCGTGCTGCCTGTCGTGCCGCCCGTCGTGCCGCCCGTCGTGCCTGGTCCCGGTCCTCACGCTGTCGGCGCCGCTGGCGTGGGCGGGGACGGCGCGCCGACAGCGGCGTCGAGGTCGGCGACCCGGGCCTTGCCGTGCATCGGCATGGCCGAGCCGAGCCCCGGGATGTCGCGTCCGGGAAGCAGGAAGTGCCAGTAGAACCACTGGAACTCGACCTTGGCCAGGTGGCTGAGGCGCGAGTCCTTCAGGAGCGGGAGGCCGACGGCGGTCGGGAAGTGTCCGGGGAGGGGCTGGGTGGTGTAGTTCGAGTCGAGCAGCATGGCCTTGTGGAAGCCCGTCTCGATGAAGCCAGTGCCGTGCCCGTCGTAGTGGGCGTCGGGTGGCTCGCCGGCGAGGAACCGGCGGATGTTGTGGACGACCACCTCGCCTTCGAAGTGGGCCACCGAGCCGGTCTTGGAGGTGGGGAGGTCGGCGGCATCGCCGATGGCGAAGACCTCCGGGTGCGCTGGCGACTGCAGGGTCTTCGTGTCCACCTCGATGAAGTCCCGCTCGTTACCGAGCCCAGGGGAGCGCCCGATATAGGCCGCGCCCCGGAAGGACGGCACGACGACCGCGAGGTCGAAGCCGACCTCACGGCCGCCGGCGTCGACGATCCTCCCGTTCGCCCCGTCGACCTCGGCGATGTGGAAGTCGGTCTCCTGGCTGACCCGCTTGTCGGCGAAGAGCTGCTCGACGCTCTCGTCGGCGATCGGCGCGGCGAAGAGGCTGGGTAGCGGGCTCAGAAAGGTGATCTCGATCCGGTCGCGCACGTGGCGCTCGGTGAAGTACCAGTCGGCTAGCAGGCAGAACTCGAGCGGGGCGACCGGGCACTTGATGGGCATGTCGACGACGCCGACGACGAGCCGTCCCTCGTCGAAGCGCTCGAGGGCTGCCGACAGGGCGGCAGCGCCCTCCAGGTCGTAGAAGGTGAGGACCGTGTCCATCCATCCCGGGCCGGTGAGGCCGGGCGTGGCCTCGGGGGCGAGGCGTGCCCCGGTGGCGACCACCAGGGCGTCGTAGTCGAGGACAGTGCCCTCTGCCAGGTGGACCCGGTGCTCGTCTAGGTCGACGTGGCCGATCTCGGTCTCGTGGAAGTCGACGCCGGCCCGGAGCTGGCGGCTCCTTGACCGCACGATGTCCTTGGGCTGGCTGATGCCGAAGGCGACGGGAACCTGACCGGGCTGGTAGATGTGGCGGTCGTCCCGGTCGACCACGGCGATGGTCGCCTCTCGTCGCCCATAGGCGCGGCGCAGCCGGTTGGCGAGCAGCGTCCCACCGGTCCCGCCACCGAGGATCACGATCCGCTGTGCCATCGCCCTACCTCCCGACGGACGCCGGCCCCAAGCCGCGTCCAACTGCGGGCAGCATGCGCTCCTCTGGAACCTCTGGTCAGGGCCGTTCGTCCCTTCTGCCCCCGTTGACCAGCCTCGCCGGAGGTCGACATCGAGGGCAGGGGACGTTCGACCCTGGCCAGATCGGGGGCGATCGTGCAAGTTGGGAGGAAGATGCCCTACTTCGGGGCCACGCGATGGGAGATGACCGATGCCAGCGACGGTCTACCAGCGACGGCAGGAGGACGCGATGGCCCAGCACCAAGACTGGAGCTCGAGTCCTCGACCCGGCCGGTCGATGGCCCCGTCGTCGGCTCGGCCTGGTCGTCTGTCCCTTTCGTCGCCGGTCGGAACGGTCCCCATCACCACACCATCACCGCCTGCTGACCGAGGAGAGCGACGACATGCGTGACAACGACGAGTGGTCCCCCGACGAGCCGTTGGGAGCTGAGGCGTTCGAACCGGGCGACGAGGCGTTGGGCGAAAGCATCATCCTCGACCCGGAGCTGGACGAAGTGGTCCAGGTCGACCCATCCCTCGATCCGACCCTGCAGGTGGACGAGCGCGAGCTCGAGGAGGTCGGAGCCGACCTCGACGACCCTGAAGCAATGGTCACCCTCGGCGGCGGCGGTGACGATCCCGACGGCTTGGGAGAGCCCGCCGGCCGAGCGATCGCCCGGCGCGGCGACAGCGAGGGTTGGAGCCTCGAAGCACCGGGTCCGTACCCGGACGACCCCGACGCCGATCCCGACGCCTGAAGGTTCTCGTGGGCGTCGCCACGGCCGTCGGCGCCACGGCAGATGGAGACCGTCCCCCCTCCGGCAGCCCGCCGACATGCGGTCGCTGTCCAGGGGCGGTGAGCTGACGTGGGACCGGGCACCGCCGCCCTTCGGGACATCCTCCGACCTCCGTGGGTGAACCGGACGCTCGCCCTCGTGTGGGCCGCCAGGGTGTCGATGAGCGCGGGGCGGGCGCTGGCCGGGGTGGTCGCGCCGCTCTACCTGG
>JAJYWG010000413.1 GCA_021791615.1 Actinomycetes bacterium
TGAACCGAACGCGCGAGACTGCCAACGGTCAGCTCGAGATCACGAGCTGAGCACACCGAGCGTCACACTCGAATTCCCACCACGTGACGGGGCTCTATCACGGCGCGTCCAGCCTCTTCCGCTTTGGCGAGCAGGATCGAGACGAAGGCTCCCCAGCCCGCGCCCGTGATGCTTCTCGAAAGACCAGTCTTGGCCGCAGCCTCGTTCGCGAGGAGCTCACCGGGACGATCCGGGTCCGGCCTGGGGGCAGCTCTGCGGGCCATGTTCGAGATCTTGAAGGTTCACCTCAGTCCAGAGCGCCCCATACCAACTGACATCCCGAGAAGCACCTGCCACCGAACGCCGGCTCGGCACGCGGCTCGGCATGTTCGAGCGTGTATGCTGATTTGCATGCAGTCGACGAGCGTCCGGATTGATGGCGAGACCCATGACGAGCTGAAGCGCCTGGCGGACGAGCTCGGGACCACGGTCGGTCACACCGTCAGCCTTGCCGTTCGCGCTCTGCGTCAGGATCGTGTCGGGGAGCAGTTGGCTCAGCCGCTACGCGACGATGAGACGGCCTGGCTGGATGCTGACCTCGGGTGACGTCGTCGATCTCGATCTCGGACTGCCTCAGGGCCGAGGGGCTGGCTTTCATCACCCCGCGATCGTTGTCTCTGCCCAGCGCATCCTCAACGCCGAGCCTTCCGTCGTCTACGTGGTGCCGCTGACCTCGAAGGTCCGTGAGTTCCACTCAGAGATCGCGATCGATCCGGACGACTACAACGGGCTCGGTACGAGGTCTGCCGCCCAGTGCCAGCACCTGCGGTCCGTTTCAACTGGGCGCATCGTCGCAACTCGTGGCAGCCTCGACGCAACTATGCTCGCGCAGATCCGAGAGACGATCGCAATCATGCTCGACATCCCGACTTGATCTCGACGAGCGCGCCCCTACCGCGTGTCCTCTATCAACTCCGCATTCCGCGGTGGAACGGGCGCCCCGATCGCCGGCTTGGGAATCGATATCCGGCACGGTACATGGGCGCCTGCTTGCTCCAGCAAGCGGTTCAGATCGCGCCATCCGAGCGGTCGGACCACAAATTGCGATCGGCGCCCGAGCACGCCAGATCGACGGTTCTGTCCCGCCGTCAGCCGGAATCCTTACCACTGCACTGTCAGCCCGGCGCAGTCCCGGTGAAGTGGAGGATCGTCCGACTCGGACGATGGCGGGCGCCGGCCGTCAGGGCCACGACAGCCCGACCCGAGGCGGGCGCCCACCTTGGGACCGACGGCCTCAGGGGGCCACCGTCTGCAGGCTTCGCCGGACCGCAGCCTTCCGGAGCCCGTCGTCAAACGACGCGAGGCGCCCGCCGACGTGTTCGGCGGCGAGTAGGACACAGCAGTCGGGCATCTTCAGACCGGTCTCCGAACGCAAGAGGGCTAGTTTGACCGCCGTGTCGCCCGGAAATGGGAGCTCCTCGACATCCAGCTCCCGCAGGGTCAGGCACGCCTCATCTAGCCGGTTGTCCCGGGCGGGCACGACGAGCACTTCGGCAAGGGTCAGCGGGTTGGCGCCGAAGTCGTCGTCGATCTCCCGCGCCAGCAGGGCCTCAGCGGCTTCGTGGTGCTCTTCTTCACCTTCGAGGTAGGCGATGAGCACGCTGGCGTCCAGCACGATCATGCCGGCCATTCCTCTCGCATCTGCTGCAGGTAGTGGGGCCCGTACGCACCGCTGAACGCGCCGCTGTGCCGGCGTAGCGCCGCAAGCCGGCGCTGATGCCGCTCATCATGGGCGAGTCGGGCCGAGCGATGGCCCTCCAATGCCAGCTGCACCAACAGCTGGCTGCGGCTCAGGTCTGGCCATCGCTTCGCCGCCGCGTCCAAGGCAGCAGCGAGGTCATCGGTCTCGGTCACGAAGTGCCGTGGGCGAGTCGTCGGCATCCCCTCAAGTGTAGCACGACGAAGTGAAGGTGCTACACCCGTACGGCCTGGTCCTCCAGTCACCGAGCCAAGCGGAACGACTGCCATGGAGCGGTTCTGAGGCCACTGGCGTCGGAGCGAATGTTGCCTGTCACGGCACTAGCGACAGCCGCCCGGCCGAGCAGCCTCTGGCCGGGCACGTACGGCGGTCCGTCGGGCACGTGGCACCCGGCATGCCCGCTCAGCGGCGGAGTGAGCGGAGCTCGCCCACCACCTTGGGGAACGAGCGCGCGAAAGCCTCCGTGTCGTCGTCGGTGGTCGACCAGCCGACCGAAAGCCGGAGCGATCGGCTCGGGTCGACGCCCATTGCCGCCAGCACTGGGGAGGGTTCGAGAGACTCCGAGGCACAGGCTGATCCCGAGTGCACCGCCACTCCGGCCCTGTCGAGGCCGAGCACGACCGGTTCGGCTTCCACACCGGCCACGCCCAGGCAGACCAGGTGAGGCAGCCGACCGGCTGGGTCAGGATCACCGACGAGCGAGACCCCATCCACCGACATGGCGGCGTCGAGCAGGCGGGCGACATGGGCCTCGGACGCGGTCCGCTCGGCGTCCACGCGGGAGCAATTGCGGCTCGTGCCCGTGGTCGTGCCCCTGTCCGTGCCCATGCTCCTGCCCGTGGTCGTGCAGTCGGCTGCCAGTGCCGCCGCAGCCGCCCCAAATCCGACGATCCCCACGGTGTTCTCCAACCCGGCACGCCGGGAGCGCTCTTGCTGACCGCCGACCAGCATCGGATCCACCCGCTGCCCGCGCCGCACGACCAGCGCGCCCACTCCCGCAGGACCGCCCATCTGGTGCGCGCTGATCGAGACCAGGTCGGCGTCGAGCTCTTTGAGGTTGACGCCGGCGTGCCCGGCGGCGGCCACCGCGTCGACGTGCACGAGCACACCGGCCTCCCGGCACAGGTCTACGGCCTCGGCGGCCGGCTGGACGGTCCCGACTTCGTGGTTCGCCCACTGGCAGTGGACGAGCGCCGGTCGGTCGCCGGCGTGTGCCGAGAGGGCGTCCGCCAACGAGCCGAGGTCGATCCTCCCGACCCGGTCGACGGCCAGGAGCTCGACGGGAGCCAAACGGGCAGAAAACTCACGGACCGACGAGTGCTCCACCGGCGCGGCGAGCACCGCACGGCCCGGCCGTGCTCGCGTCGCTCCCCACACGGCAGCATGGACTGCCTCGGTTCCCCCGGACGTGAAGATCACCTGGCGGGCGGCGACGCCCAACAGGACGGCGACCGCATCCCGAGCATCTTCGATGGCACGGCGGACCACCCTGGCTTCTTCGTAGACGCGCCCGGGGTCGGCAGCGGGGCCGTCGATCCACGCCCGCATCGCGTGGACGGCTTCAGGACGGAGCGGCGAGATCGACGCGTGGTCCAGGTAGTGACGCTTCACGTCCCTTTCGATCCGCTGGTCACGCGCGCGCGGCGCATGTGGCGTCACCGCGTGCTCTGGACGACATGACAACCGTGGCTCCCGCCATGGGCACGTCGCCGCACAGGCCGGCCAAGAGGCCCTTGACCATGCCACGGTCGACGGCGCAGAGCACCGGGTGGGCGGTAGCCGCTGTACCGAAGGGGCATTGGCCGGCCACGACCGCCGTCGTGGCCCCTCGGTCTTCGGCGTGGGCATCGAAGCCGTGTGCAGTGAGCGTCTGCGCGATCGTGTGCATCGCGGCCCGTATCGACCGCTGCCCCTCTCCCGGGGCCATGTGGCGAGCAAGCGATCGGCCGTACTCCTCGCCGACCCGGGCTGCCATCTGCTCGGCCTCGGCGGGGCCGATGAGCTCCAGCGCCTCGCGCAGGAGCTGGACGAGCAGGTCGTCGCGCCGCCCGAAGAGCTCGACCGCTGGGTCGTCTTCGACCGGGTAGTAGCGCTTGGAGGGACGCCCCGCGCCGCGGCCTCGGCGTTCGGTGACCACTCGCAGGTAACCGCTCGCCACCAACCGGTCCAAGTGGTGCCGGGCCACGTTGGGGTGGAGCGAGAAGGCGGCCGCCACCTCTGACGCAGTCGCGCCGGGCGAGGTCCGAAGGTGGACGAAGATGTCACGCCTGGTCGGATCGCCGAACGCGGCCGCCACGGCAGCCATGGTCCCGCTGAAGCGGTCGCGAGTGCTCGGTGGAGCGAGAGTGGCCTTACCGGTCCCCTCCGGTGCGGCGCTGGGAGCCGACGTCACATCGGTAGTCTACCGATGGGCGCCCGTCCAGAGCCGAGTGCCCCCGCGGGCAAGTGACGGCGTCCGCGGCCCCCTAGCGAGGACGGATCGCATGGCACGCGGCAGCACAGAGGTGGCCCAGGCGGTCGGGGCGGTGATCGACGCCGAGCTCGGGATTTCCCTGGCTGCGGCGGGCATGGTCCGCTCGATCCGGGTCCGGCGGTGGCGGGCCGAAGTGGTGGTGGCGCTCCCGATCGCGGCATGGCCTGGCCGAGACGACATCGCCGGGCGGGTTGCGACTGCCGCGGAGCGAGCCCTGGGCCACGATGCCATCCCCCAAGTCCGCTCGAACGGCGGCTCGTCAACTGGGGAAGGATCGCTGCGTCGTGCGCTCGATGTCTCGGTGGAGATGGAAGTGATGGACGAGGCCGAGCGGACCGCGCTTCGCGGACGGCTCCGGCACGCCATGGAGGTCGGAGCTCCCGAGGGCCGAGAGGATGACCGAGCGGAAGACCGAGAGCACGAGCACGGTCACGAGCACGGTCACGAGCACGGTGATGCCTCTACTCCGGCCTTCCTGCGACCGGGCTCGGGTACCCGTGTGGTCGCCGTTGCCTCGGGCAAGGGCGGTGTGGGCAAGTCCTCGGTCACGGCGAACCTGGCCATCGCTCTCGCCCAGGCCGGTCGTCGAGTCGGGGTGCTCGACGCCGACGTGTACGGTTTCTCGCTCCCCAAGATGCTGGGGGCCAGCCACGATCCGGTCATCCTGGGTGACCTGGTCGTGCCCACGGCAGTCCACGGAGTACGGCTCCTGTCGATGGGGTTCTTCGTCCCCGACGACCAGCCGGTCATCTGGCGGGGGCCGATGCTTCACAAGGCGATCCAGCAATTCCTGACCGATGCTTTCTGGGGGCAGCCGGACTTTCTCCTGGTGGACATGCCGCCGGGCACCGGGGACGTGACGCTGTCGCTGGCCCAGGTGATGCCCCGCGCCGAAGTCCTCGTGGTGACCACTCCCCAGCCTGCCGCCCAGCGGGTGGCACAGAGGTCGGCTTTTGCCGCTCGGAAGCTGAAGCTCTCGGTCCGCGGTGTCGTCGAGAACATGAGCTGGTTCACCGGCGACGACGGCACGCGATACGAGCTGTTCGGAAGAGGCGGCGGCGCGACGCTGGCCGAGGACCTCGGGGTGCCCCTCCTGGGCCAAGTCCCGCTCGTGCCAGCCCTTCGCGAGGGCGGTGACGACGGCGTGCCGGTGGTGGTGGCCGACCCCGACGGCGAGGCCGCAGGTGCTTTCACCGCCTTGGCCGAGCGGGTGGAGCGCATGGGGCCGGCCCGGGTCTATCGCCGCGAGCTCGTCATCCGCTGAACGCGGCTCCGACCTGCGCCGAACCCGCTCCGGTCACGAGCCCCAGCCCGTCGAGTTGCCCTTGACGTTCGGCGGGCAGGCACGAGGATCGTAGGGCTTGAGCGGTTGAACCGACGGAGATGGCGGGGCGAAGTTGCTTGTCGTGGCAGACGCCCCCGTGCTCGCGCTCGATGTGCCCGCCGACGTCGTCGGGCTCGCAGATGTCGTGGATGTGGCCGAAGCAGGGGCCGTCGTCGTGGTCGTCGTAGGCGCCGGTGCCGTCGTCGACGTGCTGTGCGAACCACCTTTGGCAGGGGCGCTCGCGTCGACTGAGAAGTCGGTGCCCGTGGTCACGGTGACCTGTGCACCGTCGGTCGTATGCCCGTAGTCCATCACCACCGAGCCCGAGAGCGACCGCGCGACTTCTTCGGCGGCGGCCTCGTCGGTCGGCGTCCGGTGTGCGAAGGTGACCAGCGTCTCGGACTCCTGGCCCACCGGTGTCGTTGTCCCGGTCCCCACCATGCTGAAGCCGAGCTGGCCGAGGGCCTGGGAGGTGGCGGCGGCCTGGTTGGCCTGGCCGGTGCCGTTGAGGACCGAGACCGTCACCGACTGCGGGCTCGGGAGCGTCCCGCCGGTCATGCTGTCGGTGTCGTTTGTGATCCCGAGGGTCTGGTCGATGGCTTGCTGGTCCTGAGGTTCGCTGGGGAAGACGATGTCACCTTTGGGGAACCCCCGGTAGACGTATGTGCCGAACGTCCCGACGAGCACCGGGAGTTGGAGCTGGGGGGCCTTGTTCACGTTGACCGCGTGGTACGTGAGGACCATGTTGACCATGTCGGTGAGGGAGAACCCGCTGTCCACGGTGAGGTCGGACACCACCGAGCTCAGCAGCGACTGATCGGTCACCGGGTTGCCGAGACCTCGCTTGGACACTTCGGACGCCAGGACCCGCAGGAACTCGTGGTCACGCCGGATGCGCGCCAGGTCGCTCTGGGCCTCCTGAGGCCATGTGCTCACCGGCGTGCTGGGTGTCATTGTCGGCGACAGGTACTGGAGATGGCGGGCGCGGACCACTTGGAGGGCTTCCTTGCCGTCAAGGTGGTGGCATCCGGTGACCCTCACGTTCAGGCCGGACTCCTTGTCGAAGACCGGTTCGGGGAATTCCATTGTGATGCCGCCGAGGGCATTGACGACGTTGGCGAAGCTGTCGAATGTCAGCTCCACGTAGTGCTGGATGGGTATGCCGAAGTCCTCCTCGATCGCGGCGACGAGCTGGGTCGGTCCCTGGTACAGGGCGGCATCGATCTTGTACGCGCCGTACCCTGTGCCTGTCTTGCGAGCGTTGGGGATGAACGTTGTCCGTGGGATCGAGAGGATCGACACGCTGGGCACAGCCGGGTTGAGGTGGAGGATCATGATGACGTCGCTGTTGACGCCCGTGACGCCCTGTGTGCACAGCCCGTACGCCGGTGTCTGCTTGGAGAGGGAGCAGCGCGAGGTGGAACCCACCATCAAGATGTTCTCGGTCCCCGAGCTGGGGCCTTGGGTCAGACCTGTCGAGAGGCCGCCCACGTTCACGCGGTGCACCTTGCCGTTCAAATAGAACCCGTAGCCGGCGGAGCCCGCAACGAGCAGGACGATCACGATGCCTACGACCAGCAGGGTGCGCTTGAGCCTGCGGTGCCGCTTGCGAGCCTTCGGGGGTCCGCCGGGTCCGCCGGCACTCCCGCGACCGCCGGGACCCCGCCGCGATCCCTCGCGCCGCGATCCTCCTCTCCGCCGCGCATGCTCGCTGGCGATACTGTCGCCAAGCGATCTCAGCCCCTCTTCGTTCGGAATAGGCACGCTCACGCCCCATAGGGTAGGGAAGAAGCCCTTACGGATGCATGACAGGCTGCTCACGGCCCAGCTCGGGCCCCAATTCGGCCCAGCTCGGGCCCCAATTCGGCCCAGCTCGTACTGTTCATCTCGCCCACCTTGGCTCCGTTCCAAACCAGCTCGAGCCTCCACGTTCTCCACCCCGAAGCGGGCCAGGAGGTCTCTGTGCCCGACCACGATGGTGGCAACCGTTGCGTCGGCCAACAGGCGGGCGAGCTTGCGACGCCGCCCGTTCATCCCCGAGCCGACCTCGGTCACCACGTCGGAGATGGTCATACCCTGGGCGGTGGCCCATGCAGTCGTGCGTGCCACCTGGCGGTCGAGGTCGGATCGTTGGTCATGGGAGGAGACTCGGGCGTAGACGACCGCCCGTTCGTTTCGTTTGCCAGCGCTGCGTGGTACGTCCACGAGGATCGTTGCCGTTGGCGTCTTGGTGGCCGGGACAGGAAGCTGGCCGTCCCGGAACCACCGCCATTGGGTCTGGTAGTGCACGCCTTCTTGCTCAGCCCACTCAAAGAGCTTCATCCTCGTGCTCTACGACGCATGCTCGTAGATGTTCAGTGATACTGGGGGGGAGCTATTGGCAACCCTTGGGGAGCCGGTCAGAGCTCCAGCCCAGCTCAGCCACTGCCAGTCGGAAGGCGAACCGGTCGGTCATCCCGGCCACGTAGGTGACCGCGGCTCGGACCGCATCGGGGGTGCCGGCGCCCAGCCCACCCTCCGCTCGCACCGTCGGGATGGCGTTCGGGCGGTCGGCGTAGTGCTCCACCAGGGCCCGGAGGAGGGTGACGACCGCCCGGCTCTGCGCGACCGATGCAGGGCGTAGGTAGATGTGCTCGTAGTTGGCCGAGCGGAAGGCGGCGAGCGCCTCGGCCTCGGCATGGCCCATGCCGATCCGACCGGTGCCGAGCGCGGTGGCGACCACCGCGTCGATAAACGCACCGAGCTGTCCACCCCGGCGCTCCCCGGCGAACGAGCGCACCTCGGCCGGGAGGAGGTCGGGGGTGACGATGCCGGCCCGGACGGCGTCCTCCCAGTCATGGCACACGTAGGCGATCCGATCGGCCCAGCTCACCACTTCGCCTTCCGGGGTGGCCGGCGCTGGTCGGGACCAACTGTGGTTCCTGATGCCGTCGGCCGTCTCGGCACACAGGTTGAGCGAGGCGAGCGACACGTCGGCCCCCCACGGCGCGTGGTCGAAGCCCCCGGGGAGGAAGGGGTCGAATGCCTCTTCGCCGGCGTGGCCGCCCGGGCTGTGCCCGCAGTCGTGCCCGAGCGCGATCGCTTCGGTCAGGGCGACATGGAGCCCGCAGGCGCGGGCGATGCCGGTGGCCACCTGGGCCACCTCGAGTGCGTGGGTGAGCCGGGTGCGCTGGTGGTCCTCCGGGAAGATGAACACCTGCGTCTTGCCGGCGAGGCGCCGGAAGGCGGTGGCGTGCAGGATGCGGTCCCGGTCCCGCTCGAAGCAGGTACGCCACGGGTCAGGCTCCTCGGGCACGAGGCGGCGACCGGCTCCACGGGCACGGGTCGCGCCGGGGCTGAGGAAGGCGTCCTCTTGTGCCTCGCGCTCGGCGCGCCCGATCCCCGACCCGGACCCAACCCCGGACCCGGCGGACCCAACCCCGGACCCGGCGGACCCAACCCCGGACCCGGCTCCAGAGCCCACGCAGGCGTGCGAGTCCGCATGGGCGACACGGACCTCGTCCCCGCCAAAACCCCCCATGGTGGCGGCCCAGCGGCGGTTCCGGGGCGTCGGCGCTGCGTCGGCATGGGGGCTCACGCCGTCCAGTGTGCCCGCTGGCTGTAACGTCGGTGCACAGACACCGCCGCGCCCCGATCGGGCGCTCTTGATCAAAAAGGAGCCGAGCCATGGACGTGCGCATCGGGATCGTCCAGTCGCCCAAGGAGCTCGAGGTCGAGCTGGCCGACGACGCCGACCGCGAGCAGGTCCTGGCCGACATCCAAGCCGCCCTGGGCGGGAGCCGGGAGCCGGCCGAGCCGTCACGCGGTGCGGGGAAGGGCGCGGCGAGAGAACCGAGAGACACGAAAGACGCGAAAGAGACGAGGGCGAGCGACGTCGCCGGAGAGCCCGGCGGTGTCCTGTGGCTCACCGATCGCCGGGGCCGGCAGGTGGCCATTCCAGTGGCCAAGATCGCCTACGTGGAGGTGGGCGCACCGAGCCACGAGCGTCGCGTGGGCTTCGGCGCGCCTTGAGCGATCCGGGCGAGGCCGGTCGGCGCCAGGCGGCGCCCGGGCTGCTCGACCTCGACCTGGTGTTCGTCACGGGCAAAGGCGGCGTGGGGAAGACGACGGTTGCCGCCGCGCTGGCGCAACTCGGAGCCCAACGCGGCCTCCATGTCCTGGCCTGCGAGGTAGACGCCAAAGGGGACCTGGCCTCGCTGTTCGAAGCGGCGCCGACCGACTTCGCCGGCCGCGAGGTGGCTCCCGGAGTCCACGCAATGTCCATGGACACCGAGGCGTCCTTGCGTGAGTACCTCAAGCTGAACCTCAAGATCCCCGTCGTGGGGCGGATCGGCCCGCTGGCCAAAGCCTTCGACTTCGTGGCCACCGCGGCCCCCGGAGTCCGGGAGATCCTGACGGTGGGGAAGCTCTGCTACGAGGTCCGTGAGCGCCACTACGACCTCGTGGTGGTGGACGCGCCGGCCACCGGGCACATCGTGGGCCAGCTCGCCGCGCCCCAGGCCATCAACTCGCTGGTGAAGGTCGGCCTCATCCGCTCGCAGACCGACTGGATGCTCGACATCCTCTCCGACCCGGTCCGCACCGGGCTGGTGGCGGTGACCACGCCCGAGGAGATGCCGGTCGCCGAGACCCTGGACCTGGCCGGCCGGGTGGCGCGGGAGACGACGGTGCGGCTTTCGGCGGTGATCGTGAACCGGGTCCTGCCCGAGCTGTTCGCCCGCCACGAGGAGGAGGTGTTCGAGCAGCTCCGCGAGCCCGCACTCGTCGCCGAGCTGAGCGCGCTCGCCGGTGGCGACACCGAGCCGGTGCTCGAAGGTGCCCGCCTGGCAGTGACCATGAGGCGGACCCGGGCCGGCCACCTCCAGCGCTTGCGCCAGGAGCTCGACCCGGCTGTCCCGATGCTCTACTTGCCCTACCTGTTCTCCCGCTCCCACGGGGTGCGGACCACCCGGCAGGTGGCGGCGTCTCTCGGCGAGGAGCTGGGGTTCTGATGGAGAGCGACCCCGAGGTGCCGCCGCGCACCGGGCCACCGTCCCGCACCAAGGCACCGTCGGGATCGAAAGCACCGTCGGGATCGAAAGCACCGGTGGGCTCGAAGGCACCGTCGGGATCGAAAGCACCGGTGGGCTCGAAGGCACCGTCTGCCGCCAAGGCGCCGGGGACCAGCCGCGCCCGAGGCGCCGGACCCCGCAGCGGCGGCTCCGCCCCCCGCGACCCCGCACGGCGCGACCCCGCACGGCGCGACCCTGCACGGCGCGACCCTGCACGGCGCGATTCCGAGCGCCGCGACCCCGAGCACCACGCCCGGCAGGGGTCGCTGGACGGCCTGCTTGCCGCCAAGGAGATCGTCGTGGCGTGCGGACCTGGGGGGGTGGGCAAGACGACCACGGCCGCCGCGATCGCCGCGGTGGCAGCCTGGCGTCACGGTGGCCGCGTCCTGGTGCTCACGGTGGACCCGGCCCGGCGGCTGGCCGATGCCCTTGGCCTCGAAGGGATCGGGAATGCCGAACGGCGCATCCCTCCCGAGGCTTTCGAGTCTGCAGGCGTCACCCCCCGAGGCGAGCTGTGGGCGGCGATGCTCGACACCAAGCAGAGCTGGGACGACTTGGTCCGTCGCCATGCACCCGACGACGAGACCCGGGACAAGATCCTCTCCAACGCCTTGTACCAGAACATCTCGGGGCGCTTCGTCCAGAGCCACGACTACATCGCCATGGAACGCCTCTACGAGCTCCACAGCGAGGGTGCCTACGACCTGATCGTGGTGGATACCCCGCCCACCCGCAACGCGCTGGACTTCCTGGACGCTCCCGAGCGCATGGCCGACTTCTTTTCCAGCCGCCTGTTGCGCTGGCTCATCGTCCCCTACCGCTCGCGGCTGGTGAACCTGGCCACCAAGCCCTTCTATCAGGTAGCCGACAGGATCCTCGGGACCCAGTTCCTCGCCGACATCTCCGAGTTCTTCATCCTGTTCCAGTCCATGTACGACGGGTTCGTCGAGCGCGCCGGCGCGGTCACGCGCCTGCTGTCGGACCGCAGGACCACGTTCATGGTGGTGTCGACCCTCGAGGCCACGCCGGTGCGCGAGGCCGAGTTCTTCGCTTCCGAGCTGGTGAGCCGGCACCTGCACCTCGGCGCGGTGGTCCTCAACAAGGTCCTCCCCGCCTACTTCCGGGATCCGGCAACCGGGCGCGTTGCCCAGGCCCTGGCCGAACGGGCCGGGGAGCTGGCCGCCGCGCTGCCGACCGATACCGCCCAGACGGCCCGGGTCCTCGAGGAGGTGGCCGAGAGCTTCTTGCACTTCGGCGTGGTAGCCCGGCGGGAAGCCGAGCAGCAGGCCGAGCTGGGCTCGGCCCCCGAAGTGCTGGCCTCGGTGCCGTTCTTCGAGTCCGACATCTACGACATGGCCGGGTTGCTCCGATTGGGTGAGCAGATCTGGGACTGAGCACCGGGCGGGCGTTCCCGAGATCGGGTGACCGGCGGGCGTTCCCGATGATGTCTGCTGCGCCACGCGATCGCGTTCGTGATCGGGATCGCAATGAAGCTGTGGAGTGTGCGATTGCCGAGCAGTCCGTCGGCATTGGGTCGCTCAAGGATTTGAACCGGGAAAATGTTGACCCCAGAGCAGAAGCGAAAGGCCGTCCGGGGTGCTCCCGCCTGTGTCCGCTTCGGCAACGGGCCGAGCCCATCGCCCACGCCGTTGCTGATTGGTGCCGGTTCTTCCGCCCCGGGACTCTCGTCATCGATCCCGGGCCACCGTGGCAGCGCGCCTGCATCGACTCGCTCAACGGGCGTCTCAACGATGAGCCGGTGAACGGCCACGTGTTCGACCCATGGCCCTATTACTCAATTGCTCGAAGCGAAGGGGATCATCGAAGACTGCCGAGCCGACTCCAACGCGAACGGACCCAAAGTATCCATGGCGGGCTCACGCCGGTCGAGCTCGTCGGGGCCTGGCTCCACCGGCGGGAACATCATCTCGCGTAGCGAGTGGCTCAACTATCGGGGTCCCCTCGCGGTAGCGAGCCCACGAGTCCCGCCACACGGACGACGACACACCGCCTGCCGCGCCATCACTTCAGGAGTGTCGCGGCTTTTTGAAATAACCCGGATGCAACCGAACGACAACGCTCTTGCACCCGCATGTCTGTCATGCTATCAGTGCGGTGATTGTAATGGCGGAGCCCGGCGGAGCAGGGCCGGACAGGGAGGGCGCGATGCAGCGGCGGGCGTCGAGGTCGTCGACCCTCGGGTGGTCAAGGTCGGGTCGACCCTCTTCCCCACGCGCTCGCTCTTCGAGCATGCCACGCAGGCCATTCGGCCTTCTGGCTGGGGTGCTCGGGGGAGTTCTGATGGTGCTGCTCTCGGGCTGCGCGACGTCGTCGACCTCGACGCCTCCCGCGACTGCTGTCCAGCCGTCGGTGAATGCCCGCAATTCTACGACGACCATTCCCGAACAGCACCCCCTGCCCGCCACAATCCCCAACGATGTGACCCTCCACAAGGACGTCGAGATCACGGCCTGTCACGCTACGACGGGGGGATGGGAGGCGTCCGGCACCGCGACCGATCCGGGGTCCAGCCCGGTCACATACGACATCACCGTGGTTTTCACGACGCCAAGAGCAACGGTGCTCGACTACGCCACCACGTCGGTGACTGTCCAGCCCGGCGCGACCGCCCGCTGGACGGCGCGACAGGAGTTTGCAACCGTCGCCGGCATGCTCTGCGTCTTGCGTGGGGTGTCCTGATGGGGTGGCCGCACTGGGACGGTGCGAAAGGCTTCAGTCCCGCCCTTGGGCGGTCGGCGACAGACCTCCAAAGCTCGTGAAGCACGTTCGCTCGCGCCAAGGGGGCCTGTACCGACGTCTGCCCGTGTCGATCGCCGCGGTCGCCTTGGCGGGTCTCTCGGTCGCTCCAACGGCCATCCTGGCGGGAGGCGCCATGGATGCGGCCGCCTCTACGACTCAAGCCGTCGTCGCCCCTCAAGCCGTTGGTCCGCTGTCGTGCGCGACCGGCAACTTGTACAACCTGGACACAAAGGGAAACCTCTACTCGGTATCGAGCACGACGGGCGCCAACACCAAGGTGACCAAGTTCACACTGGCCACAGCGGATTTCAACGGGCTGGGCATCACGACAGGGGGCACCAAGGCCCTTGTCGTCAACGAAACCGTCACAGGAACAAAGACGCGCATCTACCAGTACGTCGCCACAACCGGGACGAAAACCCACTACACAGTCTCGGCTGCCGGCCTGACATATGTGGTCGCCGGAGGTGTGGACCCAGTCAATGACCTCTTCTACTACGGAGGGTTCAACACGACAGGAACCTTCCTACTGTTCGCGTTCAACGCTGCCACCGATGCCGCGATCGGCGAGGTCGGCACGATCACGGTACCAACGACTTCTGCCGGCGCCTTCGCCGATGGCGACCTGGCCTTCGACGGGAAGGGGAATCTGTACTTCGTTGCCAGCGTCGGCAAGACAGCGAATGGACAGGTCTTCCGGGTCGACGTCCCCATTCCTGCGGTCGCAGGGACCCAGGCTTTGAACGCTACGGAGATCGCCGCAATTACGGCAACATTCGAGTTCGACGGCATTGCGCTGAACGTCAACGGCTACGTGTACCTCCAGACACCGACGACAAAGAAGTTGGTGAAGGTGAATCCCAACGGTTCCGTGGCTGCGACCATTGCGGAGACCGGACTGGCCACGCGGGCAGTCCCGACGGACCTCGCGAGCTGCTCCTACCCAGGAACGGTCACCGGAGAGGTGAACATCGCCGGACGGCACGGCGCCACAAACCAGTTCACCGTGAAGGTGACAGGAGACGGTATCTCGAAGGGCAATACCGGGACGACGTCGGGTAGCTCGACCGGTTTGCAAACAGGAGCGTCGGAGATCGCAGGCCCGGTGCTCGCCCTGCCGACCGACACATACACGGTCTCGCAGGTGGCCGCTACGGGTACGGGGACGACACTCGGCAACTATGACGTTGCCTACTCGTGTCGAAGCAACACAACGGTCATCGCGAGCGGGACAGGGAGCAGCGTAAAACTACAATTTCCGGCGTCGACAACCAGCTACGGCGCCGTCGTGGTGTGCACGTTCACCGACACCCCGGTTGTCGCAGGACCCCACGTCACGGTCGCAAAGACCCAGGCCACATCGACACCCGTTACGACCGCCGGACAGACCATTCACTACCAGTTTTCGGTGAAGAACACCGGCTCAGTGCCACTCAAGACAGTGAAGGTCACCGATACCCAGTCGGTGGCGGGCGAAACGCTCGCCACCGGTCCCACTTGTCCCAGCACCTCTCTCGCCGTAGGAGGAAGCGAGACCTGCACGGCGAGCTACGTGGTGAGCACAGCCGACATCGCTGCGAAGAAAGTCGCCGATTCTGCAGTCGCCAAAGCAACCGGTACACCCACAGGCACCACGGTCACAAGCCCGAAGTCGACACTCAGCATCCCCGTGTCCGCCGCCATAGGACCCGTGATGTCCTGTACGTCCACACCGAACCTCTTCAACACGGGCTACGACAAGACAACCAAGAAGATCCTGCCCACAAAGGCGATCACACCGAACTGGCAAGTGGCTGGAATGTTCCCTCCACCGGCAACACACACAGTGAACTCACCGCCGCCAGCCACAGCCACGTGGGGGGTCACCTACGTCGGTCGGCTTGCCCCCACAGCCTACGCACCGAGCCCCTATACAAACGCTCAGTGGATCTCCCAACAAACACTCACACACAAGACAAGCGGAACAGGCAATTGGTACTACCGATACCGCTTCACATTGTCCCCGACCGCCGCTCCTACACGCTTCGCTCTCGCGATCGACTACCTCGCCGACAACTCCGTCTCCCAGGTGTACGTCAACGGAGTTGCGCAGAGCACATACACATCAGGGCTTCCGCAATCAAAAATTGGCACAACCACAACACCGGCGAATGGAACGACACCGTATTACTTCAAAGGATACAAGTCTAAAAACGCTGCCAAGCTGCTGTTAGATCACGACTGGCATACGGGACCGAACACGATCGTCGTCGAAGTCAAAAGCTTCAAGCCAGAAGAGGCATTTGACGCACAGATGCGTCCGAGCATCCTGTGCCCGACGATGACGGTCACCAAGTCCGTCGCCGGAAGGGTAAATCCTGCTGACCAGTTCACCGTCGACTTGAAAGGCCAGACAGGGACCACCCTTGCTTCGGTCACTACGACAGGTACGGAGACGACCGCCACGTCTCCGGCCGGCCCGACGCGTGTAGGAAGCACCTACTCGATCACCGACGTGATGGCGGCTGGGTCACCGGACCCCATCACCGACTACACGGCGACCCTCACCTGCAAGAACACCATCAGTGGCACGTCGGTTGCCAGCACATCGACGGGGAGCTCCAGCGCCCCCTCCTGGACGGTCAAGGTCACCACACCGGCGTCGTACACATGCACGGTGACCAATACCCCGTTGCCAGTAGCGGCGCTCTCGATCACCAAGACCCGAGCGGCGACAACAACCGCTGCGGTCACCGCCGTCGGCCAGACCATCAAGTACGACTTCTTGGTGACCAACACCGGCAACGTCACACTGCACACAGTGAAGGTCACCGACACCCAGTCGGTGACCGGAGAGACGCTCGCCACGGGCCCCACATGCCCGTCGGCCACCCTCGCCCCGGCCAAGACAGAGACCTGCACCGCCACCTACAAGGTCACCCAGGTCGACCTCGACAACGGCTACGTCGAAGACACCGCCAAGGTGACGGCCAAGACCCCGGCCACAAAGACCGTCACAAAGACCTCGACGGCGCTGTCGGTTGCGACCACCACGACAGCGGCGCTCTCGATCACCAAGACCCGAGCGGCGACAACAACCGCTGCGGTCACCGCCGTCGGCCAGACCATCAAGTACGACTTCTTGGTGACCAACACCGGCAACGTCACACTGCACACAGTGAAGGTCACCGACACCCAGTCGGTGACCGGAGAGACGCTCGCCACGGGCCCCACATGCCCGTCGGCCACCCTCGCCCCGGCCAAGACAGAGACCTGCACCGCCACCTACAAGGTCACCCAGGTCGACCTCGACAACGGCTACGTCGAAGACACCGCCAAGGTGACGGCCAAGACCCCGGCCACAAAGACAGTCAGTGGGACGACGAGCCCATTGAGGACGGCAGTTGTCCGTAAACCGGCAATTGCCCTTGCGATCTCAGTGGATCCCTCGAGCTTTTCACGGGTCGGTACAGTGCTGACCTACTCGTTCGTGGTGACCAACACCGGCAACGTGGATTTGGAGCCGGTAGTTGTTTCGGATCCTATGCCCGGACTGTCAGCCATTACCTGTCCGGCGACGAGCCTGGCTCCCGGCATGAGTGAGACGTGTACGGCCACCTATCACGTGACGGCGCAAGATCTTGCGACCGGCTCAATTCAAACGACGGCAACGGCAACGGGCACATCTGCCGTCGCTGCAGCGGTGCAAGCTACGGCTTCGACGACTTTACAAGGAAAGACCGCTGCGGCGATCTCTTTGACGAAATCGGCAAACGTTGAAAGCGCGGCTGTGGCAGGTCAGACGATTCTTTATGACTTCGTGGTGACCAATACTGGCAACGTCACACTGCATACAGTGAAGGTCACCGACACCCAGTCGGTGACCGGAGAGACGCTCGCCACTGGCCCCACGTGCCCGTCTGCTACCCTGGCTGCAGGGGCGAAGGAGACCTGCACCGGTACGTTTGTCGTCACCGCTGCGAATATGACGGCTGGGCAGATCACCGATACGGCAACGGCGTCAGCGATCTCTGCGAATGGAACAGTCGCCACCTCGCCCCCTTCGTCGGCGACGGTGCTCACCGGACATCCCACGAGCATCATCACGGGAGGGAATAGTCGGCATGGCGGTGATGGACCGCTTGAGCTCGGTGGCCTTGTCGTCTTCGTGCTGGGCGTAGCAGCCTTGCTTGTGGCAGTAATCCGACGGCGGTCAGACTTGCACATGGAATAGGCGGGTGGGAGGCAGTAGGGTGAGGGTACGTTCGTCCAGGGAGGGCAGGCTCTCCCGCCAGGGCTGGCGCCCCCTGCTCGTTGCGGCGCTGTTGCTGTGTGCCTGTGGTGCAGTGCTGCTGGGGATGGGCCTTGTCTCCAGTTCCACACCCGGCCCGGCTCCGTTGCCGAAGCATCCGTTCGCCGATTCGCCGCATGCTTCAGCGCCGGCATCTTCGACGGTCGCTCCGGCAGGCTCATCCGTGCCAAAGGCTCCAGTGGAAGACGCGCTGGAGCCAGATGAGCTTTCGATACCTTCGCTCGGCGTTCTTGCGCCGGTGTATCCGGAATCTATATCGACATACTCATTGGAGATTCCAGGCAACGTGAAGGACGTGGGAATGTGGACTGGTGGCGGCAGAATCTATGGAAGCAATGGCACTGTGCTTCTGGCAGGTCATATAAACTGGTATAACCAAGGAAATGGGGCTCTATATGACTTGTCGAATATCCAGCCCGGGGCGGTGATATATTTGAGTGGTTCGTCTGGGAGCCCGACCGCTTGGAAAGCCGTTTCGTTGGAGGCATATCCGAAGGCGCAACTTCCGCAGGGCATTTTCGCGCCCACTGGTCCACGGAGGCTGGCGATCGTCACTTGCGGAGGGGCTTTTGATCCGGCCACGGGTCACTACGCCGACAACGTGGTAGTCATTGCCGCACCGATCGCTCCAGCGTCAACGTAGAGCCGGGCTATGCGTCGTCCCCGCGTTGCTGGCATCTACGATGATCTGGTGCGTGATGTCGTAGATCCGGTCGCAGTCCGCTATGCCGACGAGCACTCCACTGCACCGCCTGCCTACCTGAGCGCTGTCGAGGAGACGACGCGACGAGACTTTCCGGCGTGGGGAATGATGGTGGGTCGCCAAGAGGGTCGGTTCTTGGGGCTCCTTGTGTTTGCGACGAATGCTCGAAGCGTCCTAGAGATCGGCACTTTCACCGGGTACTCGGCGATCGCGATGGCTTCCGGGCTGTCCTCCGGCGGCAAGATCCAGACCTGCGAGGTGGACCCGCACCATGCCGCCACGGCTCGCCGAAATATCGAGGCCAGTCCCTATGCAGATCGAATCGAGATCCTCGAGGGACCAGCCCTCGAGTCGATCGCCCGATTGTCGGGCCCTTTCGACTTGGTGTTCATCGATGCCGACAAAGCTGGATATGACGCTTATTTTGAAGCGGTGTTACCAAAACTCGCCAGCCGCGGTCTTATCCTTGCGGACAACACGTTGTACCACGGGGAAGTGCTTGAAGACGTAGCATCCGACCCTAATGCCGCTGCGCTCAAGCGGTTCAACGACAAACTGGTTGCCGACCCGCGGGTCGTCTGTGCCCTCACGACTATTCGTGACGGGGTTACCCTCATTCGCCGAGCCGACGCAGGCCTCGGTGAAGAGCCTGTCATTCTGGGCTGAGTGGTCAGCGAGTTGGCATGATCGACTATCACCTCCACCTCTGGCCTCATTCGCAGCGTGACGTCGAGCTGGCTGTGGACCAAGTGGCGGCCTACTGCGAGCGAGCAGCGGCAGCTGGAGTTGTGGAGATTGCTATCACCGAGCATCTGTTCCGGTTTACCCAAGCCGTTCCGGTTGTAGGAGCCTTCTGGGATGACGACGAGATCTCACCCAGCTTGAAGAAATCAATGGCCGCGTATTGGGATTTTCATGCTCGGGCAGACTTGGACGTATATGTGGAGACGGTTCTGGCGGCAAAGAAGGCGGGGCTGCCAGTGGTGATGGGACTGGAGGTGGACCACTATCCCGGTCGCATGGAGCAGGTCGCTGCGCTTCTGAGTGGCTACCCCTTCGACGTGCTCCTCGGGTCGATCCACTGGTTGGGGGCATGGCGCTTCGACGACCTCGACGATCCGCTCTCGATGGCTGAGTGGTCAGTGCGCGATGTTGACGCCACGTGGGAGTCGTACACTCGAGCGATCGAAGAGTTGGCTGCCAGCGGTACGTGTGACGTGCTTGCTCACCCCGACCTGGTCAAGGTTGTGGGGCGGTACCCTGGGAGCCCGGCCGAGTGGTGGGATCGCATTGCCGAAGCCGCGGCTGCGTCGAACATGGCGGCCGAATTGTCGTCGGCAGGTTGGCGAAAGCCAGTTGCCGAGCAGTACCCGGCATTGCCGCTTCTCGTGCGTCTCGCTGCCCGTGGGGTTCCTCTGACGACTGCTTCGGACGCACATCGCCACGAGCACGTGGCGGATCGAACCGAGGATCTGCGGGCAATCCTCGACCAGCTCGGAGTTGATCACCTCCAGGGGTATCGCCGGCGACAGCCCCATTGGGTGCCGCTCGCTTCGCCGGGTCTCGCTGGTTCTGCACCCTCCCACATCGTGCCTGCAAGTGAGGAGTAGCTTCAGCGATGCCGACCCCAGCGGAGCTGGCTGTTGAGTACACCGAGCTCAGGCCTGACGAGCTCGAGCACCTCCAGCGTCTCTTGGGATCGTGGTCAGTTCTGGCTGACCTGTCCTTTTCCGATCTCCTTCTCGTCGTAGGCGTCACGAAGCCTCAAGGAGATATCGGAGGTGAAGATCCCGAACTGGTCGTCCTCGGGCAGATCCGGCCGAGCAATCGCCCAACGCTTGTAGAGCAGGACTTGGTGGGTCAGACGGTGCGCGAAACGGCTTGGAGCTTGAGCGCAACGGCGCTGCGAGAAGGGCGAGTAGTCCGAGGGGCTGTGCACCATCCGATCATCGGCGATTCGGTCCCGGTGGAGAACATTCCCGTGCGCTACGGCACGGAGGTCATCGCAGTGCTTCTGCGTGTGACGCAGGCTTCCCTGAATGCACCGACGAGTATGTACGAGCGGACCTACCTTGACGTGTTCGAGCGCCTCGCGCGGATGGTGGCGGAGTCTGCCTTCCCGTTTCCGGAGGAAGATGTCGGCACGGAAGAGTCGCCCAGGGTTGGCGACGGTTTCGTCCTGGTTGATGCGGAAGGAAGGGTGGAGTTCGCGTCTCCGAATGCCATGAACGCATTTCACCGCATGGGGGTGTACTCGTCTCCAGAAGGTCGCCGCTTCACCGAGCTCGGAGTCGAAGAGTCGGCCGTCGAATGGGCTCTCGCGACGGGTCGGCCAGTTGTGGAGGAAGTCGAGCGTCGGCCCGACGTAATTGTCCTGGTCCACTGCATTCCGCTCTTGTCCCACGGCGCAGTGACAGGCGCCATGATCCTGCTTCGCGACGTCACCGACGTTCGCCGATTGGACCGCCTCCTGCTATCGAAAGATGCTGCAATCCGTGAGGTCCATCATCGAGTGAAGAACAACCTCCAGACCATCTCTTCTCTCCTGAGCCTTCAGGCCCGCCGGGTGGCCATGGGTGCCGGACGCGAAGCTCTTCGAGAGGCCGAACGCCGGGTTCGCTCGATCGCGTTGGTGCACGAGATCCTCTCGCGTGATCCAGGTGAACAGGTGCCGTTCGACACCATTGTCACATCACTGGTGCAGATGGCGAGCGATTCGGTGGTGTCGTCGCGCGGCGTGGAGATCTCGGTCAGCGGCGATCTCGGCCATGTGGCCGCTGACGTAGCCACTCCTCTGGCGGTCATTCTCGCAGAAGTTCTCCAGAACGCCGTCGAGCACGCGTTCGCCCCGACCGAACCAGCCCTGGATGGCGAAATCCCATCTGGTGGAGGCACTGGGGAGCCGGTGGGGCACGTATGGGTGCTCCTGGAGGATCGAGGGAACGAGCTCGCCTTGTCCGTCCGCGATGATGGCTGTGGACTGCCACCAGCCTTCGATATCGAAGAGACGGACAGCCTCGGCCTGTCCATCGTGCGAGACCTGGTCATGACTCAGCTTGGAGGGACTATCGCCCTCCAGAGGGTGCCAGAAGTTGAAGGGCAAGGGACCCTGGTGACCATCGCGGTCCCCTCGGCACCCAGTTGAGCAATCGTCCCTTTGGAATCGCCGGTAGCCGGGTTCTCTTGTGTCCTACAGGCAGGGTCGGGGGGCGGTCTGATGACGGCACCCGCTTGCCTTGGCCGCGTGTGGCCGCGTGGGGCAGTACGCCGACGGCAGGGCAGCGATCAGTACCTCGAAGGCGCCTCAGCCCGCCCTCCGCCGGGCGGCCAACCAGGCCTTGCGCAGCTTGCGGCGCTCTTCTTCCGAGGTTCCGCCCCACACCCCGGACTCCTGGTTCGTGGCCAATGCGAAGTCCAGGCACGGCTCTTGGGCCTCACAGGTGCGGCAGACACCCTTCGCAGCCTCGATCTGCTCGACTGCCGGCCCGGTGGTCCCGATGGGAAAGAAGAGATCGGGCTCGGTGTCTCGACACGCGGCCAATCGCCGCCAGTCGTCGGCATCCCAGTCCACCGTTCGGTTCCACATCAACGCCATCGCCGGTCCTCCGCCTGCAGGATTGTGAACCTTTTCACATGATCGGCCCACACGGGGTGGCCGTCGGAGAAAAGGGGGTTTGACGTGGACATTATAGTGCATTGTTCGCGTCTGGCAAGGGGTCGTCGAGCGATTTCTTGCCGAGCCCTTTTCCGGGCCTCCACGAGCCAACACCCTGCCGATCGTTGCAAGGAGTGCACTTGACCTGGGTGTTCTCACATCGGGGGCGTACGGAGTCCCAACCGGACATCATCGACAACACCCTTCAGGCGTTTGCCGCAGCCCGGGACATCGGCTGCCATGGTGTCGAATTGGACGTCCAGCGGACGATCGACGGTGCGCTCGTCGTCCATCACGACCCCGATGTTCCTGGCGCGGGGTTCATCCACCAACTGGATCGAGCCGCGCTGCCGTCGTACCTCCCGCTCCTAGCGGAGGCGCTCGCCATGTGCGCCGGCATGACTGTGAACGTGGAGATCAAGGCAGTGTCCGACGCCAGCCCCGGGTGGCTGGGGACGCCTGGAACGGCGTCCGAGTTCAACCGAGGCACGGCAGTGTCCACGGCGGGCATCCTCGCCGCCCTCGGATGGGCGGATCGGGCAATCGTCTCTTCGTTCGATCCGCTGATCCTCGAAGCGGTCCGGTCGACCGAACCGCGGCTTGCGGTGGGCCTGCTGCTCCCATGGAACCGAGATGCGGCAGAAGGGCTGCGCACCGCGTCTCGCTGGGGCTGGGATTCGGTGCACCCGTTCGTGACCCAGGTGAGCCCCGCATTCCTCTCCGACGCCCACGGGGCCGGTCTCCAAGTCCATGTGTGGACGGTGAACGCCCGGTCCGACCTCGAAGAAATGGTCGAGATGGGGGTCGACGCGATCATCACCGACCGGCCGGCTGAAGCGCTTCGAGTCACTCGGCACGGTCCGGCCGCATCCGGGAATTAACTGAAGCAGCTTTCCGGACGGAGTGGCGCGACCTCCCAGTTGTCGTCCAGAATGACCGACCATGAACGTCGTCGTCTGTGTCAAGCAGATTCCGGACCCGGCCGCCCCGTCGGCCATGGATCCCAGCACTCACACTTTGGTCCGGTCGGGGAAGCTCATTCTCGACGACTCGGACTCCTATGGCGTCGAGATGGCGCTCCAGCTTGCCGGAAAGGTTGAAGGCAGCCAGGTGACCCTGGTCTCGATGGCCCCGGGTGGCGAAGTGTCTGGGCTGCGGACGGCGTTGGCGATGGGTGCAGACAAGGCGATCCTCGTGAGCGACGAGGCCTTGGCCGGATCGGATGCCCTCGGAACCGCCAAAGTACTGGCGGCAGCGATCCGCCGGGCCGAGCCGGACCTTGTCGTGGCGGCCACCGAGTCCACCGATGGGTACACGGGTACGCTCCCGGTCCAAGTGGCCCAGCTCCTCGGGATGCCGTCGGTGACGTTCGCCAAGAGCGTGGACGTGACCGGCGACAAAGTGTTGGTCGAGCGTCAGACCGAAGCCGGCTACGACGAGGTGGAATGCCCGTTGCCGGCGCTGGTCACCGTGACCGCTGGCGTTGTCGAGCCTCGCTACCCGTCATTCAAAGGGATCATGGCGGCCAAGTCCAAGCCGGTAGACACGTTGACCATCGGCGATCTCGGCATCGATGCGGCGCAAGTCGGCGCAGCAGGGGCTCGTCAGGAGATCGTCGAAGTTGCCGAAGCGGAAGTTCGCTCGGCAGGCGAGAAGGTGGTGGACGAAGGCGACGGGGCTCAGCGCATCGTCTCCTTCCTCGAAGAGGTCAAGGTGATCTGAGATGAGCATTGCGAAGATATGGGTGTTGGCCGAGGCCGGGGACTCGGGGCCGCTGCCCCTCGCACTCGAGCTCCTCACCAAGGCCCGGGGCCTGGCACCAACGGTGGAGGCGGTGGCCTGGGGGCCGAACGTCGCCGAGCACGCCGGAGTGCTCGGGCAGTACGGCGCCGCAACTGTCTATGACGTGGGAGATCTCCGAGGAGCTCTTCCAGGGCCGCCGGTGGCCGCCGCCGTGGCCGCACTTGTCGCCGGGGGTAATACCCCAGATGCCATCTTCGTCCCGGCAACTTACGACGGACGTGACGTGGCCGGTCGACTGTCGGCCATGATGGATCGCCCCGTCCTTACCAACGTGACCGGGATCAACGAGAACGGGGACCTCCGCACCGAGCACCAGGTCTTTGGTGGATCGCACGTCGTCACGGCGCGGTTCACCGGCGAGGGACCTGGCATCTTCGTCATCCGCGCCAAGTCGTTCTCGGCCGAGCCGGGTGACGGTGGATCGGCGCAAGTCGTGGCCGCCCCACCCCCTGAAGTGGGTGCTCCCGGGGCGGCGCGGATCCTCGAGCGTCATGCGGAAGAACGGTCGGGACCCAAGCTCGATGAAGCTTCGGTCGTCGTCTCGGGTGGCCGGGGACTCGGTGCAGCGGAGCACTACGCGCTGATCGAAGAGCTCGCGTCGTTGCTCCACGGGGCAGCTGGCGCGAGCCGGGCCATCGTCGATGCCGGTTGGGTTCCCTACTCTCATCAGGTCGGCCAGACCGGCAAGACGGTCAAGCCCACCGTGTACCTGGCGTGTGGCATCTCGGGCGCGACCCAGCACTTGGTCGGAATGAAAGGTTCCAAGAACATCGTCGCAGTCAACAAGGATCCCGATGCCCCGATCTTCACCGTGGCCGATCTGGGGATCGTCGGTGACGTTCACAAAGTGCTACCAGCGCTGATCGAGGAGCTCAAAGCTCGCGGGTAGCTCTTTCTGTCCTGCCCTATCACCGAGCCCGCCTCAGGCTCAGTGCCCGTTCGGAGGAAGAGGGGCGTCAAGCGCCTGGACGATGAGCGACGCGTAGTACTGCGCGCCGGCCGGGTTCAAGTGGATCCCGTCTGTGTAGAAGTACTGGGGATCGTTGGCGCTGTCGGCGTACCAGTTCATTAGCGTCGTGTTCGGGTAGTGCGCCGCCACTGTGGCGATGGTGGCATTCACCTGTGTCTGCCAAGGGCGCGGCACTTTCGTATTGATGAGGACGATCTTCTTCATGGGACCAAGAGAATTGAGCAAGTTCTCGAGCTGTGTGACCGAGTAGGGACCATTGGTTCCCAGCTCGAGGATGAGCCGATCACCGATGTCCCCGTTGGCCTTGAGCTCGGGGACTGTGTTCTGGACCTGGTAGAGCTGCTGTCCGATCTTGGCGTCGATGACGATGCCTGGAAGCAGCGCTTTCAAGTCTGTCGCCGCGTCGACCATGATGGAATCTCCGATCGCCGTCACGCCTTGGCCAGCCGGTGGGGGAGGCAAGGTGGTGGCCTGGTTGCTCCCCGGCGGCGTTGGCATAGTGGAGGCAGGTGACGTGACGTGGTGTCGTTTCGGCGGCAACACTGTGTGGTCCTTGGTGGACGCGGCCAGTGCCGGTACTGCGACAAGCCCGGCCAGGCCGATGCAGCAGACGGCGAGGTTTGCCAGGACGACGCTCGAGACCACCCATCCCGCTGGCCGGAGACGTGGCAAGGACCACCGTCGCTCTCGGAGCGCCCGCCAGTGGCGGCCAAGGGAGCCATGGCGCACCGGCTGCTCCACGTACTTCCACGAGAGGGCAGCCAAGAGAATGCTCGCGCCCACTTGGAGAAAGTCACGTCCAAGGCTCGGCACGGCGTTGAGCGGCGTCGTCAGCACGATGACGGGGTAGTGCCAGAGGTAGATGCCATAGGAACGCTCGCCTATCCAGCGCAGAGGCTTCCACCCGAGGACGGAGCCCCACCGGGTCCCGGGGTGGACCGTGACGGCGATTGCCACCACGCTCAGCGCCGAGAAGAGCACGAGGCCACCTTGGTAGAGAAAGCCGCTGTACTCACCGGTCCGCCAGAACATGACGAAGATCCCCAAAAGGGCCAGTGCGCCCATTGCTTCGAGAACCCGGCGGGCATTCTTCGTCACGGAGCCATACGTACGGTTGCGTGGGAGGGCGAGTGCCAATGCGGCGCCGAAGAGGAGTGCGAAGGCTCGGGTGTCAGTCCCGTCGTAGATGCGCGTCGGATTACCGTCGGGCGTGAACAGCAACGCCATCTCCAAAGCCGACGCCGCGGCCATTGCGAGGGTGAGGCCGATCAAGATCCGCCGGTTTCGGACCCATCGCAGTCCGGCGAACACCACGAATGGCCACACCAGGTAGAACTGCTCTTCGATCGCTAGGGACCACAAGTGCCCAAGGGGTGACGGCGGTCCAAACTTGGCAAAGTACGAGACGTGCTGGAAGATGAACCACCAATTGCTGTAGTAGAAGATGTCCGTCAGCAAGTCGGACCGCATCGCCGGAAGCTGGGACCTGTGGAACAGGGTGACCCATCCGAGCGTGACGAACAGCATGACAAAGAGGGCGGGAAGGAGCCGACGGGCTCGCCGCAGCCAGAATTGAGGGAGACGGATGCTGCCGTTGCGGTGGTGCTCTGCGACCAGCAGGTCGGTGATGAGGTAGCCCGATAGGACGAAGAAAAGCCCTACGCCGAGAAGGCCTCCTTGGGCCCAGGAGAAGTTCAAGTGGTACGCGATGACTGCAAGGACGGCGATAGCCCGCAGGCCGTCGAGCCCCGGCAAATAGGGGCTGGTGCCTTCGACCGGCTCAGGCACGGGGGACCCGACTACGGCTGTTGGTCTCCGGTTGACGGGACATCGGAGACGGGCGACGTCGGGGCGCCAAACAGCTCATTTCCTAGGACTCCGGATCGTGGTCGAACGGCAGGTGCAGACACGCTCATTGTGACACGCACCGCACTGGTGAGCGGAGCGCTCCGCGACCACCCTCCAAGACCACCCGCCGGACCGGTCACGGGAGATGGTGCGAGTCAGACCAGCGGCCAAGGGTAGGGGGGCCAGTCTCCCTCGGCGTCCGGCGAGGGCAAGTGACCGGTTCCGACCAGTGCAGCGACCCGGTCGTGGAGAGCAGCTCGCTCCTCCCGGTCCAAGAGCCCGTGGAAGGCGTCGGCGAGAGCACGACCATCATTGGCAATGAGCAGACGAAGATCGTCTCGAATCCGAGGGAGGAGGGGCTCGCCGGCGAAGTCCCAGACGACCGTTCGAAGCTTGGGCAGGGAATGGAAGCACAGCCCATGGTCAATGGCCCAGATGCGCCCGTCGGCCAGCAGCACGTGGCCGCTCTTGCGGTCGGCGTTGTTCGCGATCACGTCGAAAGCAGCAATCCGGCGAAGGGCATCGTGCCACTGGGGATCGTCGACGAGGGTGAAATAGTGCGAGGTGCCATCTGTGGGTACGAAACGTTGCAGTGAGCCAGCGCCGAACGGTCCGTCGGCCCGCTCGACGGTTTCGGGTACGAGGTCCCAGCCCAGGAGCTCGGAAAGGCGGTAGGCAGCGACCTCTCGGCGGTGCAGGCCGCGGGGAAAGTCCCAGAGAGGGCGTTCCCCGCGGGCGGGTTTGTAGACAGCGAGGAGCTCACGCCCACGGAAACTGCAGGTGACGAGCAGCGTGGCATTGGAGCTGCCGGCGATGCGACCGTGGACGTCGATGTCCCCACTCTCGAGGACCGAGCGCACGTCCGATGGAGCAATCCGGGAGGGATCAGCCGCCCCAGAAATTGGGTCCTCGGCGCCAGTCACGCCGCAGACCTGGTCAACTCACAGGAGGACGGTGGCCGTTCGTGCGCGGGCAGTCGTGGCCAGAGGGATCGAGAGGCAGTCCACACAAAGGACACGGAGGCCGGCCGGCCTCCACGAGCCGGGTCGCCCGGATGGCGAAGGCGGCGGCCTGCTCGCGCGACATTGCAACCCGAGCCATCGACCCGTCGTCCTCGCTTCCCCCGTCATCTCGGTCCTCCTCGTCCTCACCCCGCTCCTGGATCACGACGACAAGCCGGTCCTCGGCATCGTCATACGAGACCCCGATCGTGCCGACCACCCATGCCGGGATGGACGACGTGTCGAACTCGAGATCGTCAGGCAGGTGGCCGGGGCGTCCGAGCTGGCGGACGATCCGAGCGAGGTAGCTGGCAAGGATGGCGACCTGCTGCTTCTCGACCTTCACAGTGAGCTGTGACGGACCCTGGGTGATGTGGAGGAGGAACGTCCGATCACCGACCGGACCCTCAGTGCCGACGGTGAACTGATCGGGATGGTCAAAATCGGTCCGATTGCTCATGACACCACGGCACCTTTCGGGGGGCTCTCGGCGTTCACGCACAGCACCAACGGACCATCGTCGGCGTAGAGGATCGCCGACACCGAGCACGGCGAGATCACGAACCGCTGGAAGAGATCCAGGGGGGTCCCCGACGCGCTCGCGACCACCGCTTTGATGGGGTCGGCGTGGGACACGGCGACGATGGTCTGTCCTCGGTGGGACCCCGCCAACCGCACGACCGCATCCTGGGCGCGGCAGGCCATCTCAGGGAATGACTCGCCAGCAGGGAAGCGAAATCCACCGGGCCACGCGTGCACATTTCGCCAATGAGCAGTCCGCGCCACGGTGCGCAGGCGAGCTCCGGTCCAGTCTCCGACGTCGCATTCCACCAGCTCGCGCACCACCCGGACTCGAACACCGAGCGCTCGCGCGATTGGAGCTGCCGTCTGTCTCGTGCGCTCCATAGGGGACGCGTAGACGGCAACAGGCGGGTGCTCCATCGCGGCAATAGCTTCGGCTACCGCGCTTGCCTGTGCCCGCCCTTCCTCAGCGAGGTCGAGGCCGGGCGCACGTCCGGGGAGGAGTTTGCCCGTGGTCGGGGTCACACCGTGCCGCACCAAGAGCACGAGGGTCGGCTTGGGTCCAGGGGCGGTCCTGTTTGAGGTGGGCACGGATGACCATCGTAGGCTGTGGGCGATGGCCCCTCAGCCTCGTCGGATTGCGCTCGCAGGAGATCGCACCGGGCTCGCCGATCTCCGCTCCGAGATCATTTCCTGCCGGCGCTGCCCTCGGCTGGTCCACTGGCGAGAGCACGTTGCCGCAAATCCTCGAGCGTCCTTCCGCGAAGAGAGCTACTGGGGCCGACCCGTTCCCGGCTTCGGCGATCCGGACGCCGCGGTGGTCATCGTCGGCCTCGCGCCGGCGGCACACGGGGCGAACCGCACCGGACGGATGTTCACCGGCGATCGCTCGGGAGACTGGCTGATGGCCGCCCTGTTCCGGGCCGGGTATGCCTCCTCGGACAGGAGCGTGGCAGTCGGCGACGGGCTGACCCTTGGTGGTGCGTGGATCACTGCCGCCGTGCGTTGCGCACCGCCGCAGAACGTGCCGACGCCCGCCGAGAGCAAGACCTGTCTCGAGTACCTGCGACGCGAGATCGGGTGCCTTCGTCGAGCAGAGGTCATCGTCGTGTTGGGCCAGGTAGCCTGCGCGGCGGTGGCCAGCCTCTATGACCTTCGCCCGCGGCCCCACTTCGGCCACCTGGCCGAGCATCGTCTGCCGGATGGGCGGACGATGGTGTGCTCGTACCACCCGAGCCAACAGAACACCTTCACGGGCCGGCTCACCGAGCCGATGCTCGACGCGGTGTTCGCCCGAGCAAGAGTGCTCGCAGGTCGTGCGGTCTGACCCATCGTCAGGCTGACCCATCGTCAGGCTGACCCGCCGTCAGGCCGGTGAGGGGAGCCGCCCGGGCATCGGGACGGCGCTCGCCGGCCAGCGCCGGCGGCTGACCCGGCTCAGCTTGTGCAAGAGCGTGACGGCACCGGGGTCGTCGTCGATCGGGCGTACTTCGACCGCGCCTTCGGCCACCATCGCGTCAAACAGCTCTCGTCCTCGCTGGGTCCGCACGATCGTGAGCGTCCAGTCGTTGAACGCCCCGATCCCACCCGTCGCGATGTCGGCGTGCTCAGCGGCGAAGTCCGGGCACGACAAGCAGCCCTCACGGGTGAACTCATGGGCTTCTTTGAGCGGCACCTCGTGGTACTCCCCGTCACGAGTCCAGATCTGGAAGACGCCCTTGATGTTCATCTTGGCAATGTCTTGTCGAGCCAAACCATACCGGGCCTCGAACAGGTCGGCGAAGATCGCGTCGTCGAAAGTCTTTGAGCACAACAGGCCGATCGACAGGGTGAAACGCCGGGCCACCTTGCCGGCCTTGCGGGCCGCCATGACGGGTGGGGCAGATGCCTGACAGCCCATGCCGACGAGCGCGATTCGTTCGGCGCCTGCTCCGGTCGCCTCGGCATACGCCATCGGGTTGGCCGAGTACGTGTAGCGGGACCCGGCCGTGGCCAGCACTCCTGAGCGGTCCCGGACCACCGCCGGCACTGCTTTCCACGTGGTCCCGTCACCTTCGAGTGCCGACACCAGCGCCGCGTCGATGACATCGTGCTCGAGGGCCCAGATGAGCAGTGCTGAGACGAACCCTCCGTCCTGTCCGGCTTGGTGCACCTCAGGGTCGGTGGCGCGGGCGAGCACGGTCGTGAGGGCAATTCCCGACACCTCGTCCGCCGCACGTTCCCGGCCGAAAAGATGCTGGTCGATCTCGGGTTCCCACGTCCGAAAGCGCGGGCAGGCCCTCGTGCAGAGCGTGCAACCTTTCGTCCCGTGCGTGCAGTCCTCGGCGCCACCGTCACCCGGTACGTGGAACGGCCTGTAGCGACCGCCGGTGTCGTCGTACTCCAAGACGTCGTACGGGCACACCACCACGCAGGCCGAGCAGCCGGTGCAAAGGCCCGACGTCACGACCTCCTGGTACAAGTGGGCCCAATGAAGCTTTTCAGGTGGCACGAGAACACCCTATCGAGTCGGCACGCAATCGGACATGCTCACCCAGCCCGGAGGCTTCAACCAGCCTGGAGGGCCTCCAGCTCTTCGAGGACCCGGGCGGCGTGCCCGTCTGCCCGCACGTTGTACCAAGCTCGTGCGATGACCCCTCGGGCGTCGACCAGGAACGTGGAGCGGATGGTGCCGACCGTCTTCTTTCCGTACATGGTCTTCTCTCCCCATGCGCCGTACCGCGACATCACCTCGTGTTCCGGGTCGGACAGGAGCGGGAAACCAAGCTTGTACTTGGATCGGAAGGCCGTGTGCTTGGTCGCGCCGTCCGGCGAGATACCCACCACATTGGCGCCGGCCTTGCCGAACGCCTTGAGGTTGTCGTTGAACTGGCAGGCCTCCTTGGTGCAGCCAGGAGTGTCGTCGGCTGGGTAGAAGTAGACCACCACCGGCGACCCGGCGAAGTCCTTCAGGGAGATCGGCTTCCCATCCTGGTCGGGCAACGTGAACGCCGGCGCCTTGTCACCGGCTTCGAGCTTGGCCATTGGGGTTATCCTCCTTCGGTTCGATCGCGGTGATCGGGTCGATCGAGTGTGCCGTATTGGTTGTCGTCGTTGGTCTGGAAACGCTCTGCTGCACAATGCTCGCGGATGCGGCACGGGCCACCATGACACCCGTGTCCAGCGCGATGCGGCTCTCGTCAGGCGCCCCACTCTATGGGCCAACGAGGGGCGGGACCGGAAGACCCGCAGACCCGCAGACCCGCAGACCCGCAGACCCGCAGACCCGCAGACCGGGGCTGACCGAGTTCGCAGCCTCCACCTGGTACGATGGCTTGGGGCGAGCGGCGAGGGTCGGCGCCCGGGTCCACTCCTCCTTCTCCTCTCAGGTCGGCACCGGGCCCAGCCGAATCCATGAGATGAAAGTGCAGGACATGACCGCAGAAACCCTTCTCACCAGCCACGATCCCGATGGCGGCGATCCCGGCAAGGGCGCTCCCGACACGGACGATCCAGCCGGAAAAGATCCCACCAGAGACGGTCCCAGCGCGAGGGACACGTACGAGACCGTCCGGACCTTCGAGTCGCTCGGCGTCGACGAGAGCCTGACCAAGATCCTCGCGGACCAGGGCATCACGACTGCCTTCCCGATCCAGGCGCTCACCATCGCCGACGCACTCGCCGGTCGTGACGTCTGCGGGAAGGCGAAGACCGGTTCGGGCAAGACGCTCGCTTTCGGCCTCCCGCTTCTCCAGCGCCTGACCGCCCCCTCACTTGACACCCAGCATCCCCACGTCCCCTCACTTGACACCCAGCATCCCCACGTCCCCTCACCCGGTGCCCCGCATGCCGACCCCGCGCAACGAGCCACCCGGAGGCCCCCCTCCGCAAAAGCCGCCTCCACTCGTCCCGCCCGCCCCCGGGCACTCGTCCTGCTACCGACCCGTGAGCTGGCCGTCCAGGTCCACGAAGTCCTGGCGCCGCTGTCGCAAGGGGTGGGCCTGCGGGCCGCTGCCGTCTACGGCGGCGCCGACATCGAGCGCCAGGTTGCCCGCCTGCGCAAGGGCGTCGACGTGATCATCGCCACCCCGGGACGCCTCATCGACTTGGGCGATCGCGGGGAGCTGACGGTCGCCGACGTCGAGATCCTCGTCCTGGACGAGGCCGACCGGATGGCGGACATGGGGTTCATGCCCCAGGTCGAGTGGGTGCTGCGGCGCTTGGAGCGCCGACACCAGACTCTTCTGTTCTCGGCCACCCTCGACGGAGCGGTCGACCGACTGGTGGCTCGTTACCTGAGCGACCCGGTGCACCACGAGGTGGCATCGACCTCGCAGACGGTGACGGCGATGGAGCACCGGTTCCTCCAAGTCCACCAGATGGACAAGGTCAAGGTCGCTGCGTCGATCTGCCGCCCTCGTGACAAGGTTCTCGTGTTCGTGAGGACCAAACGAGGTGCGGACCGGCTGGTCGAGCAGCTTGCCAAGGAGCGGATCAGGGCTGCGGCGATCCACGGCGATCTGCGCCAAGCGAACCGCGAACGAGCGCTCGCCGATTTTGCCTCGGGCAAGCTGCACGTGCTGGTTGCCACCGACGTCGCTGCCCGTGGCCTGCACATCGAAGGGGTCGACGTCGTCATCCACTACGACCCGCCCGAGGACCACAAGGCGTACCTTCATCGCTCGGGCCGCACTGCCCGGGCCGGATCGACCGGCGTCGTCGCCACCCTCGTCCTGTGGAACCAAGTCGTCGAAGCCGAGGTGATCCAGCGACGGCTGGGTCTGCGCCTGCCCATCGTCGAGATCTTCTCGAACGACCCCCGCTTGGGTGACCTGGCGGGATGGGTGCCTTCACCCGGCGACGGGGTCCTCTGAGGAACGCCCCCCAAGCTCTCGAAGCTCAGGGAGCGGCCGAGTCCGTGGTCGCCGGCCCCGAGGCGGCGGCATCCGGTCGGTGAGCTGGACGCCGGCCCGTCACCATCCCGGCCTCTTGGCGGACGTAACGTGCGGTGACGTCCTCGAACCCCGCGCGCACCAAGATGCTCCTCCAAGCTTCCAGGGAGATGGGACGCTCTTGGACCCGCAAGATCAGCCGCCCTGCATTCTTGGCGATCCGCCACCAGCCGCCAGGCCCCTTCTTGGCGAGAACGCGAAGCTTGGACGCGAAGATGGCGCGGTCCTCCTTGCTCGCGCCGCGCCCGAACATCATGTCGGCGATGACAATGCGCCCCCCGGGGCGGATCCATGAGTACGCCTGCTCGACCACTCGGGCTTTGTCCGGATCCCTCAGGTGGTGCAGCGCGTAGCTCGAGACCACCGCGTCGGTGGATATCGGGGGCAACGCCAGGCGCTCGATCGGCTCGACCCTCCCTTCGACGCCTTCGATCTTCTGCTCTGACGCGATCTCGCCAAGCCGGCGGACCATGCCCGCGCTCACGTCGACAGCCAGGACCCGTGCCCCGAGGCGGGCCACTTCCAGGCTCACCGCCCCGGTGCCACACCCCAGGTCGACGACGTGCTCGCCTGGCCGGACGGCAACCGCCTCGACGACCGCCTGGGTGACGCGTTCGAGCCCGACCGACCCGTGAGACGACCAGCTCTCCACCCGAGAGGACCACACCCGCCGTTGGCGGCGGAACGTGAGGCCGCTCCCGACCCGGCTCGATCCCGAGACGAGGGAGCTCTCCACCATCGAGGCCCCGCCGCCGGTAGCGTCTGGGTGGATGGGTTCAGGTGAGGCCATGGCGGCATTGTCTCGATGACACGTGACGCGGGGATGAATGGTGCCGGTCCGACCTGAGATTTTCTCAGCGAGAGTTGCGCGCGATGACCGAATTCCCGCTTGCTGGGCGACCAAGCTGAGAGCACGATGAGCCCGCGGTCCTCCGAGGTGTCCCAACCAGCGACCGGCCGGCACCGGCGCACGACCAGGCGCAGCCGGCACGGGCGTCTCGTCCGCGGGGCAGTGACGCTGGTCGCAATCGCAGCCCTCGGGGCGGCTGCGCTCTTTGCAGTTTCCGCGCGGCACCACCCTCTTGCTCCCCGGCCGAATGACCCGAGGGGAGAGCTGACCGGCACGCGCCCCCCGACGAGCACGCCCACCACCACCTCGGCTCCACCCGCGGTGCCAGGTTCTCCGGGGAGCTTCTCGGTGCAAGAGACGTCGTTCACGTTCGTGGACACTGCGCGCTTCGCCAACATCGACGGTCACGACGTGGCACGATCCCTCCCCACGTTGGTGCGCTATCCCTCGGTGGGGACGGCGAGGCCGGGCGGGTACCCCCTGGTGGTGTTCGCCCCGGGGTACCTCCAGTGCCGCTCCGCCTACGCACCGCTTCTCCAGGATTGGGCGAGTGCGGGCTATGTGGTCGCCGCAGTGCAGTTCCCGCTCACCAATTGCCACATCGCGACAGAAGCCGAAGAGAGCGACATCGTGAACCAACCCGGTGACGTGTCGTTCGTGATCACCCAGCTCCTCGCAGCCAGCAGCTCGAGCAAGGGCCCTCTCGCCGGTCTCATCGACCCCGACGAGGTCGCGTTGGCCGGGCATTCCGACGGCGGCGACACGGTGGCGGCGGTGGCCGCCAATGGGTGCTGTGCCGACCCGAGAGTCAAAGCGACCATCGTCCTCGCCGGGGCCGAGCTGTCCAGCATGGGCGGCCCGTACTTCTCGTCGCCTCCGGCGCCGATGCTCTTCGTCCAGGGGACGGCCGACACGGTGAACGTCCCTGCGGACAGCTTGGCCCTCTACAGCCAGGACACCACCGGCGTGCGTGCCTACCTGCAGCTCGACGGGGCCACACACTTCACCCCCTACGAGGGACAGGCGCCCCCCGAGCCCCTGGTGGCCGACGTGACCCTCGACTTCTTGGATCGCTACGTGCTGGGTCAGGGGAGTGCGCAGGCGGCGATGGAGCACGACGGCAACGTGCCTGGGGTCGCGTCGTTGGTCACCGGTGGCACGCCGCCGCCCTCCCTCTCGACACCGGGCTGATCGCCGGGCTCGCCGACCGGGCCGGTGGTGGACGGAGCCGGCGGGGCGATCGCCGATCGGGGTCGGTAGGATCAGGCGGGTGGAGAGTGGCTACCATCCCCCGGTCGAGGAGTACCTGGAAGCCGTGCACTCGCTCATCGAGGAGGGGACGCCGGTGATCCAGGCTCGTATCGCCGAACGCCTGGGCCTCTCGGCCCCTTCCGTCTCCGAGATGCTGGACCGTCTGGCCTCGGACGGCTACCTGCGGCGTCAGGGACGGGTGATCGAGCTGACCCCCAAGGGCGCCGCGCTGGCACAGAAGGTCGTGCGTCGGCACCGCCTGGCCGAGAGGCTCTTGGTGGACGTGATCGGTCTCGAGTGGCACAAGGTGCACCGCGAAGCGGGGCGCTGGGAGCACGTCATCTCCGACGACGTCGAGGCGCGGCTCGTGGTCCTCCTCACAGACCCCGGCACCTGCCCCCACGGCAACCCGATCCCCGGGTCCTCGACCCCGGTGTCGACCGCGGCCCAGGTGCCCTTGGCCGAAGCAGAGGCCGGGACGACCGTGCGCCTCGAGCGCATCAGCGAGCAGGTCGAGCTGGACCTGGGGGCGCTGACCTACTTGGACGAGCACGGGTTCACCCCCGGCGCCACCGCTCGGGTAACGTCACGGGGTCCCGACGGTACCCTCCTGCTCGAGCTGGACGACTCCACCGTGGCGTTCGGTCCGGACCTCTGCGCCCGGCTCTACGTGGTGGCTGCCTGAGCGCGAGAGAGACCGGTCCACCGCCGGGTACGACACGCCAAGGGGGACGGTGGCATGGGGAGGGCAGACCAGCGCACGGTGCGGCGGATGCACACGGTGGACGACGCTCGCCGGCTGGCTCGCCGCCGCGTCCCGGCGGTGGTCTTCGACTACATCGACGGTGCGGCCGAGTCCGAACGCACGATGGCCTCCAACATCGACGCGCTCGCCGCCGTCCAACTGGTGCCCGAGATGGCCGTCACGAGGGGGACGCCTGGACCGGACCTCGGCACCACCGTGCTGGGGACGGCCCTGTCGATGCCGGTGATCGTCGCTCCGGTCGGCTTCACCCGCAGCATGCATCCCCACGGCGACGTGGCCGGCGCCGGTGCAGCGGCGGCAGCCGGCACGGTGTTCACCCTGAGCTCGATGACGGGTCACGAGATGCACGAGGTCGCTGCCGCCTATCGGAGCCGGGCAACCGGCCAGATGGGGGGCGCCTGGTTCCAGCTCTACGCCCTCGGCGGCCGCCGGGGCGCCGAGCAGCTCGTGGAGCGGGCTCAGGAGTCAGGGTTCTCCGTATTGGTGGTCACCGTGGACACCCAAGTCCCCGGCAGCAGGGAGCGGGACTTGCGCCACGGGGTGTCCATCCCCTTGCGGCTCGACGCCCGGAAAGCACTGCGGTTCGCCCCGCGGGTGGCCGCGCACCCCCGCTGGCTGGCCGATGCCGCTCGGGACAGGTTCCGTTTTGAGATCGTGAACGCCGGTTCGCTCGGCTCGGCCGGGCACCCGATGACCGGAGACGAAGCCCTCATCGAGTGGATGATGTCACCGGTCACCTGGGACGACTTCGAATGGATCCGGAGGAAGTGGACCGGGCCGGTGGTGGCCAAAGGCGTGCTCACCGCGGCCGATGCCCGTCGGGCCCTCGACGCCGGAGCCGACGCGATCGTGGTGTCGAACCATGGTGGTCGCCAGTTGGACGGTGCTCCAGCGACCGTCCCGGCCCTGATCGAGGTGGTCGACGCGATCGGGGACCGCAGCGAGGTGATGGTGGACGGGGGGATCCGTCGCGGGACCGACGTCGTGCGGGCCGTCGCGCTCGGGGCGAGAGCGGTCATGGTCGGCCGGCCGTGGGCCTACGGTCTGGCCGCGGCGGGCGAGCCCGGGGTCGCCAAGGTGCTGTCGATCCTGCGCTCGGGGATCGACCGGACCCTCCGCCTGATGGGCTGCCCCTCGGTCGGAGCGCTGGACCGCCGCTGGGTCCGAGTGGGCGATGGCCGATGACCTGAGCGAGGCGGCGCTGGGCTCGACCGGAGTCGGCACCGTCTCGAAAGTCATGTCGGCCTGGCCTATGTGGGTGCTCGGGTTGGTCGCCATGATCGACAGCATCGACCAGTACATCGTCCGGGGATCGGCACCGCAGCTCCGCTCGGCGTTCCACGTGGGGAACATCGCCATCGCCGTGCTTTTCTCGGCCTTCATCTTCGTGAACGGGCTCGTGACGGTGCCGGCCGGCTACATGGGGGACCGGTGGAACCGTACCAAGGCGATGGCGCTCACGATCACGCTGTGGTCGTTCATCAGCGCGGCCGGTGGGGTCGTCCCCGCCTCCGCGTTCGCCGCTCTGGTGGTGGTGCGAGGGATGCTCGGCTTCGGGCAGGCGGTGACCGACCCGTCGGGATCGAGCCTGCTGGCCGACTACTACGGCATCGAACGGCGGGGCCGCGCGTTCTCTGTCCAGCAGTGCCTCACGTTCGTCGGCCTCGGCGTGGGCCTGGAGCTGGGCGCGCTGGTGGCGACACACTTCTCGAAGTTCGACCCGGCTGGGTGGCGCATGGCCTTTTTCATCTCGGCTGTGCCCGGCCTCGTCATCGCGCTGTTGGTGTGGCGGCTCCCCGAGCCGCTTCGGGGCACTGCCGATCGGGCCCACGTCACCCACGCTTCTGGAGTGGAGGTCGAGCCGGGGTCGGCTTCGAAAGAGCCGCTGTTCCCCGAAGGCCTTGGCACTTTCCTGCGCTCCATGCTGCGAGGGCTCAGCGCCGACGTGCGGACCATCCTGCGGATTCCCACCATGCGCTTCGCTCTCGTCGGGGTGTCGGCCATCTTGTTCACGGTGACCGCGGTGGCCTCGTGGATGCCGCAGTTCTACGAGTACCAGCTCCACTTGGCCCAGACGACGGCCACCGCGGCCTTCGGCGGCCTCGTGATCCTGTCCGGCATCCCGGGCACCATCGTGGGGGGGCGCTTCGCCGACCGATGGGTCAACCGGTTCTTCGGTGCGCGGGTGGTGATCCCCGGAGTGTGCCTGCTCATCAGCGCCAGCTTTTTCATGGTCTCGTTCATACCGATGCCCTTCGCCGGTGTCTACGCGCTACAAGTGGTGGGATTCTTCGCGGCGACGTTCTCCATCCCGGCGCTCCGGGCGGGATTGTCCGACTCGGTGCCGGCCCACCTCCGCGGGACCGGGTTCGCCGCGTTCAACCTGGCGTCGGTGGCCTTCGGGGCGGCCGCGGCGCCGCTCGTGACCTCGTTCGTCGCCAGCAGGTTCGACAACGACTTCCGCACGGCATTTCTGATCGTGATGCCGCTGGCCTTCGTCGGGTCGTTCTACCTCCTGCGGGCGCGCCGTCACATCGAAGCCGACACGGCCAAGATCTTCGAGGCGGTGGTGACGGCCATGGCCGCCGAGGAGGCGGCGCCTGGTGGGGGGGGCGCCGTGCCGGGCGGGTGAAGCCCGAGTGCGACGAACTGTTCCTCTGGTGCACACGCGCGGGCTGATCCCCGCCGTTGCACGTTCGGGTCTCCTGGACGGCGTGCTCGGGAGCCAGCGGTGCAGGACCACGGTGGAGCGCCTCAGGATACGGGAGTGAGGCTACTCGGCAACAGACGAGAGCACGGTCGACCCAGGGCTGACCGACGTTCCGGCATTCGGCCGATCGAGGATGACTCGGCCTGAGGGCGGGGTGCGTGTGGAAAGACGCTCTTGGATGCGGATGCGGATCTTCAACCGTTCCTCAACACTCGGCGGAACGAAGTCCTGCCTTGTGGGTGACCCCGAACGGTCTCGGGTCACCTGGTCCACCAGGGGAGTCCGTTCGGCCGTTCGGGTCTTGTGCCGCAGGTGCGGCTGCCCTCTGGCCCCTCGGGTCCCGGTGTTCCTCGTCCGCTGCTCGGACAGGAGCGCCAGTTGCCCGCCACCCTTGGACCGCAACCGGATGGGTAGCTCTCTTTCCTCCATGCTCTGCTGGAGTCGAGTCACACCTCTTCCGTTGCCGTCCTCGCTGCCCGAGCCCGCGTCTCGCGATGACAAGAGCCGCCGAATGGTGGCCCGAGGCATCGACTGAGATCTCTTGGAGGGAGCCGAGCCAGTGGTCGGTGCCCCACTTGCTGGTGTAGGCCGGTTCGACGGCAATGACGGCGACCCCGGCGTTGGTCGCCATCTGGACCAGGCGTTGAGAGAACTTGGCCGTCGGGATCCCTGCGGTCTGGCGTCTGAAGCTCTTCCCCCTCCTGCCACGAGAGGGCCGCCGCCGGCGGGTCATGAGGTCGTTGCCCGCCCGGGGTGACCTTGGACTCGGTCGAGAGCGTCGCCATCGCGGTACTCACCGAACGGATCGGGCGCCTTGCTGACGAGACGATGCGCCGGCTGCTTCATGCGCTCGAAGTCGCCGTCGACTGCGAGTGCTGAGGACCCATGGCCCCCGGCGCGTCAGCGTACGGACACAGCCTTTCGAGCGATACACCAGTGGAACCTTCACTGAAGGCTCGTGCAGCTAGACCGGTTCGACCCGGGATCTGACGTTCCAGCGCCGGAGAGCACGGACGGCCCGGCGAGCTTCTTGCTCGGCTATCACTGCGGCGACGGCTTCCCCGGTGGTGTGGACCTTCATCGCAAGGGCCGCGGCATCGTCGGGCGTGTAACCGAAGAGGGTGACGCAAGCTCCTTCGACCTCGGCGAAGGTCGTGAAGTCGCTGTTCATGATGATGACGGCGAAGAGGTGGTCGAAGACCTCTCCAACCTGCTCGACGATCCAATCCTGCTCGGTCACGTCGGGCATGGCGACCGCTGGCAACGCTGGCGCTCCTCGTGAGTCGGTATCCCGGGCACTAGCCTACCGTGCTGGTCCCGGCACGAGCTGCCGCGGCCACGGCCGACCTGGAAGAGAGAAACGTTGTCACTGAGCGCTCGCGAACGTTCCAACCACCGACTGAGCGCCGGTATCCCTCGTACAGGGACCCGGTAGCGAGGCGTCGTGGTCTACGCGTTCGCCGTCGCTGCCGCCATGGTCAGTGCGACTGCCGGGGTGACGCAACGGCTCGGGCTGGAGTCGGTGCCAGCCGAGTCGACGATGCGCATCGGGCTCCTTACCCACGCCATGCGACACAGCGTCTGGCTGCTCGGGTTCGCGCTCCTGCTGGGCCAGTTCGTCCTCCAGGCCATGGCGCTTCGGTTCGGCCAGCTCAGCGTGGTCCAGCCCCTTCTCACGTTGGACCTGCTGTTCGTGGTGACGATCTTGGCTACCGTGTTCCACCGCCGCCTCAGATGGCGCGAGTGGGCAGGCGCTGGCGCCATTGTGGCAGGGCTCGCCGGTTTTCTCTTGTTGGCGTCACCTTCCACCGGGCGGGGCCTTCCGAGCGGCGATGCCTGGGCCGAGGTGTCGAGCTCGGCCGTGGTGGTCGCCGCAGTGATGGTCGTCGCCACCCGATGGGGTCCGCGCTGGTGGAAGGCGGCCGCGTTCGGCGCCGCGGCCGCGATCTTGTTTGCCTACAACGCCGCCCTCACCAAGGCGACGACCACGCTCATCACTCGCGGGTGGGGTCACGTCTTCGCGAACTGGGAGCCCTATGCAATCGCTCTCACCGGCCTGGCCGGCTTCTTCCTGCTGCAGAACGCGCTCCACGCGGGTCCCATTGCCTCGTCCCGGGCTTCGATGGTCGTCTTGAATCCGATCGTGAGCATCTTGATCGGCGCCACGGTGTTCTCGGAGCACCTGCGCGACGGAGGGTGGTACGTGACTGCAGAGGTGGTGGCGTTGACGATCCTGTGCGCCGGCGCGTTCTTGCTGACCCAGTCGCCGCTCGTGTCGGCAGCGACCATCGATGGCGAGCACAGCGAACGACTCGGCGTGCCGAGCCCCTACAGGCCGCAGGCGTAGCGGCTGGACCACGGGGACCAGCCGAACTCGTTGTACAGCCGCAGCGCAAGCGCGTCCTGCACTGCCGACGGCGCTTGGTATGGCCAGCCGGTGTAGCCGTTCGAGAGCCAGGTGATCTCCAAGATCCCGTAGGCGCCTGACGGCCGTGTCGGAGAGTTGTACGCGTCACCCGACTCTTGGAGTCGGATGCACTGCCAATCGGCAGTGTCGGTGCTCGTGGCGTCCGTGGGCGGTGTGGGTGCCACGGGCGGCGCCGGCGCGACGGCGGGCGGTGCCGGTGCCGGTGCCAGTGGGACGGTGCTGACCATCTCGCGCCACAGTGCCCTTCCCGCGCCCGAGGGCAATTCCGCGGTGTCTGGCGGTGCCTTGGAGACGATTGCCGGGTAGAGCATCGGTACATCGACCGCCGGAACGGTGGCGATGAGATCGCTGGTGACCGGAGCCTGTTGTCTGTGGGCCGGCGCTGCTGCGCCAGCCGGTTGAATGTTGAACGACGTCATCATGAACGTGACGGCCGATGCCGTCGCGAGTGCAATGCGGGTCCGCATGGCACCTCCCTTCGTCGGGCGCTCCTCGCGCCTCCCTCTGCTCGGTGTTGGCGGGCTCCGGCCATCGCATTCGCGCCCCGGACGGAGAGCGGAAAGGCTTCCTCCGTCCTGGCTTCACGCCGTAGGGTGTGCGGCCGGTTGTATGTGAGCCCATGGGTTCGTTCCGGGTGAGACCTCCTCGTCGGTTGGTCGTCGATCGTGACCGAGGGCAGCGATCAGGTGCCGCTCTGCGCTTCCATGTCGCGAGATTGCTTCGTCCTCTGCGTGCCGACCGAGCATTCCTTGGATCGACGCGGGGGTGCGGTCTTCGCGCGCGGCCTGACGGTCGGGCTGGGTACGTGTTGAGGGGCACCATAGCGGTACCGGGACGCGATGACGCGGATGGTCGGCGGTGGGGAAAGGGATCGACCAGGGAAAAATAAGGAAAGATCCCAGTTCACAGCGTTTTTGGTGTTTGCGTGCCGAGGGCCCCCGTGCAACCTGATTGCAATTGACCTGCAATTGATGCTGGAGTTCTCAGGCCGTCCAGCTCATGGACCTACAGTGAGCCGGCGGAAGACCGGCGCGGACCCCTCGCGCCCGAGCAGAGGACGCCGATGAAGGATCCCTACACGATTGCGGGGCTGCTGCAGACCTGGGCCCGGGAGCAGCCCGAGGCCACGATGCTGGAGGACGGCGAGATGCGCCGGGCCAGGAGGCAGCAGTGCCACAGCGCGGCTCAGGTGGCAGAGGCGTTGGCTGCCGACGGGGTGGAGCAGCGCGACCGGGTCGCGTTCTTGGACCGCAATGGGCCGGCCTACTTCGACGTGGCCTTTGGAGAGGTTGCCGAGGATCACTGGGGCGAGACGGTCAAGGCAGTGCTCGTCGCGCCGGGCATTCCTCCCGATGCGTCGGCCCGCGATCGGGAGCGCCTGGCTGCCGAGGCGATTGAGTACTGCCGCGAGCGGCTGGCTCACGACAAATGTCCCACGTCGGTCGACGCCGTCGACGCCTTGCCCCGAAACTTCTCGGGCAAGGTACTGGAGCGCGAGCTGCGCCAGCCGTACTGGGAGGGTCGGGCCCGGTCCATCTCGTGAGCAGGGTTGGACGACTCGGGCGCCGGCTCGCCTTGCTGGCGCCTTTGCTGGCGGTGACGATGCTGTTCCGCAGCAGCCAGAACATGGCACAGACCACCCTCTCGATCCTGGGGCACGAGCGGCTGCACCTGAGCCCGGGAGCGATAGGGGCGACGATGGCAGGATCCGCGCTCTGCGGGGTGCTTTCCAGCGTGTTGTGGGCGCCTCGGGTGCGACCGCATCGGCGCGCGCCTGCCGTTGGCGCGGCCCTCGTCATGGTTGCCGTCGCCCTCGTCGTGTTCGGGACCGTTTCGGACACGGCTGAGCTCGCGGTCGCGGCGGTCCTGCTCGGTGTCGGTGGCGGATTGGCCATGCCGACCCTCATGACCCTGGCAGGGAGCCGTGAAGGGTCAGCTCGCGGCTCGGGCGCCGAGCGGCAGCGGGATCGCGATCTGGCGCTCTACACGATGGCGCTCAGCGCGAGCCTGGCGATCGGGCCGCTGGTCGAAGCTTTCGTGCTCCGAGTCAGCGGCCAGCAGCTCACCGCCGCCTACCTGGTCTTCGCCGCCTTTCCCGTGGCCGCCATCGTGGTGCTCTGGATCTGGCGCCTCCATCCCGATCCGCCACGGCACACCGACGGCCGCGCCGGGGCGATTGGCACCGTCCTCTCCGGAGTCGGCGAGGGAGAGCTTCCTGCGGGGGCGGGGGTGCCTGCGGGGGCGCAGGCAAAGGGCAGGCCGCGCACGCGCTTCTGGCCCGGGGCGTACCGGGAGATCGCAGGCAACCGAGCGTGGCGAGCCGCGGTGATCGGCATGCTCATCTACCAGGTGCCATTTATCGCGATTGTGACCTTTGCCGGCTCGATGGCCAGGGTGGTCGACGGAGCGTCACCGGCGACGGCGGAAGTGGCGTTCGGGGTGTTCTTCGCCACGTCACTGACCGCACGCGGCTGGGCAGCATGGCGAGCTCCCATCGTCCGCAAGACCGGCGCCCTGTGGCTGTCGGCGCTCCTCACGGTCGCCGGCCTGCTCGTACTCTCGCTCGGTCACGGCATCGCCTGGCTTGTGCTGGCAATGGCCGTCATGGGCATCCCCCACGGGATCGTCTTCCCGGTGGTCCTCTCGATGGTGGCCGGGGGCACGGACCCCGAGCAGCTTGCCCTCGCCAATGCGACGTTTCTCGCGATCGTGAGCCTGGTGGCGGTCGTGATGCCCACGATCCTCGGGGCCCTCATCTCCGCGTACGGGTACCGGGCCACGATGCTGCTCGTGCTGGTGCCCGTCATCGGCTTCAGCGCGCTGCTGGGTCTGCCCCGGGACGAGGGAGTGAGAGTTTGAGCAGGGTCACGCCCGGTGAGGTCGAGACGGGCGCGGATCGTCGTGCGGACTACTGCTCGGCGTGCTCTTCGGACGGATGATCGGACTGGCGCTCTGACTGGCGCACCCAGACGCTGTACATCCGAGCGTAGTGTCCTGACTTGGCCACCAGCTCGTCATGCGTGCCCACTTCCGCGATCGTTCCATCTTCGATGACGACGATCCTGTCGGCACGCATCGCCGTCGAGAGCCGGTGGGCGATCAGGATGGCCGTGCGCTCCTCGAGCAGGACGTCGAGGGCGTGCTCGATCTGGGTCTCGGACTGCAGGTCGAGGTTGGACGTTGCTTCATCGAGAACGAGGACCCGAGGGTGTGCCAGGAACGCCCGGGCCAGAGCGATGAGCTGGCGCTCGCCAGCCGAGAGCGCCTGGCCCCGCTCGTGGACGACGGTGTCCAGCCCCTGGGGAAGACGAGCGACGAGCTCGGACAGGCCTACTCGCTCGACCGCTTCTTCGATTGAGGAGCTCGGAGCATCCGGGCGAGCGAAAGCGATGTTCTCTCCGATCGTGCCAGCGAAAAGGAATGGCTCTTGCGGGACCACTCCGAGCTGGCGCCGAAGCGAGGAGAGCGTGATGCCACGGAGGTCGTAGCCATCGATGAGCACTCGACCGGCCGTCGGGTCATAGAAGCGGGTGATCAGCTTGGCCAGGGTGGACTTGCCCGCTCCGGTGGGTCCGACGAACGCCACCGTCTCTCCCGGCGCGATGCGCAAGTCCACGTCGTGGATGACGGGCGTTGCCACGTCGTAGCCGAACGTCACATGGTCGAAGACGATCTCTCCGTCGATGGGCGGCAGCGTCACGGCATCGGGCTGTTCGGGGACCGACGGCTCAGTCCCGAGAAGGGTCCGCAGCTTCACGATCGAGGACTGTCCCTGCTGGAAGGTGTTGTACTGCTGGACGAGAAGCTGAATGGGCTGGAAGAACCGATTGAGGTACAAGAAGAACGCCACCAGTGTCCCGATGCTCAGGGAGTGGTGGACGACCATGTCGCCCCCGATTGCGAGCAGCGCGGCCTGGCCCATGACTCCGATGAGCTGCGTGCCGGGCGCGTAGATGGCGTTGACGTGAGCCGTGTAGTCATTGGCATCCCGGTACTCGCCGAGGACGTTGCGGTGCCGGATGGTGTTGTGCTGCTGGCGATTGTGAGCGGTCACCACTCGCACTCCGTGGAGGCTCTCGGACAGGTCGGCCAAGACGTTGGCGATACCGTCTCGGACCCGAAGGTAGCCGCGCTCGGAAACGTTGCGAAACCAAAGTGAGAGCACGGTGAGCGTCGGGATGATGAGCACCACGGTGATGAAAGCCAGACGCACGTCTTTCACGAACAGGATTACCGTGATGACGACCATGGTGAGGGCTTGGATCGAGAATTGCGCCAGTCCGTTCTGGAGCAGTTGCTGCAGGTTCTCGATATCGCTGGTCATCCTCGCCATCACGACGCCGGACTTCTCTTCGGTGAAGTAGTCCAACGACAACCGCTGGATATGCGCGAACACCCTGATCCGGAGGTCATGCATGACGCCTGCGGCGAGCCGCCCGGTGGTCTGGACCTGCCATCGCTGTGCGAGTGCGGTGATTCCTACGAAGACGAGATAGAGCACCGCCATCCCGAGCACGATGCTGAACCTCGGATGATGCAGTGTCATCCCGTCGTTGATGGCGATCCCGGTCAGCTCAGGTCCGGCCTGCGTGGCGAGTGCCACCACGACGATCAAGATTGCTCCGGCAAGGAGGAGGCGAGGGTACGCGACCAATAGGCGCCACAGGGTCAGGATCCGTCGTTCGGAGGGGTCCTGCAGATGGGAGAAATGTGCCCGGGGCTGGCCATGGTCGGGCTCATCGGCCAGGAGTTCGTCCACCCCGGCTTGGAGCTCGGAAGGAATACCTCCGAACGGCAGGCTGCCGATAGGGGCACCGGCTCGTCCGCCGCCGCCGATCGGCGGCCCGAACCCGCCACCTCCCCATGCCATCAGCGCACTTCTCCCGTGGTCTCGGCGAGATCGCTCTCGAGGTCGCCATCAAGGGATGGCGCGGCGGCGCCCTCGCGCGATGCGGCCTGCGCAAGCACCTCGGCGTACAGCGGCGTGGTGGCGAGAAGGCTGGCATGGGTGCCGTCGGCCACGATGCGCCCCCCGTCGAGCAGTACGACCCGGTCAGCCAAGCTGATCGTAGAAAGCCGATGAGCGATGACCAACGTGGTCCTCCCCACCATGAGCCTTCGCAGCGCGTTGTGGATCTCGAGCTCCACTTGGACGTCAATGGCGCTGGTGGCGTCGTCGAGAATGAGGATCGGGGGGTTCACCAACAGAGTTCGGGCGAGAGCAATGCGCTGGCGCTGGCCCCCCGACAGCGTGTAGCCACGCTCTCCGACGACCGTGTCGTAGCCCTCGGGAAGGCGCCGGATGAATTCGTCGGCTCCGGCGGCGACTGCCGCTGCGACGACGTCTTCCATTGGGGCAGTGGGGTCACCGTAGGCGATGTTGTCCCGGATGGAGACCGAGAACAAGAATGGCTCGTCCAAGACGATCCCGACCCGTGAGCGCAAGCTGGACAAGGTCAGCTCCCTCACGTCGTGACCGTCGATCCTGACCGCGCCTTGGTTGACGTCGTAAAAGCGGAGCAGCAAACGGGCGACAGTTGACTTGCCCGACCCGGTACGACCGACGAGCGCGACCGTCTCACCTGGGCGGAGATGCAGGCTGAAATCGTCGAGGATCAACGCGTCGGCGTCGTGTGATCCCGTGGAGTAGGAAAACGCGACTTGGTCGAACACGACGTCTCCGCGGCAGTCGACCAGGTCCACTGCATCGGCGCGATCGGTGATGGTCGGCTGTTCGTCGAGGATCTCGTAGATCCTGCTCGCCGACGCGGCAGCACGCTGTCCCATCATGACGATCATCCCCAGCAGCATGAACGGCGCTTGGAGCATGAGGAGGTAGGAGTTGAAGGCAAGGATGGCCCCGATGCCCAGATGCCCGTGGATGACCATATAGCCACCGAAGAGGAGCACGAGCGCCAGACCCGACTGCGGAAGGTTCTGCATGGCCGGCGACCACCGAGCCTGGAGATCCGCGTCTTTGACGTAGCTCCACCGGACTCGCGCCGCCGCTCCCGCCAGCTCCTGGAGCTGCTGGTCTTCGGCGGCGAACGATTTCACGACTCGCACGCCACTGACGTTCTCGTCCACGATGGTCGCGACTTCTGCCAGACGCGCCTGGATCAGCCAGGAGACCGGGAACATCGACTGGCGCATTTTTACCGCGGTCAGGTACACGAAAGGCATGGTGGCCATCGCGACGAATGCAAGGATGACGTTGATGGAGAGCATGTAGGCGAATGCCACGACGGCAATGGAACATTGGACGAGGATCTGGGGAGCGAACGTCATGTACATGTTCACCGATCGGATGTCGGAGTTCGCCCGTGAGATGAGCTGACCGGACTGGACCCGGTCGTAAAACGGGAACGACATCTTGGTCAGATGCTCGTAGATGAGCGCGCGCAGGTCGTACTCGAAGCGGTATGCCGTCTCAAAGAGGAACAGGCGGGCGATGTACCCGGTGATCCCACTGACCACGGCCAGCGCGACGACCCACCACACGTAAAAATGCAATGGCACGGTATGGCTCACGATGGAGTTGTCGATGGCTTTGCTCAGCAGATCGGGGGTCTGCACTTGGAGCACCAGCCCGACGAAGGACATCGAGAGCGCGGTGATGAACATGCCCCGATGCGCTTTCATCACGGGCAACGCCCTACGGAGCCAAGACTTCGACTGGTCTGGATCGATCCGGGCCCGGGGGGCCGGGTAGCGAGCCACCTCCGCCATCGGGATAAACGGCGAAGAAGGGAGCGGATCCCCCTCGTCATTCCTTCCGGCAGCAGGAGATGACGTGTGGTCGGCGGGCTGGTGCTCCCGCCGGCTCGGGGTCAAGTTCTTCCCCCTGCCTGCTTGCGATGGGCCAGCATCGCTTCTCGCCAGACAGCCAAGCCATTGCGTGCCCGCTCCTGCGATCGTTGACTTCCGAGGCACGAGATGATCTCGTCCAAGCGCCTGTCCACGCTGCTATCTGCGCCTTTTAGCGCCGCGCGTCCCGCCGGAGTGAGTACGTGGGCGACGTGCCGGCGGTCGGTCTGATCATGACGTCGCTCGACCAGCCCCCGAGCGACCAGGCCATCAACGACGGCAGTGACGCTTGGCGGGCTCACGGCAAGCCGGTCAGCCAGAGCTGAAGAGACGCTCGGCCCGTGGTCCAACAGCCACAGCACTCGGTACTGCGGAAGGGTGAGGTCAACGGTGGCCAATCCCAGTTCGATTTGCTTGGCCAGCCACGCCGCAGTGCGACCGAGATGGCGGTCTCCCCCTCCTGCTTCCCCTGGTTCCCCTGGTGGGGACGGGGCGGTCATCCCGGGCTCACCGCACGCGCCTTCGTCAGGCGCCAAGGGGCAAGTCTTTCGAGATCCATATGATTAGAGTATCGAATGAAGAAGGTGGTCTTCCAGTGGCCGGGCTCCGGTGGGTTCGACGCTGCCGAGTATCCCGGCGATCCCGGCGATTCCGGCAGTCCCGTCACGCGAGACGCTGTTCTGGTCCGTAAGCGAGATGCCGGGAGCCACCAGCACCGTGATGGCTGTCGTGATCGGGCCACGAGACCGATAGCTGATCAGTCCAGTTGCTCGAGGAGCTCGCGGCAACGCTGGGCACTCGATGCCACCTTGGCGCGGAAATCACTCATGCGAGCCAGCTTGACGTCGAGCTCGGCAGCAAGAGACTCGTTGAGATCGATCGCTTCGAGGAGGAGGGCACGCTGCTCCTCGCGCGCAGAGGAGGTTCGCAAGCTCTTCTTGGCGCGGTACCGGGCGCGAAGGTCCTCAAGCCGCTCTTCGGAATCGAGAAATCGCTTGATATCGTCCAAGTTCATTCCGAGCACACTGCGAAGCTCCAGAATTCTCTCCAGGCGAGCAAGGTCCTCCTGCCGATATCGACGCTCACCTCCAGGCGTGTGCCCTGAAGGAGTGAGGAGGTCAAGCTCTTCGTAGTAGCGCAGCGTACGGGCCGACACCCCTACCCGGGCTGCCGCGTCTCCGATGCGTAGGCCCTGATGGCCGTCAGGATCATTTCGGTCAGCGGCTTTCACCGTTGGCTTGCGCCGACCTGAGCGGTTGATCGCGTCGGTTTCCTCGCCGGCAGGAACTCCTGCACTTGGAGTGTGTTGGACCTGTTCGCCTTCGGAGCTCGCGCCTGCGACCCGCGCCCTTTTGGGCTGTGCGTCTCCAGAGCGGGGATTTTCGGCTACCGTACTTTCGGAAGCAGTATCCGTTCGTCCGATGCCCCTGGAGGAAGAGGTGCGAGGGCCGAGTGCGCGGGTCCTGCGACTGCTGGCAGTAGGAACGCTCGCCTGATCACTGTCACGAGGCCCGAGCGTGGTCTGTGTGGTGCGACTGGTCGGTGACATCGTCCTTCAGTCCACCAAGAAGGGTTCGGTCTTGGCAACCGCTTCCTGCGCCGGCTCAATCTCCTGAGCCGGCGCAGATGCCGTCGGTTCAGATGCCGTCGGCCCCACGCCCTTCACCCCGGGCTCTTGATAGTGGTACTTGCCGCCCCTGAGCAGCGACGCGACCGCGCCGAGCACGCAAACGACAGCCGCGAAGTCGAATGCCTTGGTCAGACCCGAGCCGAACGGCCCTGAGATGAGGTGGGGGAAAAAGGATCTCCCGGTGAGGTAATGCTGCTGGGCAACGCTCAGGTGGCTGAGCGTGCTGGTCCCGAGAAGGGTTGCCATCGGGTTGTATCCGAGGAACGCCGCGAACAGGCTCCCCACCGGTGGGAGGTGTGACACTCGATTGGCCGTTGCCGGCGAGATGCCCTGAGCAGTGAGCCCATGGAACAGCGCGGCAGGAAGCGTTGCCGCCAGCCCCAGGATCATCAGCGTGAAGAAGATCCCGATGGACAAGACTTGAGCCGAGGAGTTGAACGTGGCAGCCATTCCGGCGCCAGCACCTCGCTGGTTCGCGGGAAGGCTGTTCATGATCCCGGTCTGATTGGGCGCGATGAAGAGCCCCATGCCCACCGAGTTGAAGAAGATCACCACTGCGAAAACCCAGTACGAGAAGTCCACGGGAAGCGCCTGGAGAAGGAGGAAGGTGATCCCCACCAACAGCAGGCCCCCCGTCGCGAACGGCCTCGCGCCGTAGCGGTCGGCCATCACACCACTCAAGGGTCCGGCCACCAGGAACCCGACGGTGAGAGGCAGCATGTAGATCCCGGCCCATAGAGGGGTTGAGCTGAAGCTGTAACCGTGCAAGGGGAGCCAGATCCCCTGGAGCCAGATGATCAGTATGAACATGAGACCGCCTCGGCTGAGGGATGCCAGTGCACTTGCCGTGTTGCCGGCCGCGAACGCCCGTATGCGGAACAGGGTGAGCCGGAACATCGGCTGGTCGACTCGGGTCTCGATGAGCACGAACACGACCAGCAGCGCCACGCCTCCAAAGATCTCGCCGAGGACGCTTGGGCTCGTCCACCCCATCGTGTGGTGGCCGTAGGGGAGCAGGCCGTACGTGATCCCGACGAGGATGAGAACCAGCCCTACTGCGAAAGTTACGTTTCCCCACCAATCGATCTGTGCCCGAGTGCGTACTCCTCGCTCTTCGAGCTTCAAGTAGGCCCATACGGTGCCGAAGAGACCGACAGGTACCGAGACGAGAAAGACCAGATGCCACTCGACCGGGGCCAGGAGCCCACCCAACACGAGGCCGATGAACGACCCGGCGATCGCCGCGACGTTGTTGATCCCGAGCCCCAGCCCCCGCTGGTCGGGAGGGAAGGCGTCGGTGACGATAGCTGACGAGTTCGCGAAGAGCATCGCGCCGCCCACCCCTTGACCGACGCGCATCCCGATCAGCCACAGCGCTCCGGATGAGCCCTGGAGCCACGTGATCGAGAGCAAGATCGAGAACAGCGTGAATACTGCGAAGCCAAGGTTGTACATCCGGACGCGCCCAAACATGTCTCCCACTCGGCCCAAGGTGACGACCAGGACGGCCAAGACGACCATGAACCCCATGAGCATCCACAGCATGTAACCGGTGTTCGAGGGCGTGAGCGGATCCAGATGGATACCCCGGAAGATCGCCGGAAGGGCGATGAGCACGATCGACTGGTTGATGAAGACCATGAGGGTGCCGAGGGTGATGTTCGACAAGGCGACCCATTTGTATCGGCCGCTGGACCGAGCACGACCTGCTTCACCGCCGGGCGCGCCATTTCCAGGCACGAAGCGGCCGTTGTGTGGCGCCGACGCGCCGTCCGCCTTTCCGGGGTGCTGCCCGTTCGCTGCGGTCCGCCGTGCCACGGCGAAAGTATAACGTTCACGTAAAGGTTAGACGACATCCTCGTGCAACGTGATCTCCACGGGATCCAGCGGCTGCCAGACCCGGTTGCCAGACCCGGTTGCCACGCCCTCAGCAGAGCTCACCCGGCATCAGTGGATCGTCGGGCGTGGAGCGTCGGAGCTGCACGCCGGGGGCGGGCAGGAGGGCTGTGGATCTTCGAGCTGTGCGTAGCGATCCGTGCCCGGGATCAGTCGAGCTCGGCCCCAACGATCGAGACGAACGAGACCATCTCGCCGGGGTAGCCGCCGAGGTTATGGGTGAGAGCGAGCTTTCGGTTACTCCGAACTTGACGCTCGACGGGTGCCTCCCCCCGCAGTTGCAGCCAGCACTCGAAGAACATCCGAAGTCCGGAGGCTCCGACCGGGTGGCCGAAGCTCTTCAGGCCGCCGTCGGGATTGACCGGGAGATCGCCGTCGAGCGCGAAACTGCCGGCAAGCACGTCTTTCCACGCTTGCCCCCTCGCCGAAAATCCAAGGTCCTCCATCAAGACCAATTCAGTCGGGGTGAAGCAGTCGTGGACTTCCGCGAATGCCAATTGATTCCGGGGATCGGTGACACCGGCTTGCCGGTAGGCATCGGACGCAGCTATCTCGCACTCGGGGAAATGCGTGTAGTCGTACTCTGGATCGATGAGACCTGAGCCGCTGCCTGCCGCAAAGGAGAGCGCCTTGATGTAGAGGGGCTTCTCGGTATACCGGTGCGCGTCCTCCGCCCGGACCACGATCGCGGCGGCCGCTCCGTCGGCCACGCCGGCACAGTCGAACACGCCGAGTTGGCCGGCCACCCGGGGGGAGGCGCAGATGGTCTCCTTGGAAACTTCGCGACGGAATTGAGCCCGAGGGTTCCGAGCGCCGTTGTAATGGTTCTTCGCAGAGATGGTGGCCAGGACATCGGCCATCTGCTCTTGGCTCACCCCATACTTGGCTGCGTAGGCGGGCGTCACCATCGAGAACATTGCCGCAGCAGTCAGCGTGCGAGCCGTCCCGTCGTTCGGAGGTAGCGCAGCGTTGAGGCCTTGGTAGCCGCTGTCCTTCACCTTCTCGGCGCCGACGGCCATTGCGACGTCGTATGCCCCGGAGGCAACCGCATACGCCGCGCCGCGGAGCGCTTCTGATCCGGTCGTGCAGAAATTCTCCACTCTCGTCACCGGCTTGCCCTGGAGCTGGAGGGGCCGAGCCAGCGTGATCCCGCTCATCCCGCCCTGCGCCGTACCGATCCAGAAGGCGTCTACGTCGTCTTTGGTGAGCCCGGCCGATTCGAAAGTGTCTCTGGCCGCGTCGACCACCAGGTCGTCAAACCCTTTGTCCCACAGCTCGCCGAACTTGGTGCAGCCCATGCCGACGATCGCGACGCGATCACGGATGCCGTGTGATGACATCAGCGCTCCTCCGGGCGTTCCGTCGACAAAGTGAAGCGAGCAGCCGTCATCGTCCGTGCTCCATCGCAGTTGGGTTGTTCCGCAGGGGACGTGCCTTCCAAAAGTAATCTGCGATCCCGTCGGCGGTGAACAGCCTTCGGAACGTCATCTCCACCTGGTCGCCGATCGCGATCGTGTCCGCGTCCACGTCGGTCAGCTCGACTGGGAAGCGCCCACCCCGGTCGAAATCGACCACCGCGAAAACGATTGGTGGGCTCGGAGAGTAGGCCATGCGATCGACGGTGAAGGTCACGATGGTCCCGATGGAGTCGGCCAACGGGAAGTGCTCCATGTCATCGAACGCCCCTCCCCTCATCGATACTCGCGCGGGCGGAAGATGCACCGCGCCGCTGGATCGGTCTTTGGTTCCCACGAATCCGAACTTCCAGTCGTCGTTCCTCCAAGCCGCGGTGGACGACACCCTTGAAGGCTCTGGACGTCTTGGTGGTTCGAGCTTGAGCATTCCCCTCCAGGTGAGAAATTTTCCGTAGGAGATCGGCGCCCCGGTGGCGACCTGATGGGCCACCGACCGCGTCGGGCTCCACGTCGCAAGGGCCGGGGTGGTGCGGAAGACCAGCGCGTCTGCCCCGTCCGCCAGGTGCAGCAGCACGATCACCCGACGTTGAGGAACGCCCTCTCCTGGCCGGATAGCTGCCGCCTCCTCCTCGAGGACCGACGCGAGCAGCATCCCAGGATGGGCGCATCCACTCTGCCCTACGTCCGCCGCCCAGTCGTTAGCCAGCACCCCTTCAGAGAGACCGAGCTTCTTCGTGAGTGCCGTGACCGCCCGGCCGTGCATTCCGCTCACGATCACGCGAGAGACGTCGGCAGCAGCGATCCCCGCGTTCTCGCATGCTCGCGTCCACGCGTCCATTCCAAGCTCCAGGTATCGAGTTTCGCCGAAGCGATCCTCCCAAAGCCGGTCCTGGCGCTCTCCGGGGATTCGCCACCTGTCGACGAATTCGTCGGTCGACGATGCACCGCCGACGTGCTCAGCCAGCAGCGGTACGTCATCGCGTCCATCACCTACGAGCAGTGCGGCAGCGGCGTCACCGCCTGCCACCTCGTCAGAGCTCATTGGGAGGCCGTCCCGGCGGTCGGCAGAGACCACAAGGACTGTGCCCCGAGCACCCAGGGACGCCTGGAGGGCACCGACGCCAGAGCGGAGCGCGCCACCGAAGTCGTACGCCGGTGCCGAGTGCGGGAGACGAAGGGCGCGGTGAATCGCAGTCGCGTTGGACTTGTCGAGGTATGCCGGATCGGTCGTCGTGAACCAGACTGCTGTCAGCGCTGCACCGTCCACTGCCCGAAGAGCGAGACGAGCCGCCTCCGCACCCATGGTCGTCGTGTCCTCGTCATGACCCGCCACGGCCCGGGTGCCGCGACCCCCACCCGATCCGAGGAACGAGGAGATCTCAGCGCGGTCCAATCGACGGTAGGGGATGTAGGCGGCTGCGCCGACGATGCCACGCACGGTGTCGATGGTAGTCGTGCCGGAGGCAGGCTAACTCTTTTGCTCGAGCGAGCCCTCCACTGCCTGAAAGCGGGCAACGGTGAACGCGATGATCGTGGGAACACTCGAGGCAAAAACGACGAGCATGAGGGTCAGGACAATGAGGACAGCGCCACGGGTGCCGTCGTAGACGAACACGTACTCCAGCATTCCAGCCACGACGCAGTAGGCGAGGATCGCCCACCGCCATACCTTGAAAAAGACACGCCAAGCGAAGGTCTCGATCCTCACGAGAAGGACGAGATCGACGACGATGAGGACTGCCGCCGCGCCCAGCAAACCGATGGGTACTGTCAAGGGCGCGTGGCGGGGCAGGTATGCAGACATGTAGATCCCACCGACCACGATGAGACCGAGAACGACCGTCGCAACTTGGGAGACGGGGGGAAGCCGCGAGGGAGGTGCGGCCAACGGGGAACCGTCGCCGGAGAGCGCCTGGGAGGCAGCATGGGCGCTCACGTCGCCAACCTCGTCATAATGATGAGCGTTGCCACTTGCATCGCGCCGGTAATGCCTGCCGAATAGACGAACCGCTTCATGAGCTTGCCGATGACCTCACCGTCAGGTCGCGGTTTCTTCAGCTCGAAGAGCACGGCAATGTTGGCCGGTTCGAGCACCCCGAGCGCAACGACCGTCATCACTCCGACGACGACGAACGAGACGACCACCCAGGCGTGGTGGGGGTATGCCGAGCTGAGCGTTCCCAGGTGACGGGCAAGTTGGAAGCCCGCCCCGAGCGTCATGGTCACGAGGGTCGGCATGATGATCAGCATCTTGGGCATGAATCGGGTGGAGAACTCCACGCGGGCCGGGAGCGAGAGCCTCCCCAGGATCGGTCCGATGACGAACCCGACGAACAGATCGATTCCGGTCCATAACCCGCCGCCGACGACGTGGTAGAAGTCCAGCGCCCACAGCCAATTGCCTGCGATGGAGACCACCAGGCCGACGAGGATGATTCCCACGAACGGCAGTGCTCGCAATGGAACGATCTGAAAGTCCGGTCTCGAGGCTTCTCCGGGCAGGGAAGCTCCGGGCGGCGAACCGTTCGACGGAAGCGTCCCTGCGCCGGCCGAAACTCCGTCGGCTTCCGGTTCGGCCGACCGAAATTCGGCGGTGTCTACCACTGCACCCTCCCCTTCACAGACTGTGACATGCCTACTTCAGGCTGTGAAAATTCGGAAATTACCCTATCCGGGGGACATCGCGGCGGCAACGGGTTGGACTGAGGTGAGCCCGGTAGCACCCGCCCCCGTGATGGCACTCCCCGAGCCCCGGCCATCCTCGGATCGGCGGGCGGCGTACCTACCCAATGATCCGTCGCTAGCGTTGGGGAGCGGCACGTCAGGTTCCTCTGAGCGGTGTCGGACTGATTCTGGTGCGTGCTCGCCGCTGAGGAGCCCGCAACGGAACTGGACGGCGGAAAGGTTGTGGAATGAGTGAGGGCTCCCGAGGTCCAGGGTGGTGGCAGGCCAGTGACGGACGCTGGTACCCGCCGCCCGATGCGTTGGTCGCCGCCGAGGCACAGGCGCAGCAGGTTGCGAGAGCACAATCCGCAGTTCCCGGGATCACATCACCACCACCGGGTGTCCAAGCTCCGCTGGCCTCCTCGCCCGAAGCTGCTGCCGCGAGTCCTGCCGGTCCGGGTACCACCCCATATGCCGGTGCAAGCCCGGCCGTTGCGCCAGGCCCCCCGTCGGTTCCGCCGTTCGGCTACCCGATGTATGGCTCCTACCCGATGACAGCTCCTTACGGGTGGACGCAATTCCCGGGCGACTCCTCCTGGCGCCGCCGACGGGTCATGGGGACGTTGATCGCACTGTTCGGTGTCGGCCTGTTGGTGTGGGGCATCGGGGGTATCTACAACGCACTTGCCGCCAGCTCGGTGCCGACGTTCCCCCACGACGAGCAAATTGGCCTGTGGGTGAATGCCTGCGGGATCCTGCTGGCATCGGTGGTCGTGATCGCTGCGGGCATCGTTGAACGAGTGCTCTGATCGGAGTGATCACCACACCGACGCCAAAGGGGTGAGCTCCAAGCCGTGGGCTTGGGCTACCGGTGGGCAGACGACGTGTCCACCGGTGACGTTGACCCCGAGCGCCAACGCGGGATCCGCCTTTGCTGCGGCTTGCCAGCCTTGTCCGGCAATTTCGAGCACATACGGCAAGGTGGCATTCACCAGGGCGTGGGTGGCGCTATGGGGAACCGCCCCTGGCATGTTGGCGACGCAGTAGAAGATCGACCCATGAGCTTCGAACACTGGGTCGGAGTGCGTCGTGGGGCGGGTTGATTCGAAGCAGCCGCCTTGGTCCACCGCGATGTCCACGAGCACCGACCCCGAAGGCATGCGATCGACCAGCTCATCGGTGACGAGGACGGGAGCTCTGGCGCCGGCGACAAGGACTGCACCGATCACCACCTCGGCATCGACGCACGTCCTTTCGATGGCATGAGAGCTTGATGCAATGGTCTCGAGGGCCCCGCGAAAATGGTGGTCGAATTGCCGGAGACGATCCAAATTCTGATCCAGCACGAACACTCGGGCATGCATGCCGACGGCAAGGGTGGCAGCTGCCATCCCGACGACTCCAGCACCGAGGATGACGATTTTCGCGCTCTCGACCCCTGGGACACCGCTCAAGAGAGCGCCGCGGCCTCCACCGGGTCTCATCAGGTGATGAGCTGCCATGAATGGCGCCATGCGACCGGCGACCTCGCTCATCGGCGTGAGGAGCGGCAGCGAGCCGTCGGGTCGCTGGACCGTCTCGTAGGCGATGGCGGTCGTGCCGGCGTTCACCAGCGCGTCGGTACAGTCCCTGGACGCGGCGAGGTGAAGGTACGTGAACAACACCTGATCGCGCCGCAGTCCGAGGAGCGGGTATTGCTCGGGTACTGGCTCTTTGACTCCGAGGACGAGCCCTGATCGGGCCCAGATCTCCTCGGCATCGTTCACCACGTCGGCCCCGTTGCTTCGGAGCTCTTCGTCCGTGATGGACGAGCCGTCACCCGCTCCGGTCTCGACGAGAACCGTATGACCGTGCGCGCGGAGCTCGCGAACCGCTGCTGGGGTGATCGCCACTCGATGCTCGTCCGCCTTACGCTCTTTGGGTACTCCGACGATCATGACCACCCGCCCTATCTGACGGAGCTTGCGGCGTCAATGTGCTCACCGGCGCCCATGCCGGCAGTTGGACCGGTCATGAACCCAGCGGTCTGCCCAACCCGACGCGGATCAATCCGACGCGGATCAAGCCGACGAATCCCCACCGGCCCGTGCAAGACGTCCCGAACCCAGATCACGCCACCCATCTTTGGGTACGCCGAGCTCATCTGTCCAAAGGACTTCGACCGTTGGGCCATCCCTCCGGGCAATACCGAGCCGGGCTTCGAATGGTGATCATCCTTGGGCAGGGGTTACTAACGGCGGTGAGGACGCCCGGCCCACCGATGAGACGTCCAGCGGGCGCGACGACGAGCAATGCCCGTTGGCGCGAGGAGTATGACAGGCGACTGCGGCGCGTCCGGTCAGCTCTCGCCAGTGGCGGCGTCAAGCATCTCGACTTGCGTGGACGCCTCGCGACGCACCGATCGCCAGGCGAGGATGGCGTAGAGACCCCCGCCCACTCCCAGCCCCAGGAACACGCTGAAGTCGGCGTCTCCGGTATGGGAGGCCAGCAACCCGTGGAAAAATGTCTGGCTGAGTCCCATGAGCGAGGCAAACATCCCCACAACCTGGGCGATGATCGCTGGCCAGTGGAACCCCCCGTTGCGCCAGTACAGCCCCTCCTTTTCCTTCTGCAGCTCCCCGGGGACGTAGCGGCGGCGACGCATGAGCCAATCGACGAGGAATATGGCGGTCCACGGGGCGATCCACACGATCACGCAGTCGACGAAATCAGTGAGCAGGGTGGTGAACGACGAGGAGAAGATGGCGTAGGCGGTCAAACCCCCTGCGATGACGGTGTCGACGAGCACGGCTTGCCAGCGTTTGAGGCGCAGGCCGAGCGCCTGAAGCGTGACACCTGACGAGTAGAGGTCCAGGCTGTTGATGGAGAAGAGCTGTATGACGGCCACGATCAGGAAAGGGATGAGGAACCACGCGGCGAACACGTGCGGCAGCGCAGGCATCGGGTTCTTTGTGGCCAGGGTGGGGACGTACGTCCCTACCGCTGCCCCAAGGGTCATGAGGAGCACGGAGGGTATGAAGGTGCCGGCGAAGACCCACCCGACGATGGAGGCCTTGGACGCCTGGCGAGGGATGTAGCGCGAGTAGTCGTTGCCGTTCTCCGTCCACCCGAGCCCGGAGAGGACGATCACGAAGGCAAGCCCGGCCATCCATTCCGCCCATCCGGCGCCGGGGTGCACTCCGTGGAGGTGCACTTTGCCAGCGGTGAGCACGGCGAGGATGACGAAGAGCGCGACGAAGGGAATGGCGAGCCACTTGAGAACCTTCAGGATCGTCCCGTGCCCGAAAAGCGGCAGGAGTAGCTGGATCCCTGCGGCGAGCACGATCAAGACGATCTTTGCCGGCGTCCCGGCGGCAAAGCCAGCTTTCGCGGCCAGGGCGATACCGGCCAGCACGACCAGCGCCAGACCCTCAGTCTCGAACCCCACTTGCGTGAGCCAGTTGAAGAACGCCATGACCCGTCCGCCGTTCGGGCCGTAGGCAGCCCGGTTCACGGTGAACGTGGTCGTGCCGGCATCGGGTCCCTGGAGGGAGGTCAGCCCGAGCAGGAGGTAGGACAGGTTCCCCACGACGATGAGCACGACGGCCTGGTAGAAGGTCACCCCGAAGAAGGCCATGAGGATGGCGCCGTAGATGAAGATCTCGAAGTTGGTTATGGCCCCGGCCCACATCCCGAACAGGCTTCGTGGCGTTGCCCAGCGTTCGCTTTCGGGGACGTAGTCGATACCCCTGCGCTCGATGCGGAACACCTCGTCCGCTGTCAAGGCATCGTGGTGTCCGACATCGGCCACAGTCACAGTCATCCCTCCTCGCCCGTCATCTGGTCCATGGCCAATCGTCTCCGCCGCGCGCAGGTGCGTCAAGCACCAAGATGGATCACGATGGACGAGAGATCGACCAGTCCGCGCTCCTTGGGGATTGGAAGGTGAGGTGCAGGTGCGAAACCCGGTCGTTCTCTTCGGCCAAGGTACGGCGGTACGCCGGTACGGTGGCACCCAAGGGCGTGACCGATTCGATATTCTCGTCCCCGGCCGGCCCTCCACCGCAGGCGTGCCCCAGCTCCCCCAAGCCCCAGCTCCCGCAAGCCCCAGCTCCCGCAAAAAGGAACGTGGCCATGATCCTTGAGCGTTTCCGTCTCACTGACCGGGTTGCCGTGGTCACGGGGGCCAGTCGAGGGATTGGTGCGGCCACCGCCCGTGCCCTTGCCGAATGCGGAGCCGATGTGCTGATCGCAGCGAGGACTGAGAGCCAGCTCCAATCGGTGGCCGAGCAGGTGGCTGCCTGCGGGCGGCGGGCCGAGATCCTCGCAGTCGACTTGAACGACGTGGGATCAGTCGCGGCACTGGCGACAGCCGCGCGCGAGGCATTCGGTCGCCTCGACATCGTCGTCAACAACGTCGGGGGAACGATGCCCCGGCCCCTTCTCGATACTTCGGTGGGCTACCTTGAGCGCGCTTTTCATTTCAACGTCGCCACTGCCCACGCACTGACCAGAGCAGCGGTGCCGCTCATGCTGGAATCCGGTGAGGGAACCATCGTGAACGTCTCTTCGGTCATGGGACGAGTTGCCGGGCGTGGCTATGTCGCGTATGGCACGGCGAAGGCGGCCCTGAGCCACTACACGCGACTGGCTGCCCGCGATCTCGCCCCGCGCATCAGGGTGAACGCGGTCGCGGTCGGTTCGGCCGCGACGTCTGCGCTCAACGCCGTCCTCGGGGATGACCAGCTCAGGACGGCCATGGAGGAGGCAACGCCGCTTCGCAGGATCGGCGATCCCGATGAGATCGCGGCCGCGATCGTCTTCCTCGCCTCTCCGGCCGGATCGTTTCTTACCGGGAAGATCTTGGAGGTCGACGGTGGTCTGGACGCCCCCAACCTCGACCTCGGCATGCCCGACCTCTGAGGTCACACCAACACGGCAGCACCGGGACGCCCCCCTCTGCGCCCGTCTGGGTCCGTCCCCGCCCGTCTACGCCCGTCTACGCCCGTCGTCTCCAACCTCTGGCAGCGTCGAAAGCGACGTAGCCTGACCCCACAATGTGCGGACGCTTCGCTCTTTACACGCCGCCGAGCAGGATCGCGTCGCTCTTCGGTGCCCGATTGGCCGACAGCGTGGACCCCGCGTCACCTCCTCGCTGGAACGTGTCGCCGGCGAGCGTGGTCTACGGGATGACCGAGCGCGTCACGCCGGAGGGGGACGAGCTCGTCTTGGACCGCTACCGCTGGGGGCTCGTGCCGCCGTGGGCACCCGACAAGAGCAGGGCGACCACGGGTCGGCTGTTCAACGCTCGCTCGGAGACCGCGGCGACCCGTCCCTCGTTTCGCGCAGCTTTCATGTCGCGCCGCGTCGTGGTGGTGGCAGACGGGTTCTTCGAATGGCAGAAAGGTCCCGGCAGCAGAAGCGGACCGCATTATTTCTCGCGCGCCGACGGTGACCTGCTCGCGTTCGCCGGCCTGTGGGAGCCCGGAGGACGGACGCCTCCCGAGAGCGCGCAGAAGAGCGATATGAGCACGTGCACCATCCTCACCACGAGTGCAGGGACGGACATGGCCGGGATCCACGACCGGATGCCGGTCGTCCTCGAACGAGACGTCCTGGGTGTCTGGCTCGACCCGGCCCAACCCGCCGGACCGGAGCTCCAATCGGTCCTCGGCCCGGCACCGTCCGGTACGCTGGTCCATCATCGGGTGGACCCGCGGGTCGGGAACGTTCGCAACGACGACCCGGGGGTGATCGCCGCCGTTGACGAGAACGGCAACGGTCGTTGACCTACCAGCGTCACATCATGGAGGGGGGTGAGCGTGGGCGCACGGGGTGAGGGCGCGAGAAGGGCCGCCGCGTTCGATCGGCGCCGGTTCCTCGAGGCGGCAGTGGTGGCCGGGGCCGGTGCGCTGGCTCTGGGAGCGGCCGGTTGCGGTGCTGGGCCGACACCGACCACCGTGCGAAAGGCCGCTGGCATCGCGCCGGCCGGGTCAGACCTGGGCGCGATAGAGCACGTGATCTACCTCATGCAGGAGAACCGCTCCTTCGACCACTACTACGGGACGTTCCCGGGGGTGAGAGGGATGCCAACAGCTACCTTCGATATCACTGAACATCTACGAGCATGCGTCGTAGAGCACGAGGGTGAAGCTCTCCGAGTGGGCTGAGCAAGAAGGCGTGCACTACCAGACCCAATGGCGGTGGTTCCGGGACGGCCAGCTTCCTGTCCCGGCCACCAAGACGCCAACGGCAACGATC